>JBBRCA010000132.1:0-8003 GCA_038205325.1 Terriglobales bacterium | reverse complement strand
GCCTCGATGATGGCCGAGAGCGCGAAGCCGAGACACAACGCCCACAGGATCTCCCAGGCCATAATGCCCGCCATGCGCAGTGCCATTGCGATTTCGTGAATCATGCATCCTCCTGTGCGCGTTGCCTATGTCGGATGCCGGCGCACATCAGATAAGACGGTGCCGCGCCATAAACCTTACAGTCGTCTACTTCTTCGACGGCAGAGCGTCTTTGCGGAGGACACCGATTCGCCCGTTGGGCCCGACCACAAAGGGCAACGAGAGCGCGTTCCAGTTCTTGTCGGCGTCGGGCGCGTCATTGGGGCCGGGTTTGAGGGCGCGCCAGTTGCGGCCGTCGTCGGTCGAGATGTCCGTGCCGTTGGGGCCGACCGTGATCCAGGTTGCAATCGATGAGTCGTAGAACACGGCGCTGCGATAGCCATGCGGTGACGTTAGTGGAAGCAACCACGTCGTCCCGCCGTCCTGACTGTAGGCGGCGGCTCCGGTGGTATCGTCGGGTTTATCGTATGTGCCGCCCACAGCGACCGCAATGCTGCTGGTCTTACCGACTTGGCTCGTTGTGAAGCGGGCGGCGAGCGAAAAAACTCCGGACGCGGGTTGCCCAGCGGCTAGCGGCGTTACAACGGCTGTCCACGCCGCTGCGCAGGCGTCCGGCTTGGCTGGATCGCACTTAGGGTGCACGGTGTAGACCGCGGCCCGCGGCCCACCCGTACCGAACATCATGAATGGGCCGACGTTGATGAGCGCGGAGTTGCTGGCGGCAAATGCGCCAGCGTCTTTCGGCGCGTCGAGGCCGGGATCGTCCGCAATAAACCAAGTGCTGCCCGCGTCCTGCGAATAGAACATCGAAAACTTTCCGTTCACCGGATCGCCGAGCAAGTACATCTGTTTGCCCGTCACTCGCCGCAGACTGTCGAAGAACCCGGTTTCGTCGGGATCGTCGAAAACTTTCTTCCACGTCTGGCAGCCGTCGGTGGTCTTGTACAGCCGCGAGAGGTCGCCTTTGCCGCTGGACATCACGATGGCCGTGTTGTTGTCGAACCCCTGCACGCCACGAAAGTCGAGCTTCTCAGCATCCGGTGGGATCTTGCAGAGCTGCCAGACAATGCCGCCGTCTTCGGTGCGCAGCACCGTGCCATCGATCCCCGAGGCCCAGGCGATGCCGTTGCCGAGCGCGTGGATGCCGCGCAGCGAAGCCGTGGTGTGGGCGTCCTGGAGCGTCCATTGCGCGGACGCAGTGAGGCTAAGAGTGAGGGTTGCGAGCAGAGAAAAGCGCATAGCGAAGTCTATCGCCTTATCAAAAATAAAGTGACCCCCCACCCCGTAACATCTTGCGAATGAAGACTTTGCCTATAAATGCGTCAAATCAAGACTTTGCGGGTGTTTGTATCGCAAATTCCACTGCTAAGTTCAATCGGCTCCGGACTTTACGCAAAATCCGGGGGAGGGGAGGGTGCTAACTGGCAGTGGCCAGTTCCTCTTCGAGGCGTTGCTTGTCGAACAGGTTCGCGTAGTAGCCGCCGCGTTCGAGCAGGTCTTCGTGAGTCCCGAGTTCGACGATGCGGCCGGCGACCAGGACGGCGATTCTGTCCGCGCTGCGAGCCGTGGAGACTCGATGGGAGATGAGGACGGTGGTCCGGCCCTGCATGGCGTCGCGGAGGGAGGTGAGGATTCGCTCCTCGGTGTAGGTGTCGACGCTGGCCAGGGCATCGTCGAGAATCAGGATTCGGGGGTCGCGCAGAATGGCGCGGGCGATGGCGGTGCGCTGCTTCTGCCCGCCTGAAAGCGTCATGCCGCGCTCGCCGACGCGGGTCGCGAAGCCGTGCGGGAACTCGACGATTTCGGCCGCGATGTGGGCGGACTTTGCGGCGTCGTGAATCTCTTCGTCGCTCGCCGAGGGGACTCCGAAGGCAATGTTTTCGCGGATGCTTTCGGAGAAGAGGAAAGTTTCCTGCGGGACGAAGCCGATGGCGTGGCGGAGGGTTGAAAGCGGGTACTCGCGGACAGGAATGCCGTCGATCAGCACCATCCCCGGTTCCGCATCGTGGAGGCGCGGTATGAGCGAAACGAGTGTGGATTTGCCGGAGCCTGTGGGGCCGACGATGGCGATGCTGGAGCCGGCGGGGATGTGCAAGTTGATGTTTGAGAGGGTGTCGGCGTCGGCGGTGTAGGCGAAAGTGAGGTCGCGGAACTCGATGTCGCCTTCGATGATGGCGTCCTGCGCTGACGCAGGTTGTACCCCAGGGGCTAAAGCCCCGATTTTCTGCTGGCCTGTGAGACCCAAGCCTGAAGGCTTGGGGTACCTAGAAGCAAACGCGGTGCTCGAAGTGGCAGCGGAGCTTGCGAGGGCGGGTGTAGAACCGAGGGCAAACGCGGATGTAAAAGCGAGGGCGGACGCGGGTGTAGAAGCGAGTACAGGGTTGGCGTGGTCGTCGTTGATGGTGGCCCGCTGCTTCATGAGGGCGTCGATGCGGACCACCGACGCCGCGCCGCGCTGGACGAGATTGACGACCCAGCCGATGGCGATCATAGGCCAGATGAGTTGCACCATGTAGACGTTGTAGCTGGTGAATTGGCCGACCGTGAGGTGGTGGTTGGCGACTTCGTGGCCGCCGACCAGCAGCGTCAGCATGAGCGAAAGTCCGAGGACGAATTCGAGCGTAGGCCAGAGCATCGCCATCAGGCGGGCAAGGCGCAGGCTGCGGCGGATGTACTCCTGGTTGGAGCGCTCGAAGGCTTCAATCTGGGCTTGTTCCTGTGCGAAGGCGCGGATGAGACGCGCGCCTGAGAAGTTCTCCTCGGCCTGTGCGGAGATGTCGGAGAACATGGCCTGGATACGCTCGAAGCGCGTGTGGATTCGGGCCCCGAAGTATTGCACCAGCACCGACGCGAACGGCAGCGGAACGAACGCAAAGAGCGTCAGCTTGGGGCTGAGCCGGATCATGTACGGCAGCGCCGCGGCAGTGAAGACGATGGTGTTGGCGCTGTACATGATCGCCGGGCCGAGCAGTTGGCGTACGGCGTTCAAGTCGTTGGTCGAGCGCGCCATGATGTCGCCGGTGCGGTGCTGTTGGAAGAAGCCTGGAGGCTGGGTTTCAAGATGCGCGAAGAGGTCGTTGCGGAGGTCGAACTCGATCTCGCGGGACGCTCCGATGATGATTTGGCGGGTGAGGTAGAGGAACGTCCCGGAGACGGCGGCGATGCCGAGCAGCTTGAGGCCGGAGTGCGCGATGACAGCGGTGCTGAGGTGCAGGCGGAGGTCGTCGATGGCCCCGCCGACGATGATCGGAACCAGCGCCTTCGTGACGTTGTAGATGATGAGCGCGATGCCGCCCCAGGCAAAGCTGCGCCAGTAACGCTTGAGGTACGGAAAGAGCGGGCGCAGGCGATCTAGCATGTGTGGTTTGGATGCGATGCGAGGTGGGAGGACTCGTAAAGGTATTGGTGGTGCGTTCGTGATACGCGCGGCACCTGGCCCACTCATCGCAAAAGCGCGATGAATGGGGCACCCGGCACCCCAATTCGTGGTTAGATGATGACTACTGTTTGGGAGTGGTGGGTTTTACGTCCGGCGTTGTGCTCTGCGTGGGCGGAGGAGTGGCGGGTTTCGCGTCCGGCGTTGTGCTCTGCGCGGGCGGAGGAGTGGTGGGTTTCGCCGTCGATTGCGGTTCGGCGGTCGCAGGCTTGGAGTTGGTGGCTGGCTTCGGCTGTGCGGTGGGCGTCTTCTCGTTGGGGTCTGTGTCGCTCTGACTGATAAGCTCAACGTCGAAGATCAGCTCCGCCTTCGCTGGAATGGGTGGCTTGCCGCGGTCGCCGTAGGCCAGTTGCCAGGGAATGAAGATACGGCGCTTGCCGCCGAGATGCATGCCTTGCAGGCCAAGATCCCAACCGGCAATCACCTTGTGCGCGCCGATGGGAAAGGAGAAGGGCGTCTTGCCGGGATCCAGCGATGAGTCGAACTTGGTGCCGTCCAGCAGATAGCCTGTGTAGTTCACCGTGTAGTACTTTCGCGGCAAGCCAAGGGGGCCTGCGCCCACTTTGATTTCGGCGTAGTCGATCGAGAATGTCACGGGGCTCATTCCGAGGCTTTCGCGCACCTCCGGCGTGATGAGTGGAGAAACGTAGTCCATCTTGACGCTGGGAGAGGTGGTAAAGGTGATCAGCCGCTTGGCGCACGGTGTGGCTGGGGGCAGGGCTGGAATTTTCGGGGAAAAGGCGGGAACGTCCGTTGCGCAGCCGCCGGCGGTGCCCGCGGCACTGCGGGCCGTCGCTGCGGTGGCGTGACGCGCCGGGGCTTTGGCAGCCGGGGCTGCGGTCTGCGCGGAAAGAGAGAGCGCTCCGAGGAGAGATAGGGAGAGGATCGTGCGGGTGAGGTTCGTGAGGGTCATGTTGTTTCCAGTCTATTTGATTTGGGTGGGACGAGCGAAATGCTGCGGTCTCTCCACTGCGTCTTCGCAAAGAGCGCGAAGACTTCGGTCGAGATGACACGGATCGGTTTTGCGTGGCGGTTTTACGTTGGCGTACGGAGGAGAAGATACGCTCCGGCCGGGCAACGAGTTGGAGTTGCCGAGATTTTCAAAGACGCAGACCCTGTAGCTGCGTAGGCACGAGCCCGGACCGTACCGTTGTGCTAGTCTGCCGAAAGATTTTGAGTAGGAGTCTGAGTGCTAAATTGGGCCGCGCGGTATTACCCCATTCTTCGAGTCCTGCGTCAAAATAACCTTCTTACCCAGGGTTCGCTGCTCGAGATCGGCTGCGGCCCCTTCGGCATCGGGTCGTATCGTAAGATCCCCTTCACCGGCTGCGATCTCTCCTTCTCCGTCCCGCCCCAATGGCCGATGACCCAGCTTGCGGCCTCGGCAGCAGACCTGCCGCTCGCAGACAACTCCTTCGATATCGTCCTCGCCTCGGACATGCTCGAACACATCCCGCCCGACCTGCGCCCTAAGGTCATCGCTGAATCGCTGCGTGTCGCCAGCCAGCTCGTCATCTTCGGCTTTCCCTGCGGCCCGCTCGCACACACGTCAGACGTTGAGCTTAAAAAGTACTACCTAGGCAAGAAAGTCCCCGTCCCCGAATGGCTCGAAGAGCACATGCTCGCCATCTTCCCCGACTCAGACCTCTTCCAGAACCTCCCCGGCTGGACCGTGACCGAGTTTGGCAACGAAAGCATCGCCTTTCACAGGTGGATGATGCACTGGGAGTTCCACCTCAACTTCATCCGCGCCTCACGCATCCTGATGCGCTACTTCCCGTCCGTGCTCGAGTGGTTCCTCCGCCGCGCCGACAGCGCACCCTACTATCGCAAGATCTTCGTGATGACTGCCAACAGAGATGACGGTTATCAACGTAAAAGCGTTTTAGCCAAGCTAGGCTGAAATCCGATTTTTACGTGGGCGTGCGTAGCAACAGGTACGCTCCGGCCATGCTGAAGAGCAGGTCGGGCGACCATGCTGCGAGAACTGCGGGCAGCGAGTTGATGTTGCCGAGATTTTCGAAGACGCCCGCGACGACCCAATAGGAGATGGCGACGCCAATGGCCACTCCCACGCCCGCGAGGCTGCCCTTCTTGCCGGCGGAAAGAGCGAAGGGAATGGCAAGCATCGCCATGACCAGCGTGATGAGCGGGTAGGCGAGCTTGCGGTTGAGCTGGACGCGCAGGCCCATGGTGTCGAAGCCGCTTTGTTTGAGGTCGCCGATGTAGCGCGAGAGTTCGGCGTAAGACATTTGTTGCGACTGGAGGTCTTCCTTTTTGAAATAGCCGGGCTGCTCGTGGATTTCAGGGAAGCTTGTAAGCGTGAAGGGCTGGTAGGTGCCAATGGTTTCGCCGTCGAAGGTACGCTGCCATCCGTTTTCGAAGACCCAGCGTTGGAGGTGCTCGTCCCAATGCACGGTGGAGGCGAAGATGCGGCGGCCCAGCACGAAGCCGCCGGGTTGAAACTCGAAGACGGTGAGGTTCGCGAAGACGTTTTTGTAGGGGTCGAAGTATTGATAGTAGAAGATGCGCGACGGTTCGCCGCTGCGCGAGTTCTGTCCGGAGATCCACTGGCGGTCGGGGCGCAGAAACGTTTGCGCGGGCTTGCCCTTGATGACCGAGCGCAGCGCTTCCTGGCGGCGATTGGCGCTGGGCAGATAGAGCTCGTCGAAAGAAAAAAGCGCGACCGAAAGCACCGCGGCGACCAGCAGCACCGGGGCAATGATGCGATAGAGGCTGATTCCAGTGGCCTTCATGGCGGTGAGCTCGCTGCTGCGGCTGAAGGCACCAAAGGTGATGAGAACCGCGAGCAGCGAGCACAGCGGCGTCACGTTGTAAAGGACAAACGGAATGAGGTTGAGCAAATATTCGCCGACCGTGACAAGCGGGGTGCGGTACTTGATGATGTCGCCGATGAGTTCAAAGAACGTGAAGATGAGGAACAGCGACGAAAGCGTGAAGAGCACGAGGACGAAGTTTTGCACGAAGCTGCGCATCACCAACTCGTCGAGGATGAGTGGGAAGCGGATGCGCAGGCCGCGGCGCACGCGCTGCATGAGGCCGCCGGCGACAGGCACTTCAAAGCCCTGAGGAGTGTTGCCGCGAAACCGGCGGAAGAATTTGCCGATGCCTTCCCCGCAACTGGAAAGCACGCTGAGGGCGACGCCACCGCGCGACAGTTGCTGAACGAGGAGGAGGCCGGCGGCGGTGAAAAGGAGGTTCGCGCCCCACACTCCGAGGAAAGGCGAGAGCTTGCCCTGGGTCGCGAGCGCTACGCCGACTTCCGAGAGAACGTAATAGAGCAGGACCAGAAATAGCGTGAGAACGAAGCCCGTTCCTTTGCCTCCGCGATTGGAAGACAGGCCGAGCGGAACGCCGACCAGCATCAAAACAAAGCACGCGGTGGGGAGCGAAAAGCGGCTGTTGAGTTCGATGGCATAGCGGCGCGTGTTGCCGGGTCCGTGCGCCAGTCGCCAGAGTTGACGAAGGCCGAGCGCTTTGATGGGTGTGTCGCGGCGCGTGATGTGCGCCTCTTCCTGCTGGCCGGTCTGGATGGGGAGGTCGGAGGAGGCGAAGGTGGAGATGTCGTACTGGTTGGGGTTGGTCGGCGAGATGTCGTGGCGAGAGCCGCCGGTTAAGTGCAGTTGCAGGGTTTGCGCGCCGCCGTTGACGACGTAGGCCTCGTCGGCGGTGACGATGTGCGGCGTGGCGGGTTGGGTGAGATCGGCGAGAAAGACGTGTCGCCACAAGGATGCGCCGGGTGCGGGGCGGACATCTTGAACGTAGAGCACGTAGTTCTTGAAGTCTTCGTAGAAGACGCGCGGCTGGACTTCTAGCGACGCCTGAGTATTTTTGCGTTGCTCTTCAAACTGCAACAGCGCCGACGCCGCATGGGGGGCGAGGTAGAGGGTGTTCGCGAGGCCCGCGGCCCAGGCCAGTGCGACGAAGATGCTGACGATGCGGATGAACGATGTGACGCCCATGCCGCAGGCGCGCATCGCCGTGATTTCGCTATCGGACGCGAGACGGCTGAGGCCGAGCAGAATGCCGATGAGTACGGCCATCGGAATGGTGAGGGTGAGGAGGTTGGGGAGGAGGAGAGCGGTGACACGCGCAATGTCGGAGAGCGAAACTGAGCCGCGCACAGCGAGCTCCATCAGCGTGAGGAGGTAGCGCATGAACAGCACGAACGTGAACAGCACGCCGCCGAGCAGGGCGTAGGTGACGACTTCTCGGAGGATGTATCGGGTGAGGATGCGCACGGTTGCGGAGTTCAGAAGCTGATGCGAGTGTATCGCGGCGGTCGAAACCCCTGTCCGAAAATCCGTTCCCGTTAGGCAGGCTGGGGCACCCGCTTCTCGCACCTGGCTAAAGCTAGTCGAGTGCGGCTAAATAGTAACGAGTACGGGATGTATTCGGCTGGTTGGGCATCGGAGTTCAAGTTTTGGCTTTCTCCAACACCAGGTGCGTCGCTTGCTCAGTGGCCTTGTGGTGCGTCACGGAAAATCCAAGTGCGTGCAGGTCGAGA
>JBBRCA010000131.1:0-8029 GCA_038205325.1 Terriglobales bacterium | reverse complement strand
AGTTTGGGTCGGATACGGCCACGTTCTCTCGCGAGCATATTGAGTTTCCGTTCTTCGAGAAGTATCTGAAGGGCGCGGCGATCGAGGCGCTGCCGAAGGCGTATATGTTCGAGACGGGGAGCAATGTCTGGAAGAAGTACGATACGTGGCCGCCGACTGGCACGACCGCGAAGACGCTGTACTTTCAGCCCGAGGGGGGGTTGGGATGGAGCGCACCGACGGCGCGGGCGAGTAAAGACGAGTATGTGAGCGATCCGGCGCATCCGGTACCGTTTACGGAGTATGTGACAGACACCGTTCCGCAGCGGTACATGGACGATGATCAGAGGTTTGCAACGCGGCGGGCGGACGTGCTGGTATATGAGACCGAACCGTTGACGGAAGATGTGACCGTGGTAGGGCCGGTGAAGCCGAAGCTGAAGATTGCGTCGACCGGGACGGACTCGGATTTTGTGGTGAAGCTGATCGATGTGTATCCGGAGGACTTCAAGTACGCGGAGAGCGAGGCGCAGGGCAAGCGCGTGCTGGGCGCTTCGCCGATATTTATGCAGGGCTATGAACAGATGGTGCGCGGTGAGCCCATGCGCGCGAAGTTTCGGAACTCATGGGAGAAGCCCGAGGCGCTGGTTCCGGGGAAACTCACGGACGTAGATTTTACGATGCAGGATGTGAACCACACTTTTCTCAAGGGGCATCGGATTATGGTGCAGGTACAGAGTTCGTGGTTTCCACTGACCGATCGCAATCCTCAGGTGTTTGAGGATCTTTATAAGGCCAAGGCGGAGGACTTTAAGAAGGCGACCGAGACGGTGTTTCATCAGGCTGGGGCGGCGAGTGGGGTGGAAGTGATGGTACTGGGGAAATAAGTAAGAGCAAAAGCCTGGACGCAAAGGACGGGTAGCACCCGGGTTGGTGAGTTAGGCCTTGAGTGGAGCGGGCGTGGCGAAGGGGTGTTCGAGCGAAGGGCTTTGGGGGGTGAGGAGTTCGGCGCCGGAGGCGGTGATGAGCATGTCGTCTTCGAGGCGGATGCCGAATTTGCCGGGGAGATAAATGCCGGGTTCGTCGGAGAAGACCATGCCGGGCGCGAGCTTTTCGGTGTTGCCGCCGACGAGATACGGCCACTCGTGCCCGTCGAGGCCGATGCCGTGGCCGACGCGGTGCGTGAAGTACGTGAAGCCCGGGCCGTAGCCTGCGGCGGTGATGACGGCGCGGGCGGCGGCGTCTACGGATTGCATTTCGACGCCCGGACGCGCGGCGACGAGCGCGGCGGATTGCGCGTTGTGGACGTGCTGGAAGATTTCGCGCTGGAAGGCGGTGGGCGTTCCGTAGACGAAGCTGCGCGAGATGTCGGAGGTGTAGCCTTCGACGGTGCAGCCGTCGTCGATGAGGACGATTTCGTGTTCGCGGATGGTTTGCGGAAGTAAAGTTCCGTGGGGGACGGCGGAGTTGGGGCCGACTTGGCAGGAGGCGTCGCCGTGAACGCCGCAACGACTGTAGCCTGCGGCGACGGCGTCGGAGAAATGCTGATTGGTGTCGCCGGGGCCGCAGGAGAGATAGGCGGCTCGGTAAACATCGAGAGTGATGGCGTTGGCGAGGCGGAGGAGTGCGATTTCGGCGGGGGATTTGCGCGAGCGGCAGCCGGCGGTGACGGGGGTTGCGGAGACGATCTTCATCGCGGGGCAGGCGCGGGCGATGGCGTTGGCGAAGGCGAATTGAGTGTGCTCCTCGATGCCGAGGGAGCCGGTGGTGAGGCCGGATTCGGCGAGGCCTTTGCGCAGGAGGTCGAAGGGGTCGGCGCTTTCCTGCCAGAGGAAGGAGAGCGTGGTTTCGCGCTCGGGGAAGGCGGCGAGGAGTTCGTCGAGGCGGTCGCGCTCGAAGTAGGGGCAGACGACGAACGGAGCGGCGGCAGCGGGGAGGACGTAGGCGAAGAGGCGCTCGGATTGCCCCCAGCGCGCGGCGGTGAAGTATTGCAGTGACGCGCCGGTGGTGATGACGATGGCGTCGATTTTGGATTGCTTCATGAGTTCGCGAGCGCGTTCTAGGCGGGATTCGCGCTCGGAGACGGTGATGGGGACGATGTCTTTGCGACGGTCGGTGAGGGCCTGAATCGGGGCCGGGACAGTGGAGGGGAGGGGTTCTTCTACGGGCGCGGATTTATGCTGCGCGTGCAGGGCGAGCGTGGGGGCGGTGGCGGCGGCGGTGACTAGGAAGCGGCGGCGGGAGAGCATGTTGAGATTGTAGGGGGTGCGGAGGAGAGCGACGCGCTTCGCACGATGCCCACATCTCAGAATTGAGATATGGGCACCCCGACCGTTCGGACCTATTGTTTACATCTCCGCGATCAGGATGGAAATGGTGTCGAGCTGTATTTTTCTTAGGGTTGCCACGTCACAGTTACACTGCCAGTCCCGCTGGCGGGCACGTTATACGAGTGATTGCTTCCCCCTTCCCATGTAACTGTCCCGTTGGCTGCGATCTTGATGAACTTGAACTGGATCGTCTTGCCGGCCGGGACGCCCGCGTTGAGGAACCAGTTCGGATAGTTGGGGGTCAGCATGGGTCCGACAGCCGTATCGAAGGTCGTTCCGAAGTTGCCCAGTTCCACGGTGTTTCCCGTGAGGAAAATGTAGTCCCCCGGGCTTGTAGGGGTTGCGTTGTTCACTGTGAACGTGACCGGAATGAGCTTGGCTGCGAGCACGGTGAACTGGATCGGATTCGCCGCAGTACTGGCAGCGTTTGATAGCACCGCTGTTGTCACGCCAGCTGCCACATTCGGAGTTGTGAATGTGACGCTGCTGTTGGACCACGAGTTGATTGCCGCGACCGATCCGCCGACTTTCACGCTGCCCTGGGCCGAGCCGAAGCCATCGCCCGCTATCGTGACAATCATCCCTGTCTGCCCCACAGTAGGCCCAACGGAACCGACTTCGGGCACCGTTGCCGTGGGTGCGATTTGCCACACGCTAACCGAGTGTGCCGGCAGCGTGAGCGCTCCGGCGGGATTGTTTCCGCCCGTACCGTTAGTCACCGTCAAGCTCTGGCCGGTCATCAAGCCGCCCAGATAGTCGGTGTAGCTGCCTGCGGGCAGACTGGTCAATAGTCCGGAGATGGGTTGCGATGTGGTGTCGTTTTTGTTGATCGCGACCAGCACCACAGAGCTGAAAAACTTTCGTTCGTAGATATAGACATCGCCGGAGAGATAGCGCTGTTGCCATCCCCCGTAGCCGACGGCGTTGTTGGCTGTGCGCAGGGCGCTCAGTTTGCCCATGACCTTGTATGCGGTCGTTGTGGTCGAGAAGTTCACCATCTGCGGGCGGTTGTAAGGATCTGTGCCTCCGCTGGTGTCGTTGTGGAGATACTGCTCGTCGCCATAGTAGATGACGGGAATGCCACGGCACGTCAGCAGGAAAGCGAACGCCTCATTCAGCCGATTTTGATTGTTGTTGACCGTGAGAAAGCGGCTTTCGTCGTGCGAGTCGAAAAAGGTCACGAGATCGTTTTGCCACGTGAAGTTGCTGTTCTCAGTTGCAATGGCCCCATCGAGCTCGCTGAAGTTTGCGTTGCTCGCGAACACGTCGCGGATGGCAGTGTTCACGCTGAAGTCGAGCTCGCCAATACCGCTTTTGTTCGCGAACTTGTACGCGTCGTGGTACAGCGGATCGCCGGTATTGGTCACCCATTCGCCGAACATGAAGCTGGGCTGGTTGGTGAAGACCGAATTGGCGAAGGTGTACTCCCAGCCCCACGTCACATGCTTCAGCGCGTCGAGGCGGAAGCCATCCGCTCCGTGCGACTGGAAGAGGATGGCGGCCTGTTTCAGATAGCTGTCGACGGTCGCGTTCTCCTGGTTCAAGTCCGTCAGGCCTTCCAGCGTGTAGTACTGCACTTGATAGCGGTCGTTGAAGTCCGCGATGTTGGGGTTGTGATGGAAGATGCCATTGGGATCGTTGTTGGCGGCTGCGACGAACGTGCCGTTGTTGTAGAGTGAGCCGAACTCACCATCGGTGGCGTCGTTGCTGTGGTTGTTGGCCCAGTCGAGGATTACTTTGATGCCGTTGGAATGCGCCGACGCGGTCAGGTTGTCGAACGCCGTCCAGGAGTTGGTGGCGCTGCCGAAGTGCTCTTCCACGCGCATGAAATCCCGCGCTGCATAGCCGTGGTAGGGTGCCGAAATCGGCGAGCCGCTGTTGGTGTTCAGGTTTTCGTCGTCGACGGGAGGCGATATCCAGATCGCCGTCACGCCCAAACCTTTCAGGTAGCTCATTTTGGCCTGGATGCCAGCCAGGTCGCCGCCCCAGTATGCGCGCCAATTAATTTTGTTCGCGTCGAATAGACCCGCGCTTTGCGACGGATTGTCATTGGAACTGTCGCCGTTGAAAAAGCGGTCGGTGACTATCTCGTAGATGACCTGCTTCTTGAAGTCCTGCGCGTGCGTGTTGACGGCACACAATAAAAAAGCGCCTACGGCAGCTACGGCTGCCACACTGAATTTGATCTTCACGGGGACACCTCAATTCGTTGGGACTAGGCGGCAGGCCCAGTGCTAATCGGATTTTAACGCCCCGCTTAGGGACACTGTCAATACAACCGAAGCTTCGATCGGAGGAGTCATCCGCCGGTTACATCTGGGCGTTTGTGTTGGCGACCGATAGCGAGTGGATGCTATGGTTTGGCTAGGCTAGAGCGAGCGAGGTTTGGGGAATGATTACGACCGTACAGCACCATATTCGGCATCAGCAGAGGAACTTCAGCGAGGCCAGTGGAACGTTTAGCTGGTTGCTGAGTGGGATAACGCTGGCGACCAAGATGGTCGAGGCGAAGATTCGGCAGGGTGGGTTGGGCGACGCGATGGGCGCGCATGGCGCGGTGAACGTGCAGGGCGAGGAGCAGCAGAAGCTCGACGTGTATGCCAACAATGCGCTGCTGCACTGCCTGGGCGCGCGCGACAGCGTGGCCGCGTTGGTGAGCGAGGAAGATGAGGAGCCGGTGGTCATCAACGGCGACCCCGAGAGCGGAAAGTACATCATTATTTTCGACCCGCTGGATGGGTCGTCGAACATCGACGTGAATGTGAATGTGGGCACGATTTTCAGCATTCATAAACGCTTGCCCACGGCGGATGGGGATCTGAATGCGTCGATTTTGCAGCCGGGCAGCAGTCAGGTGGCGGCGGGGTATGTGGTTTATGGGCCGTCGACCGTGCTGGTGTATACGGCGGGGAATGGCGTGCATGGGTTCGCGCTCGACCCGAGCATTGGCGCGTTCGTGCTGACGCATGAGCAGATGACGATGCCGGAACAGGGGCCGTACTACTCGGCCAACGAGGCCAATCAGGCGACGTGGCCGCCCGCGTATCGCGAGTACATTGCGATGCTGCAGCGCGGTGGGCTGAATGGGAAGGCGTATAGCTCGCGGTACATCGGAAGCCTGGTGGCGGACTTTCATCGCACGCTGCTGAAGGGTGGCGTGTTTCTGTATCCGCCGACGGTGAAGGCTCCGGGCGGGAAGCTGCGGCTGCTGTATGAGGCCAATCCGCTGGCGTTTATCGCCGAGCAGGCCGGTGGCATGGCGGTCAACGGCTCTGGATCGGAAGCCCGGCGGATTCTCGATTTGCAGCCCGTGGGGATTCATGAGCGCACGCCGTTTGTGGTGGGCAGCAGGCGCGAGGTGGAAGCGCTGAGGGCGATGTAGTGAGTGATGTCGCACAAGTCGCGAAGAGGCTGTATTACGATTCGGCGGCGCTGGAGTTCGAGGCGACTGTGACGGACATTCGTCTGCTGTCGCGAGATGCATCGCGCGTGGGCGCGGAGCAGTTGTGGCAGATCGCGCTGGATCGGACGGCGTTCTATCCCGAGGGCGGCGGACAGCCTTGCGATACGGGGGTGCTGGTTGCTGTGGCGCGTAGCGGCGCGACGTTGGAGGTTGCGGTCGAGCGCGTCGAGGAGGATGAGCACGGCGAAGTGTGGCACTTTGTGCGCAAACCGCTGGTGGCGGGTACGGAGGTTGCGGGTCATGTCGATGCGGCGCGGCGTGGGTACCATGAGCAGCAGCACTCGGGACAGCATTTGTTGTCGGCGATGTTTTTGCGCGAGCTTGGGGCGCGGACGGTTTCGTTTCATCTCGGCGCGGATAGCTCAACCATCGATTTGGTGTTGCGCGAAGGGGCTGAACGGCTGAGTGCGGAGGAGTTGGCGCAGGTAGAAGAGGCGGCGAACCGCGTGGTGCTTGAGGGGCGTCCGCTGTTGTCGCATTGGGTAGAGCGCGGGTTGGCGGAGGCGATGTTGGCGCGCGGCGATTTGCGCAAGATTCCGGAGCGCGAGGGGCCGCTGAGGGTGGTGCAAATGCAGGGGATTGAGTTCAATGCGTGCGGTGGAACGCATGTGGCGAGTACGGGGGCAATTGGGGCGGTGCTGCTGCGCAAGGTGGAGAAGGTCAGGCAGGGGTGGCGGGTGGAGTTTGTTTGTGGGATGCGGGCGGTGAGGGCGGCGCGGAAAGATTTTGCACTGTTGGGGGAGACGGCGCGGACGCTGAGTGTGGGGGCGGGGGATGTTCCGGGGCGGGTTGCGGCTTTGATTGCAGAGGTGAAGGCGGCGACGAAAGCTAGACGCGCGGCTGGATGAGTTGGCGGAGCGGATTGATTGCCTCTGCGGAAGCCCATGTCTGAGAAGAGAGGCATGGGGCACCTGGCATTTTTGCTGGGCCAGGATATGGGTGGCCCCGCAAAGCGAAATACGGGGGTCCTTCGCTGCGCTCAGGATGACGGCGAGAAACAAGCAACTGTAAGGACAACAGCAACAGCAAAAGCAAGAGCAAAAGCAGATTCCCTTCGGGAATGACAGAAAGAAAAGCAAGAGCAGCAGCCACAGCCAGGGACAATAGACTGGTGAGGTGAGCGTCTATTGCGATGTTGCGTTGCCGGTGCCGTTGGACCGCGCTTTTACCTATGAGCTGCGGGGCTTGTCGGTGGAGGTGGGGGCGCGCGTGGTGGTGCCGTTTGGGGGGCAGCGGCTGGTGGGCGTGGTGGTGGGGCTGCATGACGTTCAGCCGGAGGCGGGCGTTGAGGTGAAGCCGGTTGAGCAGGTGCTCGATGCGGCAGCGTTGTTGCCGGAAGAGTTGATGGAGCTGGCGCGGTGGATTGCGGGGTACTACGTTGCGCCGCTGGGCGAGGTGTTGCGCGGGATGTTGCCGCTGACCGCGGAGGTGCGGCGGCAGTGGGTTTATCGCATTGGGGAGCAGGGGCGGAAGGCGCTGTATGAGGCGGCGAAAGGTTCGTCGCGAAGGTCGAAGGTCAGTGTTGAAGACCAGAATCGCGAGTATGCGGTGCTGAATTATCTCGAAAGTGGAGAGGGAGCGAAGGCGGCTTCGATTCGTAGCGCGACAGGGGGTAACAAGGCTCTGCTGGATGCGATGGCTCGGAAGAAGTGGTTGGTGCGCGAGCCGCTGGCGGAGGTCAGGGATGCGCGACGGGTGGAGATGGTGGCGGTCGTTCAGGAAACAGGAAACAGGAAACAGGAAACAGAGGGCGTCGAACCGGCATCGTCGCCAACCCCCCTTAGCGACGATGAGGCTGTCGCGAAGGTGGGCTATCCGGAGGTGGGGCGGGGTGAAGTGCGGCGGCTTCCGAAGTTGAATGAGAATCAGCTTGAGGTGATGGCCGAGTTGGCGGGGTGTGGTGGCCGAGAATCGGTGCGGGAGTTGCGGGTGCGGTTGGGACGGGAGGGTGTGCCGGAGTCGACGCTGGGGACGCTGGTGAAGCGGGGTTTGGTGCGGCTGGAGGAGCGGGCGCAGGGGTTTCACTATGGGAGTGTGGGAGTGGAACCCATGTCTCAAAATCGAGACATGGGGCACACAGATGGTTCGGCTGCCAAGAGGAAAGCAGATTCCTCCGCTGCGCTGCGGAATGACAACCAAGTGGCGCTGCGGAATGACGAAAAAAAAACTTGGGATGATAGAAAGAAGGACAACCGACGCAAGAAGTCGGCGCATGAGCATGAGTTGAATGAAGCGCAGACCGAGGCGCTGGGGACGA
>JBBRCA010000130.1:0-8274 GCA_038205325.1 Terriglobales bacterium | reverse complement strand
ATTGCGCTGGGCAACGACTTCTTCCAAATCGGCGGGCATTCTTTGCTGGCGACACAGGTGATTGCTCGGGTGCGGCAAGCGTTTGGAGTCGATGTGTCGTTGCGCTGCCTGTTTGAAACTCCCACGCTTCGCGACGTGTGCGCGGAGGTCGATAGACTGTTGCAGGCCGGACGGATGTCCGAGTCGCCCGCACTCATGAGGGTGGACCGCAGCGTGCCGCTGCGACTCTCGTTCGCGCAGCAACGGTTCTGGTTGATGAACCAACTCAATCCGAACGACACTGGATACAACGTCAAGACCGCGATCAGGATGATAGGCGCGCTGGATTTTGCGGTGCTACGGGATTGCATCTCGGAGATTTTTTCGCGCAATGAGGTGCTGCGCACCATCTATCGCGGGACTGGAGGGGTTCCGACGCAGGTGATTCAATCGGCCACGCCCGCCGAACTGGAGATCGTCGACATTGATGGGGTCGGCGTGGACGAAGCGTTGCGGATTGCCGCTGCTGCGGCGCTGAAACCCTTCGACCTGGCTGCGGGGCCGGTTTGCCAGTTTTATCTTTATCGGATCGCCGTGCAGGATTACATCCTGGTGATGGTCACTCATCACATTGCCATGGATGGATCTAGCACTTCGATTGTGTTCGAGGACCTGGGCAATTTGTATTCGCAACTCTCCGCCGGAGAGCGTCCGCAGCTTGAAGAGAAGACGTTCGACTATGCGGACTTCTCTGCGTGGCAGCGGCAGTGGATGCAGGGGGACGTTCTTGAGGAGCATCTTTCATTCTGGTGCGAACATCTCGATGGTCTTCCGCCATACATGGAGTTGCCGACGGATCGCAGTGTCGAAACGAGCAGCGCCGCAGGGGACGCGCGCAGCGTCAAGATGTCTCCGGAGTTTTTTGAGCAACTGACGGAGTTTTGCCAAACGCACAGGGTGACCCAGTTCACCGTGATGTTGTGGTCGCTGGGGATTTTGCTGCACCGCTGGAGCGGGCAGTCAGGTTTCGCGATCGGCACGGTTGCCGGAAACCGCCCTGTTGCCGGATTGGAACGTGTGGTGGGCTGCTTTTTGAACATGCTGCCGCTGCGGATGGACGTACACAGTTCCGAATCTGGGCTCGACGTGCTGGCGCGAACGCGGGCGACGGTCTTGGACGGCTTTTCACACGGGCAATGTCCTTTCGACGCGATCGTCGAGGCGATGAAGGTGGAGCGCTCCGCGCACCGGAATCCGGTTTTCAACGTCGGGCTGCTGTTGCAGAACTTTTCGGAGATGGCCTTTGTGACGCCGTCTCTGGATGCGAAGGCGGTCGGTTTCGAGCGTGAAACGGCGTTGCTGGATCTCAGGTTCGTGGCCTCCATACGTACTGAAAAAGCGGTCATCGGGTGTGAGTACAAACGCGACCTGTTCAACCCGGAAACGATCGACCTGCTTCTGCAGGCCTATGCTGCGACTGTCCAGGCCCTAATCGCCAATCCGGGGATGGAGGTGGGCGCAGTGCCGGTTTCGCCTGCGCTTCTGGCCCAAGCGGAAAACACCCACTCGGAGCGTCATCAAAAGATCATCGTCTCCGCGACTTTTACGGCCGAGCCGATTGAAGAACCGCTGCGCTTCTGGATGCACGAACTTGACCTCAACTATGACATCGAGTTTGCCCCATACAATCAGGTATTTCAGTCGCTGCTTGACCCCGAAAGCGCGATGCGCGGGAACAAGAACGGGTTCAACGTGCTGTTGTTGCGATTCGAGGATTGGGCGCAATTCGACGGCGACGCAGCAGGCGTGCGTGAAGATATTCGGCGCGAAAATATCCGCAACAGCGTAGAAGAGCTAATCTCCGCGGTGAAGTTGCGGGCGGCGGGCAATTTCGCGACGTTCATCCTGTGTTGCTGCCCGGCGTCGCGAAGTCTCGCCAGCGATCCGGAGTGGGCCGCGTTCTTGTTGCAAATGGAAGAGCGCGTGGCAAGCGACCTCAGCCAAACCAGCGGCGCACACGTCCTTACTTCAGCGCACCTGAACGATATGTACCCCGTCGCAGAGTATGAGGACAAGTATGCCGACGCGGTCGCGCACGTTCCTTACACTAAGGAGTTCTCGACGTCGCTGGCGACGATCGTCATACGACGAATTGCGGGGCTGCGCGGCACGCAATATAAAGTTGTGGTTCTGGATTGCGACAACACCTTGTGGCAAGGGATTTGTGGCGAAGATGGCCCCTTTGGTGTCACAATTGATGCACCTCGTCGAGCATTGCAGGAATTCGTTCAGAAACAGCGCGAACAAGGCATGTTGGTTTGTCTGTGCAGCAAAAACAACGAACAAGACGTATGGGACGTGTTCCAGCAAAATTCTGGAATGCTGCTAAGTCGCGAAGACATCATTGGACACCGCATCAACTGGGAGCGGAAGTCCGAGAATTTGAGATCACTCGCGCTGGAGTTGGGACTGGGACTGGATAGTTTCGTTTTTCTTGACGATAATCCGGTTGAATGCGCTGAAGTTGAGATGGAGTGTCCGGAAGTGCTTACGCTTCAAATTCCCGAACAGGTCCACCAATTGCCGAGCTTCCTGAAGCACATGTGGGCGTTCGACCATTTTCAATCGACGGAGGTGGACCGGCGGAGGAGCGAGCTGTATCGCGACAATCGGGGGAGGGAGGAGCTGCGCATCGGGCAGGGGCTGGATGAGTTCATCGAAAGCCTGCAACTAGAAATCGACATCGCGTCTCTATCGGGGGAAGACGTGGCCCGCGTGGCCCAGTTGACCCAGCGCACCAACCAGTTCAACCTCACCACGATTCGGCGCCAAGAATACGAGGTGTTCGAGATCCTCGACATGCGCGCGACGGAGTGCCTCACAGTCCATGTTCGCGACCGTTTCGGTGATTATGGGTTGGTGGGAGCGGTGATTTACAGCTTCGATGAAGGCTCGCTGGTCGTGGACACGATGCTGCTGAGTTGCCGCGCGCTGGGCAGGAGGGTGGAGCACGCAATTCTCGAGAGGCTGTGCGCGGAAGCGCGCAAAAAGAATACGAACCAGCTCGACCTTAGATTTTCCAGAACGGCAAAGAATACGCCCGCATTTGATTTTCTGGAAAGCTTACCGGGCGCGGAAAAGATGACAAAGGCGGGCGGCGTTGTCTATCGGCTCGGCCTGGCAGGAACTTCTGAAAACGGCACAAAGGACATGGTGGCCGCACTATGAAGCCCTCGGTCTTGGCACGTATCGCGGCCCAACTCTCCGATGCTTCGGCCATCGCGGATGCGGTCGAATCGCAGCAAGCACGGCGTCGTGTGTCGACGCAGGAGTACGTTCCACCGCGCGATCACATCGAACATTCGATTGCCGAGATATGGGCAGCGCTGTTGAGGGTGGAACGCGTCGGCCGGATGGATGATTTCTTCAGGCTCGGCGGCCATTCTCTGCTAGCGACGCAAATGGTTTCAAGGGTATGGGAGCGCTTCCGGGTTGAAGTGCCGCTGGTTGAAGTCTTCACGGGGCCAACGCTTGAATCGTTTGCCAGAGCCGTGAGGGCGGCGGTCATGAACGCCGAAGGCGCCGAAGTCGCGGCGCAGACCCCACCCGCGCGGACCGTCCGTCCGGCGCGGCTGCCGTTGTCGTATGGGCAGCAGCGGTTATGGTTTCTGGACCAGTTGGACCCCGGAAACGCGTCTCAAAACGTGGCACTGAAGTGGAGGTTGCGGGGTCATCTCGACGCGCCCGCGCTGCAATCGGCGCTGAACGAAATTGTCGCCCGGCATGAGGTGCTGCGTACGACGTTTGGGATGGACGGCGGCGAACCGGTCCAAGTCATCGCGGCCGCGTGGCCCTTTATGCTGCCGGTGACGAACCTTGGCGCGCTGCCTGAAGGTGAACGGGAAGAGCGGGCACGGTCCCTGGTCAACGAAGAGACCGGTCGACCGTTCGATCTCCAGCGCGGGCCTGTCTTCCGGGCAATGTTGCTGAAGCTGCGTGAAAAAGAACATGTGCTGGTGTTCAACATCCACCACATTGCCAGCGATGGCTGGTCGTTTGGCGTGTTCCGGAAGGAGCTTGCGACGCTGTACGAGACGTCTATGGCGGGGAAACCGTCTCCGCTGCTTCCTATTCCGCAGCAGTACGCCGACTACTCGGTGTGGCAGAGGACGCATGTAGAAGACGGGCCGCTGCAAAAGCAACTGGAGTATTGGAAGGAGCAGCTTCTAAACGCGCCGCCTTCGATCGAACTGCTGACGGACCATCCGCGTCCGATGGTGCAGACCTATCGCGGGGCCAACCGGGTGGCGGTCCTTTCGAGCAAACTGACAAAGGCCTTGAAGGCGTTGAGCCAGCAGGAAGGCGTCACGCTGTTCATGACGTTGCTGACGGCGTTCAATGTTTTGCTGTCGCGCTACTCGGGCCAGGAAGACATCGTTGTCGGCACCGCCATCGCTGGACGCACGCGCGGCGACACGGAGAAGATGATCGGGCTATTCCTCAACACTCTGGCATTGCGCACCGACCTGAGCGGCGAACCAACGTTCCGGGAGTTGCTGGGCCGTGTACGCGAGACGACAATCAATGCTTACGCGCGCCAGAATTTGCCGTTCGAGCGGCTGGTGGAGGAGTTGAATCCGGTGCGCGACAGCAGCCGCAGCCCGCTGTATCAGGTGATGCTGATCCTGCAGAACATGCCGTCGCGCCAGGCCGCGCTGGCGGGCCTGGAGATTTCCAACTTCGGCTCCGCCAGCGAGACCTCGCAGATGGACCTGCTCATGAGCCTGGTGGAAGACGCCCAGGGATTGAGAGCGACACTCACCTACAACACCGATCTATACGACGCTGCGACCATCGAGAGGATGCTGGCGCACTTCCAGCGGTTGCTGGAAGGGATCGTTGCGGACGCTTCCGTACAAGTTTCGAGGTTGGCGCTGCTGTCGGTCGATGAGTATGAGCAGTTGGCCAAAGGCTGGAGCGCCACCCACGTTGAGTACCGGGATGTCTGCCTGCATCGACTGGTCGAGGAACAGGCTGAACGCACCCCGCACGCGACGGCGATCGTGGATGAGGGCGGGCGTTTGAGCTTCGCGGATTTGAATGGTCGCGCCAATCGGGTGGCATGGGAGTTGGTCGCGCGCGGCGTCATGCCCGACACTCTGGTGGGGATCTACTTCGAGCGGTCGGCGGAGATGCTGATCGCGATGCTGGGCGTGTTGAAGGCGGGCGGGGCCTATGTGCCGCTCGATCCGAACTACCCGGCCGAACGCACCGCGCGCATTGTGGAGGAATCTCGCGCAAAAATCATTCTCTCGCGGGAGCCGGTCGCTTCCACCTTGCCTGGGCAGATGCCTTGGATGTCACTGGCCGAGGCCGACCGTCAGCCGGACACCGATCCGGGCGTCGCGGTCGGGCCGCAGCACCTGGCGTATGTGCTGTTCACTTCCGGCTCGACAGGAGCGCCCAAGGGCGTGGCGGTCGAGCATCGCAGCGTGGCAAGCTTCATTCAGTGGGCGTTGACGGCGTTCACCGCGGAGCAATTGTCCGGCGTGCTGTTTTCGACTTCGGTGTGTTTCGATCTTTCGATCTTCGAGATATTTGCCCCACTGGCGAGCGGCGGCAAGATCATCCTAGCCGAGAACGCGCTGCATCTTCCATCTCTGGCCGCGCGCGAGGAAGTCACGCTCATTAACACCGTGCCTTCGGCGATCGCGGAACTGGTTCGCTCGGGCGGCGTGCCCGAGGAGGTCCGCACGGTCAACCTAGCCGGCGAAGCGCTATCCGCCGATCTGGTCGAGAAGATCTATGCGCGCACGTCGGTCAAGCAGGTATTCAACCTGTACGGCCCGACCGAAGATACGACGTACTCGACCTACACTCCGGTTGCGCGTGGCACCGCGGTCACGATCGGCCGGCCGATAGCGAACACCCAGGCGTTGGTTCTGGACCGCTGGCTGCAACCGCAACCTGTCGGCGTTCCCGGCGAGCTTTATCTGGCCGGCACAGGTCTGGCGCGGGGCTATCTGGGCCGTCCGGATTTGACGCTGGAACGCTTCCTGCCCCATCCCTTCAAATCGGGCGCTCGAATGTACAAGACGAGCGACTTGTGCCGCTGGAATTCGGACGGCGATCTGGAGTATCTGGGACGGCTCGACCATCAGGTGAAGGTACGCGGCTTCCGCATTGAACTGGGCGAGATCGAGTTTGCACTGCGTCAGCAACGTGGGGTTTCCGATTGCGTTGTTATCGCGCGCGAAGACGTGCCCGGCGATAAACGCCTGGTGGCGTATGTGGTGTCCATGGAAGCGTTCGACCCAGCGGAGATGAAAGCCGGGCTGCGGCAGACTCTGCCGGATTATATGGTGCCTTCCGCATTTGTAAACCTCGAACGTCTGCCGCTCTCGCCTAACGGCAAGGTGGACCGCAAGAGGCTGCCTGCCCCGTCCAGTTACGGGGCCAGCGAAGCGGGCGGTCATCCGCCGCAGACCCGCATGGAAGTGCTCGTGGCTGAGATCTGGATGGACATTCTGGATGTCTCCAGCGTCGCGATTGAGGACGACTTTTTCCGACTCGGGGGCCACTCTCTGCTGGCCACGCAGATGGTCTCGCGGGTGCGCGAGATCGCCGCAGTCAAGCTGCCGCTGGTGGAGATCTTCGCCAACTCCACGCTTGAAGCGTTCGCTCGAGTGGTTCAGTCTGCCGCTTCCGGAGTCGATGGAGCGGCTCACGCGTGGCCAACTCGCGGAACCAGCCCTGCGCACTTGCCGTTGTCATACGGGCAGCAGCGCTTGTGGTTTCTGGACCAGTTGGAGTTGGGGAGTTCGTTTTACAACGTGCCGCTGACGCTGCGGCTGCGGGGCGTTCTGGACACGGGCACACTGGCGTCGGCGCTGACCGGGTTGTCGGCGCGTCACGAGGTGTTGCGCACGACCTACGCCATGGACGGAGGCGAGCCTGTGCAGGTGATCGCAGAAGCCGGGCCGATGGAGTTGTCGGTCACCGATCTGAGCGGGGTTTCAGGACCCGAGCGCGAGACCCGCGCTCGCAGTGCTGCGAGCGCGGAGGCGGCGCGGCCCTTCGATCTTGAGCACGGGCCTGTCTTCCGTGCAAAGCTGCTGAAATTATCCGAAGAAGAACATGTCCTGATCGTGACAACGCATCACATCGCGATCGACGGCTGGTCGATCGGGGTATTGCGGCAGGAGCTGTTCACACTGTACGAGGCGTTCCTTGCCGGGCAAGCGTCGCCGCTTCCGCCTTTGCGCTTGCAATATGCGGACTACGCTCTGTGGCAAAGAACGCACGTCGAAGGCGAGGTGCTGGACAAGCAGATGACGTATTGGAAGGAGCAGCTGCGTGGCGCTCCTGCTTCGATCGATTTGCTGGCCGATCGGCCGCGTCCGGCGGTGCAGACCTATCGCGGCGCGAAGGATGCTGTGGTCATACGGCCGGAGCTGCTGGCGGGGTTGAAAGCGTTGGGCCGACAGGAAGGCGCGACGCTGTTCATGACGTTGCTGGCGGCGTTCAACGTGCTGTTGTCGCGCTACTCGGGGCAGGAAGATGTTGTGATCGGCTCGGCTATCGCGGGGCGTACGCACGGCGATACGGAGAGGCTGATTGGGCTGTTCGTGAACACGTTGGCGCTGCGCACGGACCTGAGCGGAAATCCAAGCTTCCGCGAGTTGCTGGGCCGGGTGCGCAAAACCACGGTCAACGCGTACGCCCACCAGGATGTGCCGTTCGAGCGGCTGGTGGAGGAGTTGAACCCGGTGCGCGACAGCAGCCGCAGCCCGTTGTATCAGGTGATGTTGGTGCTGCAGAAC
This sequence comes from Terriglobales bacterium, assembly GCA_038205325.1. Taxonomy (GTDB): domain Bacteria; phylum Acidobacteriota; class Terriglobia; order Terriglobales; family Acidobacteriaceae; genus Granulicella. The sequence continues at coordinate 472 of JBBRCA010000130.1, read as the reverse complement.
GTTCCGTCGCACCAGACCGCGATGCCGGGCCTGGAGATTTCGACCTTCGGCTCCGCGAACGAGACTTCGCAGATGGACCTGCTCATGACCCTGGTGGAAGATTCCCAGGGACTGAGAGCGACGCTGACGTACAACACGGATTTATACGACGCCGAGACGACTGGACGAGCGATGGGGCACTTCGCCGTTCTGCTCGAGGCAATCGTCGAGCATCCAGAACGGCGTATCGGCGAACTGCCGATACTTACAGTGGAGGAAGAGCGGCAGGTGTCGCTGGCGTCGATCGGGCCGAATGTGGAGTATCCGCGCGAGCGCTGTTTGAACCAGTTTATCGAGGCGCAGGTGGAACACACGCCCGATGCGTCGGCGCTGGTGTTCGCGTCCGAGACGCTGTCGTACCGCGAATTGAACGCAAGAGCGAACCAACTGGCACATCGGCTGCGCAAGCTCGGAGTTGGGCCGGACGTTCTGG
>JBBRCA010000129.1:0-8327 GCA_038205325.1 Terriglobales bacterium | reverse complement strand
CCCATTCATGCGCGTTCTTTGCGCATGGGTGGGGAAGGGGCAGGCGCTCATTCGTCCGCGCCTTCCACACAACCATCCCCGCCCCGCGCCCCTCTGACTACCTGCCCCGCAGTCATCCCCAAATCCCAACTCTCAAGGAGGCGCACATGCACACCCACCATGTCGACATCAACCACTACATCCAGACCACCGAAGGCACCCACAGCATCCTCATCTGGATCGTGATCGGCCTCATCGCCGGCTTCCTCACCGGCAAAATCATGCGCGGCGCAGGCTACGGCCCCCTCGTGGATATCATCGTCGGCATCGTCGGCGCCATCGTCGGCGGCTTCATCATGCTCTCGCTCGGCTACGCTGGCTCGGGCGGCTTGCTCTACACCATCTTCGTGGCGGTCATCGGAGCGGTCCTGCTCACCCTCCTGCTTCGCCTCGTCACCGGCGGCCGCCGCCGCAACTTCTAGGCTTTCGGGACGGGTTGGTCAGAAGTCCGGGAAGAGCAGGGTATTCACTTTGACACAAAACTCCCGCCCCCAAAACCTTGTCAAGCCCCAAACCCCGTAACCACAACATAACAAGCCACATACACTTGGCGTGATATTCCTCCCAACCTGCTACAATAGAAATAGAACAAAAAATCTAGCTGCCACAACAGCAGCAACCTGAAAAGGCCGCCCGGCTCCAGCCGAGGCGGCCTTTTCGTTTTCACGGAGCTTCACAAGTCGTAACTCACACATTCCAGAGATTTTGCACCTAAAATCTCTGGAATCAATATTTTACAGCCGTCAAATTCCGTAAACCCAACAAAACAAACAACAGCCCCTAAATCAGGGGGAGGGGATGCTACGCCCTCAAGGAGAAAAACATGTCCACCGAATGCCGCCACATCCACGTCATGGGCCGCCGCTGCGGCTCGCCCGCGCTCAACGCCAAACCGTACTGCTACTTCCACGCCCGCAGCATCCTCCGCCACCGCGCGCCCGCCGACACCCACGAAACCATCCTCCACCCGCTCCGCGCCGACGCTCTCGGCCAGCTCGCACCCGCCCTCGTCCCACCCGCGCTCACCTTCGACTTCCCAACCATCGAAGACCGCGAATCCATCCAGGTCTCGGCCTCCATGATCCTCACCGCGCTCGGCCGCAACATCCTCGACCCGCGCCGCGCCGCCACCATGCTCTACGCCCTACAGGTCGCCACCGCCGTCACCCGCACCGACGACGACGGCATCTCCGAATACCTCGTCGAAACCGAAACCGTCCTCTCGCCCGACGGCGCCGACATGGCCACCGACGATGATCCAGACGAGGACTCCGCTCCGCCCGAACTCCAAGCCGCCTGAAATCCAATCACCAGGTCTCTTCGGGGGTACAATTCCCTCAACTTCCGAGTCCCCAAATCTCGCGCCGACGGAGCCCTCATGACCAGCACTGGAACCCCGAGTTCCCTCACACTCACGATCGAAGAAAAGGGGGCCACCGCCGTCGTCCTCTGTCAGGGCAAGTTAGTCCTCGGCGTCACCGACCTGCTGTACCTGCCGGTTTCGCAGCTCATGTCGAATCATCAGAGCATCATCCTCGATCTGGCCGGCCTCACCCACATGGACAGCATCGGTCTCGGCACGCTCGTCCGTCTCTATGTCGCTTCTAAAACCAGAGGCTGTACCCTCGAACTCCGCAACCTCGGCAAGAAGGTTCGCGACCTGTTGATCCTAACCAATCTACTGCCCGTCTTCTCCATCGTCGGCGAAACCCGAGTTTGGATGTAAGGGACACTGCAGGCGGCGAGTGGCCCATCGGATCGTCAGACGAACTCGTGGATTTTCTCGGATTTACAGCCACGCCGCCGCTTAGACGCATCACACTGTCCAGCGCGGAAATGAATACTTCAACACACACGACAATATCGTGTATGCTGGTGCGGTTCCGAGGAGGTCGTGCTTTTATGCAGAGCATGGGCGGCTGGGAGCACTCGAGATACTGCGCCGAAGGACACATCGCGCCTGAACGCAACTTAAAAATAAAAGGAGAACCACTGCTATGGACAATTCGGGTCACGGCATTATCGCGTGGATCATCATCGGTATCATCGCGGGCTGGATTACCGGCAAGCTGATGAAGGGTTCGGGCTTCGGCGCGATCATGGACATGGTCGTCGGCCTCGTCGGCGCCCTAATCGGCGGCTTCCTCTCCAGCCATCTCGGCCTGGGCGGAGTCGGCGACCACGGCCTCATCATGAGCATTGTCATCGCGGTCATCGGAGCGGTCATCCTCACGCTGCTTGTTCGCCTCGTCACTGCCAACCGATCTGCCAATCTCTAGCCGGGCCAATGCGGGGCGTCGCGCGCCAAAGCGCGATGCCCCGCTAGACCGTGTGCTAGCCTCGAAATGTTACAGATTGAAGAGTTCACGCAGCCGCCTGGTTTGGGAGCGGCTCACAGGAATCTCTGTCTGTTTGCGGTCGTCCATGCGGAGTTGGTAGCTGGACTTGAACCACGGCACGACCTCGCGGATGTGCTGGATGTTGACCACAAAAGACCGGTGCGCCCGCCAAAACGCGTCCGGGTCGAGCTGTTCCATCAACTCCTCCAGCGTCCGGCAATTAGAGTGACCCTCTACCGTTTTCGTCACTACCGAAATCGTCCCACTTTCGATCGAAGCAAAGCACACGTCCTTCTGGTCGACCAGCAGCAGTCTGCTCTGCGCTCGTACGACCACTTTTCCTGAGCGCGCGGGCACCGCAGTCGGTGCATTGCGCTCCTCGACCATCCGAAGCAGCGCATCGAGCTTGGCTTCCGCCGCCGCGTCCAGCCCGCTGGACAGGTTCTGCGCGCCAGCTGCAGCAGGGTCGCCCGCAGCCGATACTCGCAGCCGGACTTTATCGAGCGTCTTCACCAGCCGCACTTTGTCGAATGGCTTCAACAGATAATCGACCGCATTCACCTCGAACGCGCGTACCGCGTACTGGTCGTAAGCGGTCGCAAAGACGATCTGGGGAAGTCGACCTTTTTTATCGAGCGCCAGGACCTTCTTCAGAACGGCGAACCCGTCGAGTCCCGGCATTTGCACATCGAGGAAGAGGACGTCGGGTTTGTGGGCGCGGATGAGTTGCACGGCCTCGATGCCGTTACTTCCCTGCGCGACCACCTGCACATCTCCTGCGGCTTCCAGCAGATACTGCAGTTCCTGCCGGGCGAGCGGTTCGTCGTCGATGATCAGGGCGGTCAGGGGAGCGGGCATCGGAGTAATAGCCAATATATGCCGAAGGGCGTTGCGAAGTTGCGGGCCTAGTCACTGTAAGTCCGGAGCCGCGACGGAGCGCCATCTTCGGCTAGATCGTGTCCGCATTGCGTGCAGAATACATCGGTGATCTTCACGCCGCGATGGCAGGTGCCGCAAACGGGCGCCATCTGAAATTGGCACTGCGGACAGTAGTGGAAGCTCGCCGCGATGGAAGTCAAGCAGTTCGGACACTTCGACAGGATGGGTTGGCGCAGCAGGAAGTACACTACCGCGCCGATGCCTCCCGGGAGCACGACGCACATCAGCATCCAAAGGCCGGGCGACATACCGCGGCGCTTGACATCGCGGCTCACATAACCGAGCAGCAAAGCGTAGCTCGCCCACATCGTGCCCCACGCATATCCCATCATGATGCGTAGCGGGATCATTTCATGCTTATGGTGCGGCATCAGGACGTGGAAGATGTATTGCATTCCCGCAAACAGCGCGATGGCCAACACCATCGACCAGCGCGGGATCATGCGCAGCTCGGCGTCGCCGCCGTCAGACTCTCGCGATGCTATCCAGGACATCACTGCGACACCTCCCGGTTGGCGCGCGAATGTCGATACCAGACCACGCCCAGCGCCAACGCCGTGACAGGCAGCAGCCAAACCATCATGATGACGAGCTGATCGCTCGCGTCGGGAACGCCGTTGGGCGTCAGTTCATATCCATCCAGCACGGCCCACGCAGCATAACAAATTACAGGCAGCAGTACGGAAAAGATGCCGAGCGGGACCCACAAACTGCGCGAGCGCTCCTGATGCGCGCGCATGTCTAACGCCCGCTCGCGGACGATGCGATGGGTCCGGTTCACGACTGAAGCGCGTGCGTTGCGATTGTTGAAGGAAACAGAATTCATCGCCGCACCTCCGCATTGACCGCACTGGCGCGCGCGCGCAGATTCAGCAGCTCCGGTTTGAGCGCCGCGAGGCTGCGGTACAGGCGCGATTTTACGGTCGATAGCGGAGCGCGCGTTACGGTCGCAATTTCCTCCAGCGACATTTCTTCGTGGAAGCGCAGGGTCAGCACTTCGCGATAACTGGGCTCCAACGTCAGGACCACTGCCGCAATTTCAGCCGCATTCTCGCGGCCCTGGAACTGATCAAACGGTGAGGGTGAATCTTCGACGATTTCAAACGGCCGTTCGTCGTCGCCGCCTTCGCGCATTTCGTCGAGGCTGGCCATCTTGCGTTTGCGTGAGAGGTCGATTACCTGATTGCGCGCAATAGTAAAAAGCCAGGTGTCGAAGCGCGCCTTGCCGTTGTATTGCGATCCACGCCGCAACACGCGAATCCACGTTTCCTGAAAAAGATCTTCAGCGACTTCGCGCTTGCCGGTCAGGAACAGCAGGTAGCGCATCAGGCGGTGTTGATAGGTCTCGATGAGTTGGTCAAGCAAGTCGGGATCTTGGCTCTTGAGTCCGCGCGCGATCGCGGCGTTTTCACGCTGGGCCAGCCGCGCGGTCGCGGCGCTCAGAACTGTTGAAGAACTCATAGGCGTAAAGACGCAAAATCTGATCGAAAAGTCTCGGCCTTGATGAGAAATCCGCGCCAGCCGGGCTTTTCTATTGTACTTCTGTGCGTTCGCGTGGCGATACACTAACGCGATGGACGTTTTATACGGCCTCCATCCCGTGGAGGAAGCCATCCGCGCGGGTGTTCGCCAGATTGACCATGTCAGCGTCGCACGCGAGCGCGAAGCCCGTCGCGATCCACGATTTGAGGCTGTGCTGGAGCTTTGCCGCGAGGCCGGCATCCGCGTGACCGCGGAGCCGCGCGACCAACTCGCGCGCCACGTCAAAACTGACACGCATCAGGGCATCGTCGCTTTCCTGCGCGAGCGCAAGTTCCTCGCGTTGGAGGACCTCCTAAATGCGCCTCCGCGTTTCGGTTCGTATTTTTTTCTCGCGCTTGACGGCGTTGAAGACCCGCACAACCTCGGCGCACTGCTGCGCTCCGCCGACGGCGCGGGCATTGATGGCGTGATCGTCCCGGACCGGCGCTCTGCTCCGCTTACGGCGGTGGTCGCAAAAAGCTCCGCCGGGGCCTCCGAACATGCGCGCATCGCCCGCGTCGCGAACATCACGCGCTCGCTAGAAGCGATGAAGAAGCGCAATGTCTGGATCGTCGGCCTCGACGAGCGCGGGACGCCCGACTACATGGACTTCGACTTCCGACCGGATTGCTGCCTGGTGCTCGGCGGCGAAGGCTCCGGGCTCCACGAACTGGTCAAGCGTACCTGCGACCATCTGCTGCGCGTTCCGATGTCGGGAAGCGTTTCTTCGCTCAATGTTTCGGTCGCGGGCGCGGTCGTTATGTACGAAGCCATGCGCCAGCGAAGAACGGGAATGCCCATTGCCCCGCAGGCTGCGAAGCCCCAGAAACCGCGCAGGGGTCTCGGTTCGTAAGCGTTGAAGTCAGTTTGCGTCTTCGCGCCTGTCAGTCCGCCTTCATGGGTGAGCCGTCTGGATGGAAGGCCACTTCATGACGCTTTCCGTTGCGGCTGATCGTGGTTTCGTAGCTCATAACGGTGCCACCCGCGAAAGGGATTCGACCTTTCCAATTTGTCCGCCGGCCGCTTCTTTCTGAATGGCCGCAGTGACCGCGGCGGGCAGCGACGCCATGTCGACCTGCTCTTCGATCTCAAGGAGTCTAAACCGATGCTCGACGGCGCGACCGTTCACGGCTGCGTTCAAGACGTTTCCGAGGTCAAGACCACTTACGAGAAGTTTGAGGCGAGGTGTGTCCTCTGTCTAAAAGCGGGCATGGGTACCCGAAATTGAGGTTATTCGGGGGGTGGGTGGCCACCGAGCTTCAGATGCGTAGAAGTTCGTTTTGGCGGGGGCCGGTAACGACGGCCTTGCCGGAGTGGGTGATCATGTTGACCTCGTTGCGGACGCCAAACTCGCCGGGGAAGTAGAGGCCGGGTTCGACTGAGAAGCAGGTGTTGGGCAGGATGAGACGCTCGTCGTGGGTTTCGAGGTTGTCGAGGTGGGCACCGTTGCCGTGGAGTTCGATGGCGATGTTGTGGCCCGTGCGGTGGGTGAAGTGATCGCCGAAACCGGCGGCGCGGATGAGCGAGCGGGCGGCATCGTCGGCTTGCCAGCCGGCGATCTTGCGGTTGGCGGCGTAGGCGGCTTCGATGGTGGCGATGGCGGCGTCGCGGGCGTCGCGGACGGTGGAAAAGATGAGCGTCTCGCGATCCGTGGGTTCGCGGTCGACGACTCCGGTCCAGGTGATGTCGTACCAGATGGCTTCGGGGCGGTGGGCAAGCTTGGCCCAGACGTCGATGAGAACGAAGTCACCAGACTTGATGGGGCGAGAAGATTCGGGCGTAGGTTCGTAGTGCGAGTCGGCGGAGTTGGGACCAGCGCTGCAATTGGGGCCGTGGTCGGTGAAGAGGCCTTCCTGCTTGATGCCGCGCAGGAGGAACTGAACGACGTCGTGCTCGCCGATGGGCGTGCCCGCGCGGACGGCTTCGCCGATGCGCTTCCAGCCGGCGGCGAGGACACCGTCGAGCTTGGCCTGCGCAGCGTAGTGCGTTGCGATCTGGTCCTCGGTGAGGACGGCTTCGAACTGGCTTACCAAGTCCGCCGAGCTGACGATGTCCTTGCCCATCGTGCGCAGGACTTCGATCGTTCCCGCGTCGACCATCGAGACGTACATGATGGCGTTGCGCGGGGAGTATTGCATGGCGATCTTCTTCGCACCGGTGAGCAGGACAACGAGCGACCGTTCCAACTCCTGCCAGGAGGAGTAGGCGTGTTTTGCGCCGGGGAGCGCGTCGAGTTTGAGGGACTCGATGCGGTGGACGAGTTTTTGCGGTTCGCCGTGCACCGGGATGAAGTAGAACCAGCGGCGGGAGACGAAGGAGTTTTCGTCGAGGCCGAGGATGCGGTAGGCGATGGGGTCGCGGTGGTGGTGGTCGTAGAAGAGCCAGCCGTCGAGGTGGGCGTCGCGGAGTGCCGATTGAATGGCGTCAAGGTTCATGCCCTTCAGTATCTCCGAATTGGCTACCGAGTGTCCCCCCTCCCCCGTCATTTCTCGCAAAGTCCGTAGAACATTGGACTTAGCTTTGGACTTCGGTTGCGGTGATCTCTTAAAGTCTTGAAAACAAAGGGTCGTGAAAAGTAAAGGCGCTTAAAGTCCGCAAAACATTGCGGTTACGGGTTAAATTCGAACGCCCGGCGGGTGGCCGGGCGCACAATACTGCTAATTTCATTATAAGGGGTGTGTCAAGGGGTCGCCTGCTCGCCGAGGTTGAGAGAGGGGAGGGCGGCGATGATTTTCTGGGTTTCGAGGGAGACGATGATGACCTGGCCGATGAGGCGGAGGATGTATTTTTCGTCGTCGTCGCGGTTGGGGTCGTTGACGATGCCTGAGCGGGTGTCGGTGGAGACGCGGTACTGGTCGATGACCCATTCGAGGGCGGAGCGGTTGCCGAGGCGGTAGTCGAAGGCGGCGAGAGGGACGCCGCGGAGAGTGAGGAAGTCGTTGTAGCGCAGTTCGGATTTGTCTTTTGGGTTGAGACGCATCTTTTCGACGCGGAAGGTGACTTCGGCGGTTTCGGATTCGATGTGTTCGAGCTTGTACTCGGGCTGCTTCTCACAGTCGATGTGGAGTTCCATGAGGCGCTTGCCGGCCTTTGCGAACTCGTGGAACCTGGGCGGGAAGGGGATGCGGGGGAGTTCGCGCTTGAGGTTGGCGGCGTAGCGGGTGCGGTACTCGGGGTGGTGGAGGACGGCGTAGGTAGCGTGGAAGATGTCCCACTTGGTGATCTTCTTGTCGGCGTAGTGGGTGCGGAACTCGGCGAGCGCCCAGTCGGTAATGTTCTCGCGGCGGTTACTGCCGTCTTCGTCATATGTGTAAAAGCCAAAGCACTGTGAGTCCCCAACAAAGTGAAGGTCGGGTATCACATTGGTCGCAAGAACACTCGCCCCTGAAGTTGGCGAAGTGTTCCACGCTATCATCTGATTTTCGCTCTCGGACTCGACAGTCGGAAACATTACATGTTGCTGATATCGCCGTTGGTTCATCAGGTGAT
>JBBRCA010000128.1:0-8475 GCA_038205325.1 Terriglobales bacterium | reverse complement strand
TATCATCGTCCAGGAGCGGCAGCGGACAAAAGAGAAAATTTTGGATGCGGCGTTGAATCCTATCCGCCTGCTTCTGCCTACTGCGCTGATCGAACAGTGGTGCCGGGACTTGGATAATCAGGGACAGACCATAGCATAAATGCTCTGTTTCGATTGCTATGGTCTGTCATCGTTTTATTCGACACCGGCAAGCCCGCCACACGTCCCGGCACCAAGCTGCTCGGCTCGAAGTGGAAATTTGCGCAGCACGGGCAGAGCGGGCTCTTGATTTCCGACCTGTTCCCGAATGTCGCCAGGCATGCTGACGAGCTCTGCCTGCTTCGCTCGATGCAGACCGACCTGCCCGCGCATTCGCAGGCGTTTTTGCAAATGCACACCGGCTTGTTTCAGTTTGTCCGGCCATCGCTCGGCGCTTGGACGCTTTACGGCCTCGGCACTGAAAATGAGAACCTTCCCGGCTTCGTCACGCTGACGCCGCCCGCAGCCTCCGGCGGTGCGCAGAACTACGGCTCCTCATTTCTTCCCGCGATCTATCAAGGCACACGCATCGGTGCAGACAATCGCCCCATCGCCGGCGCCGAAGTCCGCAACCTCAAATCGCCGCTCGACCCCACAGTTCAGCGCGCCGAACTTGATCTGCTGCAGACGCTCAACTGCGAGACGTTGCGGCTCGACGGGTCGAATCCCGACGTCGAGGGCGTGATCGAGAGCTACGAACTCGCCTTCAGAATGCAAAAGGAAATGCCACAGGCGATGGATATTTCGCGCGAGAGCGAGGCGACGAAAAAGCTGTATGGCATCGGCGACGGAGGCAGCGCCTACGGTCGTGGGCAAGGCGCGGGCACCGATGACTTCGGGAGGAAATGTCTGCTGGCTCGGCGCATGGTTGAGGCGGGCGTGCGCTTCGTGGAAATTTCACACGGAGACTGGGATCAACACTTTAATTTGACCCCTGCACTCGGAGCCAACTGCGCCTCGGTGGACCCGCCGATTTCCGGGCTGCTCAGCGATCTCAAGCAGCGCGGCTTGCTCAAGGACACGCGGGTCGTCTGGGGCGGCAAATTCGGCCGCACGCCGCACGCGCAAGGCAGCGATGGGCGGGACCCCAACAACAACGCCTTTACGATGTGGATGGCCGGCGGCGGCGTGAAGGGCGGTTTCAGCCACGGCGCCACCGACGACTACGGCTACGAGGCCGTGCAGAACAAAGTCCACGTCCACGACCTTCACGCGACGATGCTGCACCTGTTGGGCCTCGATCCCGAACGCCTCACCTACCGCTACGCCGGCCGCGATTTCCGATTCACGAACGTGCACGGGAATGTGGTGAAAGAGATCATGGCCTGATTGGGCCATCGCGATTTGTCGGCGTTCGGCATCGTTGTTATGTATGACGAGTTGCACCCGTTTTCCACAGGGTGGTATTATCTGCCAGCAGACCGCGGCCCTTTCGCGGTAAGCGACGTATTCTGCCGTCTCAAATATAAGCACTTACCTGACCATTCTGCGTTCAACGCGCTATCGAAGGTCGCAATCATCAAAATTCAAAAGGAGCATTCATGCGCGAAATCGCTCGCGTCCAGCAAGGATTCTATCCCACGCAGGACCGCATCGTTCAAGCCGTGGCTAGCCTTTTCCAGCTCACCTCACCCCAATCCCCTTTCGTGGTTCTCGACGCCGGCTGCGGAACCGGAAAAGCCATTCTCGATCTGCGAGAAGCCTGGCTCGTGCGACGGTCGGTATCGAACATCACGCTGCTGGGCATCGAGTCCGACAAGCACCGTGCTGACCAAGCAACCAAATTGCTCGGCACTGGCAACGTGCTCTGGTCGGCCATCGAAGACGCCACTGTCGATCAGCCCGTCAGTTTGCTCTGGTTCAATCCCCCGTACGACCGAATCCGCGGAGCCGGGCGGACAGAAGTCACGCTATTCAACCGCGTCAAAGAATGGCCCGCGCGATCCACCGGCCTCATGCTGATGATCGTGCCGGATTACGTCCTCTCCGATCCCGAAGTCGGCTTGGCCGTCGCCGTCGAACGCGTCTACGAACTGCTCGGCCTCTGGCGCTATCCCGAACCGGAGGATCAGGAGTTCAAGCAGTGCGTTCTGCTCGCGCGCCGCCGCGAGAAGGCGCTGAACAAGACGCTGCTCGTATTTCCGCGCTGGGCCGCCGAGCCGGCGAATTGGCCGGTGCTACATGACGACATGAAGCCGGTCGCGACGATTCATCCGGTCCAGAAAACCGTGACACTGCGCCGTACACGACTCGGCAAGGACGTGATCGTGGACGCAGTGAGCCGGTCGCCACTGCGCAGCGGGTTGCTCCGCGAAGCCGCCGCGCCTGCGCCGCCGATTGGCCGCCCGCTGCTGCCACTGAAGCACGGACACCTGGCCCTAGCGCTCGCGGGCGGTCTGTGTGACGGCGTGATCGAATCCGGCGGCAACCGGTTCCTCATCAAGGGAACGCTCGCGTCGGCTGTGCGGCGTGTTTCGACGAAGCCCCAGATTGATGACAGCGGCAATACCGTCGCACAGATCGATACCTACCGCACAAGGTATGAAATGAACGTCCGCTGCCTTCGCAGCGACGGCACGATTGAAAACTACACATCTGCAGAAACGGCTACGGAGGACGTGGAATCAGGCAGCGACGTTATGGATGCCTATTAGCCATTCGGTCTCCCATCGTCGCCGTCGCCGCTGGGCGCACCGTCATAGAATGGAATCCGCTAACCGCCTGAGGTTGCGCCCGACCTCGTCGTACCGCTCGTAAAGGTCGACGGGCTCGTCTTTGCCATTTAAGCGGTACAGCATGGCATCGAGGGCGTCAACGATGGCGGCCGCCTCGCCTGTTTCGCCGGGCTGCTGCCGCGTGGTCAAAATCCAGTATCGGTATCCCTTCGCATCGGCTGGCGTCCGAGGTTCGCTCGCTTCTGCGAGGCGGCGGGCGATCTCGGGAACACGGCGCAATGGCAGCCGGATGGGATCGTCGGACCCGTAGCCCGCTGTGTCCTCCCTGCCGTTCTCCCAGCGGACCACGGGACCGTCGAAGATAGACCGTGCGGCGACCTCGGCCATCAGCCTATAGGACAGGGCGTGCCTGGTCGTGACCGGACTCTCTGGAGGAGACGGCAGGCCCAGCATTGCCTCAAGGTGGTTGACCACATCCATGCGATTAGGGGCTTGGAGAACGGCGTCGACATAGGCCAACCGGTCAGGCTCGTCGCCAGCCCACCTGGGGCTACGGACTGGGCGTCGGGCCCCGAACGTCCCGTTGCAGGTAGCGTTACCACTCTGAATGTTGAAGTGGATGTTGGGGCCGAAATCGGTGGCCGAAGGCTTTAGAACCGTCCGGCAGTCGTAGGTGCCACCGCCGGGATGGGTCTCGATGACCCGCAGGCCTGCCGGATGCTCATGTCGGCGCATAAGGTCCGCGATCAAAAGCCACGTCGCCGCCTCGGTGAAGCGGTAGTTGGCGTTCATCGTGTCGTAACTTTCGGGCGCTGCCAGACACCCGGCGCGCCCGATTGGGTAGATAATCTGGTTGTGGTAGTCGAGGAACTCTTGGCCGATCACATGCCCGGTTACTTGCCGCAGATCAGCCGCAACAAGTCGGATGGCCCCGAGATCGCAGGCCGCATGATGGTTGGGACAGAGACACACAATGTTTTCCAAGACATCCGGCCCGTTGTGCGGCTCGCCTAGCGGCTTAACATGATGCGCTTCAGCGTAATGCAACCCATTGCCCAGAACGATCGTATATTCGCAAGTTAGTATTTGACACTTGTGTTTGTGCAGCGACTTGACCCGAGTTGAGAGTTGAGTGTCGCGTACGATACGAAAATCGGTTGTCCATACGCGTGCTGCCGGGGGAGCTTTCAAGTCGTGAGCTTGCGGTGCCGGTGCCTCGATGCCCGTTAAGCGTCGCTCGAATTCCGGGAAGGCTGTTGCATTGAGCTTTAATTTTACGTTGCTGAACCCGCCGAACTCCGGCCACAGTTCAAGTAATATGTCCGGTCCGACTGGGTCAAACACCCGGATCGAATCAATGCGAAATTTTAGAGTCCCATGATAACCGCCGTGGTCTGGCTGCTTGAAAGGTTCACTCCCCTCAAATATCGCACGGGCAATGATTTTTTTGTCGTACTGGAATAGCACGATTGTGCCAGCATCCGCCTCTAGCCCGGAGGTCCGGTAGTAGTACCGACCGTCTTGCCGAAAGGGTAAATCCGCGAGGAAGTATTGCGACTGCACTTCGTCGACCGTGAGCCCCTTGAATTCGTCTTCCTCTTTGCTCATGGGCAAGATGCGAATTGGGGGAGTTACGTCAGTCATGAGGTCTCCTCGGTTCGCGCCGCTTAACGACCCAAGCTATGCGACCCGGCCCACGAGACGCGCAACCCCCGGGATAGACGGCGCATTCTTTCTAAAGAATACACCGTCTGAGGGAATGGCGGAAAAAAGAAAGGAGGGTGCGTGCACGAAACCATTCGCACCTTTTCGCCCCCACCATCACCTGCGTCACCGCCGACCAATCCCGTTCGCGTCGGCGGCGTCACTGAAGCTCCTGCGGTTTTCGTGCGTATCGGAGGTGTTCGCGACCAGCAGTGGCGTCGTCGATACGGCATTTCAGCAACAGGGCCAGTACTCCGTACGATAATCGACGCACTTGATTTGCGCTACGTAGCGCGTTGCGCTGAAGTTGACAAAGGGAAAAAAGTAGAACGAATCGGAGCACTTACTCCTCAGTGAAATCAGAAATGGAGGTGTGTCAAGAATGAATACTGCTGTCGAAACTGGAATTGCTCCAAAACTCGGCCTCGCCGAACTCAATCCCACCGATCTACCCCATCTCAAAGTGATCGTCCGCAACGCCAAACACGACATCATCGCCAGCGTCGGAGCGCAAATTTGCGCGCTGATCGTTTCTCCGCAGAACCGAGTGCTGTATTTGGAAGCCACCTGCACCAGCGACGCAGGATCGCACGCCTTGATGGGCAGCGTCAGTGATTCACGGGGCGCGGTTGAATTCCGGTTCTACCGGGAGGGTGAGGCCGGCGACTACGTCGAAATCCAGCCACCAGAATCTCCGCGTCTGGCCAATGTCCGGCTGGCAGTGCCGGGCTGGTCGCGGCATGTTCATCACGTCGCCATGATCGACCGCTCTGGCGATCTGATGCTGGCACCGGACGACGCGACGCTCTGGCGCAAGCTGCGGGAGAAGATGACGTGTCCGACGCTGGCCGAGTGGGGCGTGGCGCTAATGCCGGTGGTCCATCGCTCACGTGTGCTTTTGGAATGTGAGGCGTTCGGTACACCTGAAGGACTTCGAGCGTTTGTGCTGTCCGCTGACGCCCAGCTCTTGTTCGATGCAATCATCTCGAAGCATGTCAAATTCAGCGGCATCCCACTCCGCATCGCCGCGTAATCCTCACAAAAAAACAATCGCGATTCTCGGCCGACAGCAATGTCGCGTCGCTGGTCGCACATTGCCACGCTAAAAGGAGGCTCAATGCCGCTGGCTCGTGACCTGAACGATCTGATCCACCGCTACGGCGGCGCGATTGCCGCTGGTGCTGAAGCAGTGCTGCATCCGCGCCATCGCCCCGGCTGCCAGTTGCCGGATTTGTCTGAAGTCGAAAACTGCCGGTCGAAGGCGGCCGGCAGCCCGTTCACGTTTTATCCGAGCCAGCGCGAGAAGATTGCCGGGGCGCTGGCCGGTTTGAAAGAGAAGGGGCGCGTCTGGCTGATCTGCGACTGCGGAACAGGGAAGACAGCGATGTCCTTGGGCACGGCGTGGGCATTGCTTCACCGCCGTTCGTTTCGACTCCTCGTGATGTGCCCCGGTCACATTGTTCGCAAATGGAAACGGGAAGTCGAGTTCATGATTCCCGGCGTCGTCTGCAAGATCATCCGCAATTTCACCGACCTGCTGAAGTTCGAAGAGATGACCGCATCGACGATCGCGCCGATGGTCGCCGTGATTGGCAAGGACACTGCCAAGCTGGGCTTCGACGTGGATCGCCCGTGCGCGGCAAAGCGGAAGATGCAGCTGCGCGTCCGGCTCAATTCAGCGGACGAGATACTTCCCGGCGACACCAAAGCTATCTTGGGACAATCCGAAGATGGCAAGGCGGAAATCGAAGTTACCCGCATCGTCGATGTCGCGTGCTGCCCGCGTTGTGGCAAAGTCGTCCAAGACGGCGATGAGGAAAGTTCGGAGCCGGTGATCTACGCCGAGTACATCGCCCGAAACGAATCGACAGTTTGTAAACATTGCGGCGACAAGCTGCTCACCAACGCGCGCGGCTTCCGCAAGAATCCACACATCGACCGCTACATTCAACGTCGAATGAAGAGCATGTTCGATCTGCTCATCGCCGATGAAGTTCACGAACTGGCCGGCGCGGAGACGATCCAGGGCAACTGCTTCGGGACTCTGGCATCAGCATGTCGGTACACGCTGGCGTTGACTGGAACGCTCATTGGTGGCCAGGCCCGTGACCTCCATGCCCCTCTCTGGCGAATGAGCGCTGAGCTACTCAACCAGCGCGGCTTCAACATTCAGAATTTCAAAGGCGCTCGTGTCTCGCCGATTGCCCGGAATGAGCGAGGCTTCGTCACGCGCTACGGCGTCATGGAGCACCAGATCGTCCGTAGCTGTCGAGGTGACGCGGATGATTTCACTGGGTCGATCAAGCGCGGCGCGTGCGGACGGCGGAAATCGTACAAGACGAACGAACGCCCGCGCCCCGGCATCAGTCCGGATCTGTTCAATCATTTCCTGCTCGACCGCGCTGTGTTCATGTCGCTCGATGAACTTGGCCCGGCGCTGCCGACTTTGGAACGTGTGTTGGTCGCGTGTCCGATGAGCGGGGAGTTGAAGGACGCCTACAAAAAGCTTGACGATGAACTGCGTGACGCAATCAAGCAGCGGGTGAACGGGAAAGGCCCGCCGGGCTTGGCCGCGACACGGGTGCAGGCGCTGGATGCGTATTTGGACAAGCCGTGGGGCTGGTCGCCGATCACTGCGCCGACATACAACGAAAACGGGCAGCGGTGCGGCACTGAAACTGTCGCTTGGCCGGCGGACTTGGGTGAAGATCACGTTGACAGCAAAGACCGGAAGCTGGTCGAGATTGTGAAGGCCGAACTGAGTGAAGGCCGCCGCTGCGCTGTGTACCCGCAGTTCACTGGCGTCCACGATGTCCGACCGAAGCTACTGAAGCTCGTCACCGACGCGGGCATCAAAGCGCTGGTCATGCCCGACACTGTGAAGCCCGAGGCACGCGAAGACTGGATCGAAAAGCATCTACCCGAGATGGACGTGTTGATTGTCCATCCCAAGCGCGTCATGACCGGCCTCGACCTGATCGCGTTCCCATCGTTGATCTGGTATCAGACCGGCTACAGCACGCACGTGCTCCGGCAAGCCAGCGCTCGCGCTCGCCGCCCGACGCAGTCGAAGCCGTGCAAAGTTTTCTTCCTATACTACGCCGGGACGATCCAGGAACAGGCACTCGCGTTGATGGGCGAAAAGGAAGCCGCGAGCCAGGCGCTTGAAGGCACGTTCGACACAAACGCGCTGCGGGCCATGATGAACGGCGGTGAGAATGACGACATCATCGCCGCGCTGGCCAGCACGCTCGACACCGGCAAGAAAGTCAATGCGCAGGCCGTGTGGAAGTCAGCCGAGAGCAAACCCATCGCGCCTGAAATCCCGCTCGGCAAACGCAAAGCTGCCGCGACGACCGTTCGTCCAACATCGTGGACGCAGGGCTTCCTGTTCGACATCGAAGAATACATTGAGCGCGTGCCGGCATTGGTCGGCACGTAATTGTTTCCCACTCGAAATTGAAAGGGTTCATCATGAACACTGAAAAAGTCATCAAGGCGGTGATCGCCGGCGCGGCCACCGCGCTCGCTGGCGTCTTGGCCGAGGAACTCGCAACGAAGACGTTCAAGAAGGAATGAACCGGGAGAACGCATCATGTCGAAATTGAAACGCGCATCGCGCCGCCGGACGCGTGATGCGCCGCAGTCATACGAGCCGCGTGTCGTGGTTGTTTTGTTCGCTCTGGCCGATGCACTGGTCGGTTGCCAGATGCTTGTCCGGTTCTTGACGGCGCAGCAAGGTGCTGACTGGGCTGCGATGAACAAGCTGCTCGGTGCAGCCGAATCAGATTTCGCGAAGTCGAAAGTGTGGCTCGATAAGCGCCACAAGACCGGAGGGCGGAATGTGTAAGTTGATCAGAGCCGTTTTGTCGGTGGTTGCAGTCGTCGTCGCTGTCAAAATCGTCAAACGGGTGATCGACGAGATTTATCCGAGCCGGAGTGGCGGGAGTTGAGTTTAAATCCGAGTGGGGCGGGCGTGGGTTATGCGCCCGGCCACTCGTCCCATTTTTATCTATCGGGTAATTCTTCATATCCAACACAGTCTTAGCTTCATCCCCTTCAAGTGTTGCTGGAAAGC
>JBBRCA010000127.1:0-8604 GCA_038205325.1 Terriglobales bacterium | reverse complement strand
TGGAGGGGCCTGCAAAGAAGCTTGTAGCAGGAGTGGAGTCAACGCCTTCTGTGCGGGCAGTGAAGGCGTGATCCTGCAATCAATTTCGTGGTGGTGCGCAAACGGTGCTTCGCACCGGAAGAATTTTGACACTCCACCCCTCGGAGGGTGGCGTTCGCTACCGGGAGGTATCGAACGGTATCACTCGAGATACAAACCATTTACGAAATGTGCGGTATCAAACGGTATCTGCAAGTGTCGCTCGCTGCCGCCAACGATGGGGGAGAAATCATGGCCGCAAAAACTCTAACAACAAGCGATTCGGAAACGGTGCAGCGCCCCGCTGTGAGGAGTCGTCAGATTGGAATCCGGCTTACAGAGGAGGAGTATGCCGCCTTTGAACAAATTGCCTGGAAGTCTGGCAGGACAATTGGCGACTGGGCACGCGAACGATTGCTTGCTCAGTCAGGAATGGCGGATGACGCTTTCACTCAACTCATGACCGAAATCGTCGGTCTGCAACTCTTTCTGACCAACGCCCTGACGCCGGTTGCGTGCGGCGAGCGCATAAGCGCCCAACAGTATCAGGAGTTGATGCGGAACGTAAAAACCAACAAGCGCCGCGCTGCCCGCGAGGTCATCGCGCAGTACATCGCAGAGAGACAGGAGGAAAGTCATGGCTGAGACAAATTGGGGAAGAAAAGAGACGATCATCTGGCCGCCTCACAAGCCCATCTATACCTTCGGCGCGGTATTCCTTGCGCTGATTGCGGCAGGATTCTTCGTCTACATCCGCTTCGCCTTCGCGCTGTCGCCACTGGAGCGGTTCTACCTCCCAGCGTACATCAAAACCTCCATCGCGCTCAGCATCCGCCTGTCGGGAAAGTACCAAGTGCTGTTGATCTCCGATGGCAAGGCGCACGTCTGGTATGCCAGAGAAGAGGACGTGCATGATGGTTCGACGCCGCAAGCGAATGCCAAACCTATCCCGCTTGCGCTGTCGGACACCGCCCGCCAGCGCGGCATCATCTATCTCTACCGCAGCACCCCAAATGTTTACCAGAACAGCGCGCTCGGAAGCTATCTCAAGCAGCAGGTCTACGGCGGTGCGAGCCTCACAGACATCTTCAGTTGGCCCCTCATCTTCGGCGCACTGGCGCTGCTGGCGCAGCTTCCGTTTTCGATTCTCAAGGACATTCGCCGCCGCAAGGAAATGAAATATGGGCGCCGCTTAAAAGGTCCGGTTCTCGTCACGCCGCAACAGTTCAACAAGGCCATTCGAGGAACAGGCATCGGCATCAAAGTGGATCAATGCCGCGAACTGCTTTGCGTCCCGCTGCGGGCCGAAGATCAACACTTCGAGATCATCGGCGACACCGGCAGCGGCAAGACAACCATCATCATGCAGATGCTCCGCCAGATCCAGGCGCGCGGACATTCCGCCATTCTCTACGACCCGGCCTGCGAATTCATCGAGCGCTTTTACGACGCCTCGCGCGGCGACATTGTGCTCAATCCGCTCGACCGCCGCTGCCCATACTGGGGGCCATCGGAGGAGCTTGTCCGTCGGGCCGAGGCGCGTACCATTGCGGCCTCTCTTTTCCAGCCGACCAACGACAAGAAGGGCGAGTTCTTCACCGAAAGCCCGCAAAAGATCTTCGCGCATCTTCTGCTCGAATTGCCCACGCCGCAGCAGTTGGTGCATTGGATGTCGCACCCGGAAGAGATCGACCGCCGCGTCAAGGAAACCGAACTTGCATCGTTGATTGATCCATCCGCTCCGCATCAACGCTCTGGCGTACTCGGCTCGCTGAGCCTAATAGCCGACAGCTTCCGTTTGCTGCCAAAGAAGGAGGACGCCAGGGACGAATGGACCGCGCGAGAATGGTCGAAGAATCGGCAAGGATGGATATTCATCACCTCGCAACCTGCCGAGCGCGAGGCGCTTCGCCCGCTCCACAGTCTATGGATCGACATGCTCGTCTTGCGCCTGCTAAGTGCGCCAAAGTCCGAGCAACACCCTGTCTGGTTTGTGCTGGACGAACTGGCCAGCCTGCAAAAGCTGCCTCAGCTTCACACTGCCATCACCGAAAATCGCAAGTCTCGCAACCCGATCGTTCTCGGTTTCCAGGGCAAGGCACAATTGGAAGTCATCTATGGGCACCTCGCTGAGGTCATGCTCTCGCAACCAGCCACCAAAATCTTCCTCAAGACAACCGAACCGAATGCCGCGGAGTGGGTCAGCCGCGCCATCGGCAAGGTTGAGATCGAGCGCATGAAGGAGACGCACTTCGATGGTAGCCGAGCGGGGAGGAACTTCTCGCTCGACCGGCAGACCGAGCCGCTGGTTCTCGACTCCGAGATCAGTGGGTTGGACAACCTGCACGCCTACCTGAAGCATGGCAACTACGTTGCCCGCTTCTCCTTTTCCGTGCTGGAGGTTCCGGCAACGAAACCGAAGTTTATCGAGCGTCTGGAGGACGATTACATCGTACGGGAGCCGCGCCAAGAAGAGCCTGTGTTCCCAACGAAAGAACCGCCTTCGGAGACTCCGATTCGCGCTGCATCGAAGCCAGCGAACGAAATCACGGGCAAACCAATGCCTGTAAACGAGGCCCCAGAGAAATCCGAGGAGCAAGACCAGACGGAGTTCACCTTCGGGCCGAGGATTTGAGCTATGCTGACCATTTCCAAGCCGCTGTCCGCAGGCCAAGCACAGCGCTACCACCAGAAAGAGTTCACCGCTAAAGAGCAGAACTACTGGTCGCAACGCGGCGTGATTGCGGGTGAATGGCAAGGCCGGCTTGCTACGCAATTCGGCCTTGGCGGTGCGGTCTCCGCGGAGGACTTCGCGAAACTCAGCCAGGGTCAGCATCCGGCGACGGGCGAGCAGCTTGTTCGGCAGCGCGCCTCTTACGAATACAAGGATGCCGATGGCAAAACCATCAAGACGATGGAGCACCGAGCCGGGTGGGATGCGACGTTTTCCGCGCCCAAATCTGTTTCGCTCACCGCGCTCGTCGGCGGCGATGAACGTGTTCGCGAAGCGCATCGGGAGAGCGTCCGCGTTGCACTGGACCAGCTCGAACTGTACACGCAGGCCCGAATCGGCGGCAATCATCCGCCCGAGACCACGGGCAGATTTATCGTCGCCAAGTTTGAGCACGATACAGCCCGTCCGGTCGATGGCTATGTCGCGCCACAACTGCACACGCACGCGGTAGTTTTCAACGTCACGGAGCGCGACAACGGCCAGCCTCGCGCCATCCAGCCGCAGAGCCTCTTCGCCTCACAACAATTTGCCACGGCCATCTATCAATCGGAGTTGACCTACAGTCTGCGGCAATTTGGCTACGAGATCACGACAGGCAGGAGCGGCGCGCCCGAAATCAAGGGCTACACGCAGGAATACCTCGACGCATCCAGTCCCCGCAGTCAACAGATCCGCGAGTACCTGGAACGCACAGGCCGCTCCGGGAAGGAAGCTGCTGAGATTGCTGCGCACTCGACGCGTGACCGCAAGGAGATTCATTCTCCGGGCGAGGTGATGGCCGCACATCGGAAGCTGGCGGCAGACTTTGGACACCAAGCTGAGACGGTTGTACGCGCAGCGCGTGAACGGTCACAACATCAGGAGAAGCCCGTCAACTCGTATGACCGTGTTCGAGAATCTCTCACCTTTTCCCGCGACAAGAACTTCGAGCGCGAGGCTGTTGTGGATGAACGTGCGCTGATCCGCGACGGGCTTCGCCGCGGAATGGGCGAAATCACCCATGCCCAGGTCCGCGCCCATCTTGACACCCGCTTGGCTTCCGGGGAATTTCAGATCGTCGAGCGGCCTCAGGGCGTTCCGGCCCGTTATTTCACCACGGCCAAAACGATCGAAGCGGAACATGAGATTCTCCGCAAGATGCGCGAGGGGCAAAACCAGGTCGAGCCGGTTCTGTCGCGCCCCCAGGCCATCGCCGTTGCCGACCGGCACCCGCATCTCAACCGGCCGCAACAGAGTGTGGTCGAGGACGTTCTCAGCTCGCCGGACCGTATCCAAGGAATTCAAGGCTTCGCCGGCGCGGGCAAAACAACCACGCTCACAGTCATCCGCACCGCCGCCGAAACGCAGGGCTATCAGGTCGAGGGATTCGCCCCGACCTCGCGCGCGGCGCGCCAACTTAACGAAGCAGGAGTTCAAGCCGGCACTCTGCAAGGCTTCCTCGCACGCGCCGAGAGTCGCGATGCGCCTAATCAGAAACGTTTCTACTTCGTGGACGAATCAAGCCTCGCGAGCACCAACCAAATACGCGAATTTCTTGCGCGACTTGATCCCAATAATAATGACCGCGTGCTTCTGATCGGCGATATCCGCCAGCACCAGGGCGTCGAAGCGGGCCGCCCCTTCGAGCAGTTGCAAGAGGCTGGAATGCGCACGGCCAAACTCGACGAGATCGTCCGCCAGAAAGACCCCGCGCTCAAATCAGTCGTCGAGTTGCTCGCCAAAGGACAAGTCTCCGCCGCGCTCAACGCACTCCAGCAACAGGGCCGCGTGAAGGAAATCCCCAACGCAGAAGAGCGTATCCGTGCCATCGCCCGGAGCTACGTCGAATCGCCGGAGAAAACCTTGATCGTCTCGCCCGACAATGCCTCCCGCCGTGAGTTGAACGCCGCCGTGCGGCAGGAGTTGAAGGCCAATGGAACCGTCGCCCCGGAAGATCATACTTTCCGTGTCCTGGCTCAGCGTCAGGACATGACCGGCGCTGAACGCTCATGGGCAAGCCACTACGAGATCGGCGATGTGGTTCGCTACACTCGTGGCAGCAAAACCATCGGAATCGAAGCGGCCAGTTACGCATCGGTCGTCGCGATCAACCCGGCCGCAAACCAGCTCACCGTCGAGAAAGCGAACCGCGAACACGCAACTTACGATCCCCGCCGGCTGACCGGCGTCAGCGTCTATCGAGAGATCGACCGCGAGTTTTCCGCTGGCGACCGCATACAGTTCACCGCGCCCGACAAGTCGCTCGGCGTCGCCAATCGCGACCTTGCCGTTATCGAGTCCATTGCGCCGGATGGGCGCGTTTCAGCCCGCCTCGACATCGACCGCCACGTTAAGTTCGACGCCCAACACCACCGCCACTTCGACCACGGCTACGCCGTCACCAGTCACAGCTCCCAAGGCCTCACCGCCGAGCGCGTCCTGGTCAACGCCGATACTGCCGTCCACCCGAACCTACTCAACTCCCGCTTCGGCTACGTCTCCATCTCCCGTGCCAGCCACGAGGCCACGCTCTTCACCGACAACATGACCAAGCTCAACCCACTACTCAGCGCCGATGTCTCGAAGACCTCCGCGCTTGAGATCAGCAATCAAGCCCCATCCATAGCCCAGGGAATTGGGATGGGGTTGTGACAAATGCAACAAGTAAAATGGAGGACTAGCGATCCCCATTGCACCACGTCCACCAGGGCGAACATGAAATGCGGAATCCACTCTTTCATCTCAGGAGGCGAGGAGCGCTGAACCGAGACCATCCCATTCTTCCGTCCAGCGTTGCCGCAATTTGCTGTCCTCAGTGCCCACCCTCTTCAAGATGACTTGCCGCGACTGCAAAGCGCTTGAAGGGAGAGTCTGATTCTGTCGCCCATGCGCAAAGGTCGGAAAAGAAAACGCGCAAATCCACAAGCCAGCTATGTGCAAGTGGGACGTACTTCTTCGCCGGCTCCGGGGCCGCGCTGCACGGCGAGCGCGGGTGATCGCGTGCGGGACGTAATCGCGGACGTGCCGTGGAAGAATCGCAGAGCAGTGTTTCACGTCGAAATGCTTATCACGAATGAAGCGCCAGAAATGTGCGAGTGCAATGGCCTTATGCCGCAACGTCCGATACACATCGCTGACTCGCGCCTCGTATGTTTCCAGATAAAGACTGACGACCTGCTGGAAACGATCCGGCACGCCAGCGTTCTCAACCAGCTCCGACGCCGTCAGTCGCCGCTTCCTGCCGTGGCGGGCGCTACCGCGCTTCGGAGTACGGGAGAAAACACCGAGTGAGCAGAGTGCGGCATCGAGCACATCCGTCCCCTTCGACCAGCGAACTGACAGCAGCTTCAGGTCGTCATCTTTTATATGGTGGACGCTGTCGTAACCGCGAGCGAGTAGAATCCGCAATCCGTTCGAAACCGCCAGCTGGCGGCTGTGAGCTGACGTCCATGTAATGGAATCCGTCGCCTGCATAAGCGACCTGTGCTGTTGGGCGAGTGGGTGATCTTCGGGCAAGTGTGCGATCCACTGGTTCACGCGCAGGTCGGACAACATATCCAGGCTCGGAACAATCATTCGCGCGGAGATCAGGACGCTCACCCCAAGTCCAATAGGTGCTGCCGCGAGATCGATCCCAGACTTCCACTTCGGCCAAAACCTCTTCTTGAAATCGTTTCAGCGTTGTTGCAGGGTTGATCCACTGCAGCGATCCAGATCATCGGACAAGTATCGACAGACTGCCCGCATCTTCGACCTGTCAAAGCTGTTTGGCCTGCGGAAATGCGTGGTGACCTCGTGAACCACCGGGAGCATCTTGTCTCGGTTGTAGCGCTGACGTGCCAGCGCCTCTGCTTTCTGGAATCCGTTCATCTTCTTTACTAGGCTCCTTGTTCTTCCCGCGTTTTAAACCCCTTCATTCCCTCGTTCGAAACCCCTAGCAGAGACGGCCCTTTCCGCCGTCAAGGGTAAAGCTGTCGCCAGCCATAAACCGGCTGCCCTGTGACTGCTCGGGCCGCTCTGCACAACACCTCTCCATTACGAGGGAATGAAGTTTTTTAAACGTTCGTAAAGGAGAAAAACAATGCAGCGAACCGAAAAGCAGGACATCCACACCCGGATTACCAATCAGATCGTCAGCCACTTGGAGAAGGGTGTCAGGCCTTGGGTCAGACCGTGGAACGCCGAACATGCAGCAGGGCGGATTACGCGCCCGCTTCGTCACAACGGGAAGCTCTACAGCGGCATCAATGTTCTCTCTCTGTGGGCCAGCGCCATGGTAAAGAACTTCGCGGCTCCCGTCTGGATGATCTTCAAACAAGCGTCGGAGCTTGACGCCCATATCCGCAAGGGCGAGAAAGGCTCGCTCGTCGTCTACGCGGACAGCATCACGCGAAAGGAAACCGATGAAAAGACTGGCGACGAACTCGACCGGGAAATCCCGTTTCTCAAGGGATACACCGTTTTCAACGTCGAGCAGATCGACGGCTTGCCGGAAGTTTATTACGCGAAAGCCGCGCCTACACTCGACCCTGTCGCTCGCATCGAGCACGCGGAAAAGTTCTTCGCGGCCTTGGGGGCAACCATCCGGCATGGCGGAAATCGTGCCTTTACAGCATCTCCGCTGATGCGATCCAGATGCCGCCGTTCGAGACCTTCCAGGACGCGGACAGTTATTACGGGACGCTTGCCCATGAGGCTACCCATTGGACAGGCAGCAAAGCCCGGCTCGACCGTGACTTCGGCGGGCATCGCTTCGGAAGCGAAAGTTACGCGGTCGAAGAACTGGTTGCCGAACTTGGGGCCGCTTTCCTGTGCGCCGACCTGGAGTTCGCTCTTGAGCCCCGCGAAGATCACGCGTCCTATATCGCAACCTGGCTGAAAGTGCTGGCTGCTGACAACCGAGCGGTGTTCACCGCCGCAGCGTATGCACAACGTGCCGCCGAATTTATCAACCGCAGAGCCGCGGAGAGCGCCGCGCAAGTCAACTCGACTTGCGCGGCATGATGTGGGTGCGGCCATCATCGTTGCCATCAAGAACCTCCCGGCCGGCTTGACACCGGGGGCCTGCCGGGTTCTGTGCGTGGCAAGAGCCACGTATCGTTATCGCAGCCATCTGGATCCGCGTACTGAGTTGCGGATGCGTATCCGCGAGATCGCTCAGACGAGAGTGCGCTACGGGTACCGCAAAATCCGCGCACTGTTGAACCGCGAGGGCTGGAATGTGGGCAAATACCTTGTGTGCCGGTTGTACCAGGAAGAAGGGTTAACGCTGAAGAAGATGCGACCCCAGCGGAAACGAAAAGCAATAAGACACCGCGAGGAACGGTTCCGGGCAACTGGGCCTGACCAAGCATGGAGCATCGATTTCGTCGCGGATCAGTTGCAGGACGGGAGCCGCTTCCGTGCGCTGACGATCGTGGACGTGTTCACGCGTGAGGGAGTAGCCATCGAGGTGGGGCAGCGCCTGAAGGGAGACGATGTGGTGCGAACGTTGAATCGATCGAAGAATAAGCGCGGTGTACCGAAATTGCTGTTTTGCGACAATGGAAGCGAGTTCACCAGTCAAGCCATGGATCTATGGGCTTATCAGAACGGAGTGAAGATCGACTTCTCTCGACCGGGCAAACCGACCGACAACGCGTTCGTCGAGTCCTTCAACGGAACCTTCCGGGCCGAGTGCCTGGATGCCCACTCGTTCACTGATCTCAACGAAGCGAAGAGGCTGATCGAAGCTTGGCGGCAGGAATACAATGAGAGTCGTCCTCACAGATCACTCGGAGAGAGGACACCAAGCGAGTTCGCCAATCAGATCGCGGCTAGCCGTGATCTGATTGAAACCTAAACCGCCGAAGACTAACTCTGAGCTTGGTACA
>JBBRCA010000126.1:0-8629 GCA_038205325.1 Terriglobales bacterium | reverse complement strand
AAATCGACGCCGGCGTGCGCGCCGACGCCAGTGACGCGGAGGTCGAAGTGGCCGACGCCTTTGCGCGCGGTTTTGTAGGCGAGGCCCTGCGCGGGCTCGAGCACGAAGACCGCCGAACATTGCTGTGCGATTTTTTCCGTGATGGGACGAGAGATGGGGCTGCCGATTTCTTCGTCGCTGTTGAGCAGCAATGTGACGGGGCGTTCCGCGTCGAGTTCGCGCAGGATACGGAGGGCTTCGAGGGCCATCATCACTCCCGCCTTCATGTCGAGCACGCCCGGGCCGTAGATTTTTCCGGAGGCCTCTTTCCAGGGCATTTTTGCGAGCGTGCCCAAGGGCCAGACCGTGTCCAGATGGCCGAGCAAAAGAACGCGGGGGCGCTTGGCGCGGGAATTTTCGACGGGGCCAAACCGCAGTTCGAGCACGTCGCCGAACACGCGCTGTTTGTGGCGCTTCACGGTCGCGCCAAGGTCCACGGCCCAACAGGCAACTATATCGTTGGTGCGGTCGACGGACGCCTTGTCGTCGCTGGGCGATTCGACCTGGACCAAGGCGCGAAGCCGTTTTAGGAGTGCCACTTCGCCGACGCGCGCGGCCTGGAGGATGTCTTTCGCTGCCATGTTGGATAGGGTACAGAAAATTTTGTCTGAAACGATATTGAGACTAAAAACATGACCAAAGGCGCGTTTTTGTACTGGAGTGAGAGACCTGCAGATTCTCTGTGCGGCCGAATATTCATGTCGCACGGAGGATCTTCAGGTTTCGCCACTACGCCTTCGCAAAAAGCGCGAAGCCTCCGGTCGAGATGACAGGGTCTGCGAGCCACTAAACAGTGATCGTGAACAGGCCCTAAGGGCAGACTACGGGGACCCAGGATCGGTCGTCTCGAGATATTATGCCAGTCGAGTTCAAGTTCGAATCTAGGTCGAGTGTGGCAAATTAGCCACAGTTGACCCGTGTATGTTCGCGTTAGTCTGATTCCGTCTGGATCGCACGGGGGAGCAGCTTGGCCGTAAGACCGCAGTTGGAACGGACGATCCTCTTCCCGCTCGACTTTCAGGGTGTCGGCCTGCACTCTGGCGCGGAAGTGACGCTGCGGCTCGTCCCGGCGCCGGCTGGGTCAGGCATAGTTTTCCGGCGGACGGACCTCGACAATTTTGAAATTCCCGCGACCGGACGCAACGTGGCGAAGGTCAGTTATGCCACGAGCTTGATGCGGCAAGGCGTGCTGATTTCGACGACTGAACACCTGCTCTCCGCGCTGATCGGGTTGGGCGTGGACAACGTGATCGTGGAGGTGGACAACCTCGAAGTGCCCATTCTCGACGGCAGCGCGAAACCCTATGTGGACGCGATTCTTGGGGCGGGGATGAAGGTGCAGCGGCGCAAACGGGAGTACATCAAGATCCTCCACGAGGTCGAAGTGCGCGAGGGGACCAAGTTTATCGGCGTGTACCCCGGCGACGGCTACGGGATTCACTACACCATTGACTTTCCGGACCCCATTGGGTACGAGACGTTCATCGGCGATCTCGAGACGGGAGATTATGCGGAGTTGATTGCGCCAGCGCGGACGTTTGGCTTTCGTGAAGATGAGCCGATGCTGCGCGATATGGGGCTGATCCGCGGCGCGTCCGACGCATGCGCGATCATTATCGGCAAGGGCGAGGTGCAGAATGGGCCGCTGCGCTTTGAGGATGAGTTTGTGCGCCACAAGGTGCTGGATTTGATTGGCGACCTGGCACTGGCGGGGCGGCGCATCTGGGGGCACGTGGTCGCCGAACGCGCGGGCCACGCCATGCATACGGCGCTGGTGCAGCGGCTGATGCGCGACCGTTCGGCGTGGGTGCTGGCGACTCGCTATGAGATGGAGGAAGCGCGGGAGTCCGAGTCATCTGCGCTGCGCGCCCGTTCGTTGGTTCCGACGCGCGCGTGATAATTGCCGCTATCGCTCTCGGTTCGAATCTGGCATCATCGTTCGGCGATCGCGAGGCCAACCTTCGCGAGGCGTTGAGGCGCATGGAGACGCTTGGGCGCGTCACTGCGGTCTCCAGTTTCCACGATACGGCACCGGTTGGGTACACGGAACAGCCGCGATTTTTGAATGGTGCGGTGCTGCTCGACACTGAGTTGGCACCGCTGGAGCTACTTCGCGGGATACTGGAAATTGAGCGCCAGATGGGCCGCGACCGGGCCTCCGCAACGCCGAAAGGTCCGCGGGTGATCGACCTCGACCTGTTGCTTTATGGAGATGTGGTGCTGACGGAGCCGGAGTTGACGTTGCCGCATCCAGGGCTGCATGAGCGGGAGTTTGTGCTGGCACCGTTGGCGGAAATTGCGGCGACGATGCAGCATCCCGGGCTGCGGCGCAGTATTGCGCAGTTGCTGCGCGGGCTCAAATAACTGGCTGGAAACTAGGTTTGGCTGCGGGTTTCGTCGCCTTCCATGGTTTTCTGCCAGTTCTTGTTGTCGGTCGATTTGTAGACTTCGAAGTGGATGCTATTTGGCCCGTGGAAGTAGTTTTCGGTGCGGTACCAGGTGGTTGTGTCGCCTTCAGTGTCTTTGCCGAGATAGGTCCAGTGGTCGGCGTCGATGGTGAGATCGCTGCGGCCGGTGGAGTAGCCGTTGGGAAGGACAATCTGAGTGTGATATTTGCCGGGGGCATCGCCGGGGACGAAGACGATCAACGCAGCGGACTTGCCATTGACGACTTGCTCGCAGGAATAATAGGCGACGGTGCGAGTGCAGTGGTTGACAACGTTGTCGGGCTTGACGGCGCCAGAAGCTGGCGCGGGCGTATTGACAGTCCAGGCGCCGTTGAGGACGGCGATGGGAGCGAGTGGGTCAGCGGGCGCGGGGGCAACGACTTTGGCCGCGGTTTGCAGGGCAAGGAAAAGCGCAAGAGTTAGCATGTGGGATTGTAGACGCTAAAAAAAAGGCTTAGTGAGCCTGGGGCGATAAGTTTTTAATTTTGATGTAAACGAATTTAGAGAGGTGACGAATGGCGATCAAGTGGGACAAGTTTACGGTGAAGTCGCAGCAAGCGATTCAGGCAGCACAGGGGCAGGCGGCGGAGAATGGCAATCCTGAAGTGTTGCCGCTGCACCTAATGGCGGCGCTGCTAGAGGACAAAGAAGGCGTCGTGCTGCCGGTGCTGGAGAAGGTGGGCGTGCCGGTTGAGCAGATGCTGACGCAGATGAATGCCGCGATTGCCAAGCTGCCCAAGGTGCAGGGGGCGGGTTCGCAGCCCGGGGTTGGTGGGGCGTTACAGAAGGTGCTGGATGCCTCATTCAAGGAGGCGGAGAACTTCAAGGACGATTACGTTTCAACCGAGCATCTGCTGTTGGCGCTGGCCGGGAGCAAGGGCGATGCGGTGCAGGTCGCGCTGGCAGCGTTCGGTGCCGATCATAAAGCGATTTTGCAGGCGCTTCAGGCGGTGCGCGGGTCGCAGCGCGTGACCGACCAGAATCCCGAGGGCAAGTTTCAGGCGCTGGCCAAATATTCCAAGGACCTGACCGACCTGGCCCGGCGCGGCAAGCTGGATCCCGTGATTGGGCGCGACGAGGAGATTCGGCGCGTGGTGCAGGTGTTGTCGCGGCGGACGAAGAACAATCCTGTGCTGATTGGCGAACCTGGAGTTGGAAAGACGGCCATCGTTGAGGGTTTGGCGCGGCGGATTGTGCATGGAGACGTGCCGGAAATTCTGCGCGACAAGCGGGTGATTTCTCTCGACCTCGGATCGATGCTTGCCGGGGCGAAGTTTCGCGGTGAGTTTGAAGAGCGGTTGAAGGCTGTGTTGAAAGAGATCGAAGACTCGAACGGCGAGATTGTTTTGTTCATCGACGAGCTGCATACGTTGGTGGGTGCGGGTGCGGCGGAGGGAGCCATCGACGCCAGCAATATGTTGAAGCCGGCGTTGGCTCGCGGGGAACTGCGCGCGATTGGCGCGACGACGTTGAATGAATACAGGAAGTACATCGAGAAAGATGCGGCGCTGGAGCGTCGGTTTCAGATTGTGTACGTGGGTGAGCCGAATGTCGAGGACACGATTGCGATTCTGCGCGGCCTGCGTGAGCGTTATGAAACACACCACAAAGTCCGCATCAAGGACGCCGCGATTGTGGCGGCGGCGGAGCTTTCGCATCGTTATATTTCTGACCGCTTTTTGCCGGACAAGGCCATCGATTTGATCGACGAAGCGGCGGCCGCGCTGGCGATTCAGATTGGGTCGGTGCCGGTGGAGATTGACGACCTGGAACGGAGGGCTACATCGCTTGAAATCGAACGCGCGGCGTTGCAGCGTGAGAAAGACACGAATTCTCAGCAGCGGCTACACGAAGTCGAGCGTGAGCTGGCCGATGTGCAGGAGAACGCCGCAGCCTTGCGCGCGCGCTGGCAGAAAGAGCGTGGGGCGATTGGGGAAATTGCCGAGTTGAAGGCGAAGCTCGAGGGGCTGCGATTTGAGGCTGAGGATGCGACGCGCAAGGGAAACCTGCAGCGCGCAGCGGAGTTGCAATATGGCGAGATTCCGAAACTGGAGAACGAACTGCGCGAGTTGACGGCGTAACAGGACGGGTTGAACGCCGCCGAAAAACAGGCGACGACGAACGTGGAGGACTCAGAGGGAGCGGAGAGAATACAACAGCATTCTCGCCGGCCTTCAAGGATGTTGAAGGAAGAGGTGGACGAAGAAGACATTGCCGCAATTGTTTCCAAGTGGACCGGAATTCCGATATCGAAGATGCTCGAAGGCGAAGTGCAAAAGCTGACGCAAATGGAGCAGCGGCTGCGCGAGCGAGTGGTCGGGCAGGACGAGGCTCTGACTGCGGTTGCCAATGCGATTCGGCGTTCGCGCGCGGGCCTGAGTGACCCAAAACGACCGATTGGCTCGTTTATTTTCCTCGGGCCTACGGGTGTGGGCAAGACCGAGACGGCGCGTGCGCTGGCGGAGTTTCTGTTCGACGACGAGCAGGCGATGGTTCGCATCGACATGAGCGAGTACATGGAAAAGCACGCCGTGGCGCGGCTGATTGGCGCACCTCCGGGATATGTGGGCTACGACGAGGGCGGGCAGTTGACCGAGGCGATTCGGCGGCGGCCATACGCCGTGGTGCTGTTTGACGAGATCGAGAAGGCGCACCCGGACGTGTTCAATGTGCTGCTACAGGTACTCGACGATGGGCGGTTGACCGACTCGAAAGGACGGACTGTCGACTTCAAGAATACGGTGCTGATTATGACGTCGAACATCGGCGGGGCGCAGCTTGCGACGTCGTGGGCGGACGGTGAGGACGGCTTTGAAGAAGCGAAAGTGCGTGTGATGGAGGAGCTGCGCAAGCAGTTTCGACCGGAGTTTCTTAATCGTGTGGACGATATCGTGGTGTTCCATCCGCTGGAGCATGAGCAGTTGACGCATATTGTCGATCTACGGCTGGCGGACTTGCAGAAGATGCTGGACGACCGGCGGATTACGTTGACGTTGAGCGACGCGGCGCGAGAAGCGATCTTTCGCGCGGGCTACGACAAGGCGTATGGGGCGTGGCCGTTGAAGCGGGCGATCCAGAGGTTGGTGCAGGACCCGCTGGCGGTAAGGATTTTAGATGGGCGGGTGCTGCATGGGGACCGCGTGATGATCGATGCTGGCAAGGGTGGTTTGGAGTTCGTGGTTGAGGGGCGCGAAGGATCGTGACGGTGCGGGAGCCTTGTCCCAGCAACGGGGCATGGGGCACCCTGCAACGCCGCAAAAGCAGGTCCTTCGCTGCGCTCAGGATGACAGTTCAACAGGGGACATCAAGTCCCACAGAAGATTTTTTCACGGCGTGAAGCGGACGGAGACGGCGTCGCCGCCGAGGGCGGGGCCTAGCGGCGTGATCTGCGCGTGGGATTCTGCGAGGGCTTGGTCAGTCCAGTCCCAGCCACTGTGGAAGAGGACGAGAATGTGGGTGCCGGGCAAGCGGTTGAGGTCGTCGTAGGCGACGATGGGGAAGCCGGTGAAGGCGCGCATGTGCATCGCGGTGAGCGAGACCGTGTCGTGTCCGTCATAAAGGATTTCGTTGTCTCGGGAATACAGCAGAGCCATGTGCGAGCGGATGAAGGGGTCGACTTCATAGTAGCCGGCGACTTCAAAGTGGCCCATGTCCTGGATGTAGAGGAGTTGGGTGGGACTGGCGAGGATTGCGGCTTTGAGTTCAGGCGACAGGATCAGCGAGGTGCGGATTTCGTCTGTCGTACGGACTTCGGCATGAATGCGGAGCAGGCCGCTGGCGGAGATTGCGGCGAATAAAAGGGCCAACGCGATGCGGTAAGTGGAGTCGCGGCGAAGCGTGGGAGCGAGAACGACGGCCAGCAAAATCGTTATGCCGATGATGGCTCCGAGGACGTAGCGGACTTCGATGGAGTGTGTGACGACGCGGGCGAGCAGGAAGCCAAAGAACGGGAGTGCCGCCAACACGAAAATGAAAATCGACTCGGGAAATGGAAGTTGAAGGGTTTGGTTGCGGCTGCGATATAAGAGGGCTGATATGAGTATCAGGGTGCTGATAACAAATCCGATTGCGGCGATGTGTTGGGTGTGGAGGCTGGTGTGTGTGTAGTCGACGAAGAGCGCGCGGTAGGACTGTGTGATTGCGCGCAGACCCACGGTTCCACCGTTGTAGTAGTGGAGACGGAATTCCGCGGCGGGTTTCTGAAAAGGGAGAGCGAAGACAATTGCGGCCATGCCGGCGACGATTGCGGCGGCGATGGGGAGGTCGATGCGGCGGCGTGCAATGGTGCGGAAAAATTCGGCGGCGCAGAGGGGGATGAGGAGGAGGACTCCGAAGTAGTGGGAGTTGAGGGTAAGGGCGATGGCGACGGAGAGTAGCGGTAGAACAGGCCAGGTTAATCTCGGGATTCGAGCCGGGGCAAAAGCAGATTCCTCCGCTGCGCTGCGGGATGACAAATTTTTAAGATGGGTTGACGAGCGGTGGATTGCGGATTGCCACAAGAGCAGCGTGAGCGCATAAAGGCCGAGGAGCAGGCCATAAGGGCGGCCTTCGGCGGAGTAGAAAAGCGTGACTGTAAGCGCGGGGAACGCAAGCGCGAAGATTCCTGCGCGGTCGCCAGTGATCGGGTCTAAATAGAACCTACGGACAATGAAGAAGAGGCAGACCTGCATCGTCAGGTAGCCGAGAAATGCTGGCAGCCGGAGGGCGAAAGCGCCCATTCCGAAAACGCGCGCGGCGAAGTGCGCGAGTAGGTGGTAAACCAGCGGGTCAAGCGAGATGGGTGTGGTGCGCTGGATGTAGATGAGTTGCGAGACGGTTCGGGCGCTGTCGGTTTGGAGGGCGAAGAACTCGTCTTGCGACAGGAGTTTGTGGTGCGACCAGAGGAGGGAAATCGTCGCGGTGAGGAGGAGGAAAAGGACCGCGGTGAGGGGGAAAACGCGTGGAGTCCGAACCGCCGTGGAAATCCACGTCTCAGAATCGAGACGTGGGGCACCCGATTCGTTGGCAGTTCGGAAATTTGGACGTGGGATACCCGGTTCGTTGGTTGTCCGGGGATCTGGACTTGGGGTGCCCGGAGTGAGGGGCGCGTTCATGATGGCGGAGCGATCGCTCTTGTTTGCGGCAGCGTGGGCAGGAAGACTTGTTCGAGACGGGGGACGCGAATGAACAGCAGCAGGCCCATGACCAGCACGGTGGCCGCGAAGGAGGCCATCAGCTGCGGCTCGCGATAAAGCTTCTCGGGGTTCTGGACGGCGCTGTCCTTTTTGAAAGCGAGCTTGAGGTAGATGGCCATGGTGAGCGCGACGAAGGGAAATCCGAGAATCAATTCGATGCGGTAGCGGATGATGAACGCGCCCAAAAACAGCATCGCCGTCGATGCGTAGAAAAGCACGGAAACCAGTAGCGATTCCGGCGTGTAGCGTTTGAATGAGGCGCGATAGGCGGCTGCGACACTGCGGTCGCCGATTTCGGAAAGCTCGGAGAAACGCTTGAGCGCCATAAAGTAGCAGCCGATCATCCAGTAGGAGATGAGCAGCGAAACCGGCGGCACGAGCGGCGAGGCCATCAGACTGGTGACGGCGTACCAACCCAGCAACATGCGCAGCGGGTTGTTGATGGATTCGGTGAGGACGTCGAGGTAGGGAACATCTTTAGTGCGGACGGGCGGGAAGTTGTAGATGCACCCCATGATCCAGAGTGCCAATGCGGTGAGTGCGAACAGGCGCGAGATGGTGAGACCGATGGCGATGCCCGCGAGCATCATCAGCAGCCACTGGGCGTACGCGGCGGGGATGTGGACCAGGCCACGGGCCGCGGGACGGTCGCGCTTGATGGGGTGCAGGCGGTCGAAAGGCGCGTCCAGCACTTCGTTGATGACGTAGTTGCTGCAGGCGACCAGCGTGATCGCAACCAGTGCGAGCAACAGCTTGAGGATGAGGCGGTCGCTCCAGAGGCCGGGATAGACGCTCAGCGGGACGATGACGCCGGGCAGGACGAAGAGGTTCTTGATGGAGTGGTCGAGCCTCGCGATGGCGATGTGGGCGCGCAGGCGATCGCGCCCTGTGACGTGCTGCGGAACGGCTTGCGGCGATGCAATCAATAGGCCTCGATGCTGTCGTTTACGAATTGCCGATTTGCGAGTT
>JBBRCA010000125.1:0-8651 GCA_038205325.1 Terriglobales bacterium | reverse complement strand
CGGTCAGCTCGCTGATTTCGCGCTGAAGTGCGAGCGTTGTGAGGTCCGTCTGCGAAAGCTCGACTTGGACCTTCGCGATCTTTTTCTGTATTTCGCCGAGCTCGCGCTTCAGTGCGAGTGGACCTTGTTCGCGAGCGCGTCCGCCGGTGACGGTGACATTGTGGAACGTCTCGCCGGTGGGGGAGAGGAAGAAGGCCTGAGGATGTTCGACGGCGAGGCTGCGAGCCGATTCGCTGTCGAGGGCAACGAAGCCGTTGCGGAGTTTTGGCAGGATCGATTCCAGCGAGTTGCCAAAGCCGTTGAGCACGCGAATGCAGTCGCGCAGGGCGACTGTGCCGTCCGGGGTCCGCTCTCCGGAAGAACCCGCATTAGTCGAAGATGGGCCACCCGAGGGTGTGGGATGGATGAGGAACGTCGCGCGCCCTGCAACGTCGCTCTGCAACATGCGCATGCCTTCGTCGGCAGCGTTCCAACTCTTGACGACGATGTAGTTGAGTTCATCGCGCAGGAATTCGTCCACGACGCTTTCGTACTTGCCGTCGACTTCGACAAAGTCGGCCAATGTTCCGACGGCCCCCAGGTTGTTGTCTTGGGCGGCGTCGGCGCGCTGCGCGTTGACGCGGAAGATGTTGCGCACGGTGTCGGTGGAATAACTGTGCTCGCGAATAAGCGCTTCGAGCGACTCGCGACGGCCGAGCAGCGTTGCAAGTTCGCCGCGCAACTCGTCGCCCCGGCGCTTGGAGTGCGTCTCTTCGCCGCGGCGCGCGTCCATGCGCTGGCGGAGTTCGGTAACGTCGGCTTCGAGACGTTGCAGGCGCTCGGTCACGCCCTCGAAGGAGAGTGCGATCTGTCCGCGCTGCAGGCCAAGAGCTTCAAGCTCCATGCGGGCGGTTTCGGATTCGGAGGCCAACCGCTCGCTCTCGCGTTCGAGGCCCGAGAGTGCCGCTCCGGCCTGGGCTTCTTCGTTGCCAGCCTGCGCCCCGCGCTGCATAACGTGGAGTGCATTGCGGCGATGCTCTTCGGTTTGCTGCTCGGCTGTGGCGAGCGCGCGCACAGCATCTTGCGCCTGCTGCGCCGTGGTTTGCGCGTTGTTGCGCGAGTGCTCCGCTTCGGTGGTCGCGTTTTCAAGAAAGCTGCGGTGCTGCTCGCGCTCTCCGGAAAGAGTTTCGAGTTGCGCGCGGGCATGGCCGAGTTCTTCCTCGCCGGTCGCCAGACGCTGCGTCAGGTCGGCTACGCGGTCGGCATTCGACGCAGTGCGAGCGGCGATGCGTTCGAGTTCGACGGCGCTTTGGTTGGCGCGCGCCGCGGCTTCGCGGACCTGTTGGTCGAGTTCGTAACCCCTCGCAACACCGCTGCTGTGCTCGATGTCCATGGCTTCGAGTGCGGCGGCCTGGGTGTCGATCTGAGCAGCGAGGCGGGCGATTTCGGCGGAAATCGAATGCTGTTCCGTGTCCATCTGAGCCAGGCGGCTGGCGAGCACGACGCGTAGCCGTCCGCGCAGTTCGTCGCGCAGCGCGACGTAGCGTTCCGCCTTCGCGGCCTGGCGCTTCAGCGTGGTCATCTGGCGGGTGACTTCATCGAAGATGTCGTTGACGCGCGAAAGATTTTGCCGCGCCGATTCCAAACGCAGTTCCGCCAGACGCTTCTTGGTCTTGAAGCGCGTAATTCCGGCGGCCTCTTCGATGATCGACCGGCGCTCGAGGGGCTTGGACGAGAGTAGTTGGCCGATGCGCTCCTGGCCAATGATGGCATAGGTTTCGCCACCCAGGCCGGTGCCCATGAAGATGTCCTGGATGTCGCGCAGGCGGCAGATTTTTCCGTTGAGCAGGTACTCGGAGTCGCCGCTGCGGAACAGGCGCCGGGTGATGGTGATTTCGCCCGCGCGGATGGGAGAGCGACCGAATTTGCGGCGACGAATTTTGAGAACGACATTGTTGGAAGCGGCCGCGAGCGCGGCTTCCGCGTCGTGATTGGCATGGCCTCCGCGTTGCTCTTCTTCTTCGTCGTCGTCGTCGATGGCCTCGCCCGCGGCGGCGATTTCTTCAGGCGTAGAGTGCGCGTGCAGCATCTTCCGCTTCTTGCCGCCGGGGGCTTCGTACGTGGTTCCAGGCTGCGCTTCGGCGACCGCCTCTTCGGTTTCTGCGGCGGCCTCGCGACGGGCGTCGGTTTCGTCCCAATCGCCTGCAATTTCCGTGACGCGCTTCTCATCCGCTTTTCCATCAACGACGACAAGCTCAGGGCGGTGCCCCGCATCGTCGTAAACGTCGGGGTCCACCAATGTCAGCGACACCTCGGCCATGCCCGTCGCCTTGCGGTCTCGCGTTCCCGCAAAGATGACGTCCTCCATCTTGAGGCCGCGCAGGCTCCGCGCAGATTGCTCGCCCAGCACCCATGTAATGGCGTCTGATATGTTCGATTTGCCGCAGCCGTTTGGCCCGACAATCGCGGCAATGCCGTGGCCCGCGAGTTGCACTTCCGTGCGGTCGCAGAACGATTTGAAGCCGAGGATCTGGACTTTGCGGAGCTTCAACACGGGGCAGCACCTCTACCTGGTCATTCGACTGCGAAGCACAACATTGGCAGTCCGCAGTCTGTCTGAATCGTATCGCCCCGACTCAACAGAATCAACACACCGCCGCTAGATGTTGTGGATAATGCGTCCGTTTCACAATATGTGGGGTTAGTCGAACGGCACGGCCCAATTTCGGCGATGACAGGTTGGACGACAGGTTAAGCGTGAAGGCGGATCAAATGAAGCGAAGAAATCAAATTGCCGCAACTCATTGTCGTGCTTGAAGCGTCTAACTTGCTATCAGAGCAACGGCATTTCCATAATCTGCATCATCACCCTAAGTCCCGCTGGTCGGAGATCAGAGGGGGATGACCGCACAAACGATTGCGCACGCTGCGTTTCAAACATTTAAATTTGAGGTGTTTTACATGAAGAAGGTCGTACTTGCTTCTCTGCTGGCCGTTGCCAGCGCCATGCCCTTAACGCAACACGGTTTCGCCCAGGCGGCAGCTCCGGCTCCCGCTGCACAGACTCCCGCCGCGCCCGCGGGCGGACAGGTCCAGATGTCGGCCGAGGAGTTCGCCGCCTACAACAACGCCAAGACCCAGACCACACCGGCGGCTCAGGCCACTGCCTGGGAGGCGTACCTGAAAGCGTATCCGCAATCGGCGGTGAAGGCCGACGCGCTGCAGCAGTTGCTGTTTGCCGCCAGCCAGG
This sequence comes from Terriglobales bacterium, assembly GCA_038205325.1. Lineage (GTDB taxonomy): Bacteria > Acidobacteriota > Terriglobia > Terriglobales > Acidobacteriaceae > Granulicella. The sequence goes on along the minus strand of JBBRCA010000125.1, from coordinate 5,422 downwards.
GGACGGACAACGCCAAGACGCTCGACGTCGCGGACCGTCTGCTCCAGGTGGACCCCAATAACTTCTACGCGTACGTTTTCGAGGTCCAGCTTCGCCGCACGGCCGCCGAGGCCACGACCGACGCCGCAGCCAAGCAGAGCGGCTTCGATGCCGCCGCCGACTATGCGCGCAAGGGATTGGCGGCGACCAAGGGCAAGGAAACAAGTGATGCGGACTTCGCGGCGCTCAAGGCGAAGGGCTATCCGGTCTTCTACTCGGCGATCGGCACCGCCGCGCTGAACCGCAAAGACTCGGCTGCGGCGATCTCCGCGTTCAAGTCGGAATTGGCTGCCGTGCCGGCCGCACAGACGACCGCGCCCGGATTGCAATTGCAGGACACCTACTATCTGGCGCAAGCGTATTACGGAGCAAACCCGCCCGATTATCTGAACTGCACCTACTACGCTGCGCGTGCGATGAGCTACGCTCCAGAGCCTTACAAGACCACGTTCAAGCAGCTCGCCAGCTACTGCTACCACAAGTATCACGGTTCCAACGATGAAGGGTTCGACGCGATGGCCGCGGTGGCAAAGGACAACCTGACGCCGCCTGCGGGCTTCACCGTCAAGGCAGCTCCGAAGCCGGCCGACATCGTCGCCAATTTGATTGCGACCACTCCTGACCTGGCCGCGCTCGCGTTGTCGGACAAGGAGTATGTGCTGCAAAATGGGCGTCTCGCGGCCGAGGCCAGCCCCGCCGTCCCGGCCCAACCGGCAACCGATACGACGCCGGCCGTTCCCGCAAAACCGGCGGTCGAAGCCAGACCTTCGGACGCGGACAAGGTCTTCGACACCATTAAAGGCAAGACGGTTGAGATTCCCGGCGCGCTGGTGGTCGAGGCTACCGCCGAACAGCTGAAGGTCGCCGTGTCGGAAGACGCGGTGCAGAGTAAGACGGCGGACTTTGCATTCAACATGAAGGAACCGCTCAAGACGGTCCCCACCGTTGGGTCAAAGGTAACGCTGTCCGGCACCTATGCGTCCTACACACAGACGCCGCTGCTCATCAGTATGAACGAAGCGACCTTGGTCGCGAAGGCGAAGGCCCCCGTGAAGAAGGCCGCTCCTGCGCATCACGCAGGCGCTAGGCACAAATAATCGCTCACTCTTGACACGGCGGTTATAATCAATTCAGCAGCAGAACCGAAAGCCCGGCCACCCGCCGGGCTTTCGCATTTGCACCGACGCGCACGTCAAGTCCGGACGTAAAGTCTATGTTCTCCGGACTTTGCGCGATTTAGGGGGGGAGGGGGTAGCAAAGGACGCTGCCGACAGAGCAAGAGTAACCGACAGCCTAAGCAGTCGCCCCATCGGTGCGCGAATCGGCCATAGGGCCGAAGGCCCGTCTCATACCAGCCTGGGGCAACGCCCCAGGACTCGGTGCCGTAGAGAGGCGAGGGCTGAAGGCCCGACTTATCGGACTCCTCGCGCCCAACAATGAAACTTCCGACGGTTACGGGTTGAGCAGATTGGCAAAGAGGCGAAACGCCCCCGGAACCGCTTCTGGAAGTTGGCGGTAGAGGGCGAAGGCGCAGTACGTCCAGCGGCCCTTGCCGAGCGGCGTGGTAATAAGCCCACCGCGCTGGGGAGCCTGGCCGGGGTCGTGGGTCTCGGTCAGGGCGGTGTAGCGGGGATCCCAAGTCCGCAAAAAGCCGTGCCCGCGCTCCTCAACCCAGTTGTTGAAGTCGGCTGGGGTGATGTGGTTGGGCGCATTGAACAGCGGCGCGGCGGGGTTGAGAAGCTGGACGGGGACAGTTTCATCGACCACTTTTTCGGCATAGCCGAGGGTGAGGGAAAAGGGCGCGTCAGCGGCCGTGAACTCACCGGTCTGGAACTGGACGATGACGTTGCCGCCGTTGTGGGCGTAATCAAGGAGCTGTTGCGTGGGCGCGCCGTGGAGGTCGGGATGTGCGTTGTAAGTGCGCACGCCGAGGATGACAGTGTCGAACTGCGCAAGCCTGATCGGCGTGAGGTCGGCGACGGAAAGGAGCGTAGGAGTGAGACCGATGGAGGTTAAAGCTTCGGGAACGGCGTCGCCCGTGCCGGGAAGGTAGGCGATGCGATGCCGGGTGGGAAGCTTGAGGTCTACGGGTACGACCCGGATAGTGGCGGGTGTGTAGTAATTGGTGCGCGGTAGGTCCCCGTAGCCGATGGGGCGATAGCCTTCCGTTACTTTTTTGCCGTCCTCCACGACTGCAATCACATGAACTTTACAAGGCCTCCGGTTCGTCGAAAGCGCTGTAAGCCGCAGTTGTTTCAAGCCAGTCGATTTCTGTCTGTACTGAATGTACGGAGTGACTTTCCAGCCCTCCAAAGATTTGGTTTCGGTTCGTGTTCCCGGGGGACTGACCATCGCCGATAAAATAAGGGAGTCTTGCGCTTCAGGCAGAACCTGCGAATGCGAGGTCAACAGCACCGAAGCTGGCGGCACAAAGCTGACCGGCTGGCCGCTGGCTTCGACAACGCGGCTCATTTCGATGGCTGTGCGGCGAAAGAAGAGATTTGCCCACGCTGTCAGCGCGGGGGGCGTTGAGGGTGCATTGCGCAGAGAAGTATCGTGCAACTGATAAACGGGCTGTTCTATATTTTCGCGGTAGAAGTACGGTCGTGTTTCACTTCCGGTGATTGCTGGGGTAATGTTTATATCCTCTTGCCAGGGACGATCAGGGGCCAGGACAAGTACCGGGCCGTCTTGGCGACCTCCTCGTTGGAGGACGTTTCCCTGCTTGGTGCGGAGTTCCTGGGTGAACCGACCGACGGGCTCCTTCGTGGACGTAGTGATGCGTGTATGCACTGGGAAGGCGCTTTGAACCGGCTCGTCCGACTTGGCTGCGGTCGCGTCGAATCGTAGGCCAAGACCAAGAACGAGCGCGTCATTGAACTGGACGCGCTTGATGCGAAGCTCATGCAGCACATCCAATTTTTGCGGGGCAGGAAGAAGCTCAGGCTTCAACGATTGGAAATTAGAAATTAGCCCATCGGTGATATCGAGCGCTGTGCGTAGCGCTTCTAGACCTGAATCCGGGTTCGTCGAGGTGTAAATCTTCTGAGCTTCCGCGATCTTAGACGCGATTCTGTTCAAATTGACCTTTAGATTCACGCGAGTACTTCCAGTTGCATCCGGCGCTAAGGCAGAAATTCCTTCAACGCTGGTATCGATCCCGTCGAAGAAGCGCTCCTCATGGACAGCCTGTTTCGCGAGCCGCGAGCCGTACCGGTGGTAGGAAATGTCGTAGGCGCCGGAATAGACGCTGCGCGCGCCGGGGCCAATCTGCGACCTCTGCAGGCCGAGGCCGATGCGCGCGAATTGGACGTAGCTGCGGGGCTTGCCGTCGGTGTCGGCGAGCAGCGGGTCGGTGATGCCTTCGTGGACCACGACGTCGACGGAGGGTTCGGTGGTGGTGACTTCGCCTGTGACGTAGTTGGTGAAGCGTGCGGGCGTGTACAGGCCGGTGGCGTAGTCGAACAGGCCCTGCGCCGTGATGGATTGCGTGGGCACGCGAGCATAGACCTTGAGCGGTTGCCAAGGCAGAATGCCTTCGGCAGTGAGTTCGGGAAAGACTTTCGGGTCGCCTGCAGCGTTGAAGACTTCCTGCGCGATTTGTCCTGAGACCTGGTGCTGGCCGTGGCCGTCGGTGACGCCGCCGATGAACACCGAAGCAATGACCAGAGGGCGATAGAGGCGCACCGCTCGCACGGCGTCGTAGAGTACGCGCTCATGGGTCCACTTGGCGAAGGATTCTTCTTTGGTTTTCGAGAAGCCGAAATCGACCTCGGTGCCGAACATTTGATCGACGTCGAAGTAGCGGTCGGCGGAGAGCAGTTCCTGGGTGCGGAGCAGGCCGAGCGCGTCGTCGAAGTCGCCGGTCATGGCGTTCTGTCCGCCTTCGCCACGATTGAGCGTGAGCACGGCGACGCGCGCGCCCAGGCCGCGTGAGTAGAGCGTCAACATGCCGCCGTCTTCATCGTCGGGGTGCGCGACGATGAGCATGAGGGAGGCGCGGGTGTTGAGTTTGCGGAGGAGTTGTTGAAGACCCGATGCGCCTTGGTCGATGGGGAGTTCGCGACCGTCGCGGGGGCGGACGCGTTCGCCGCGCAGGTTGGCGGGGTCGGTGAAGGTTTGCCCCACGACCGTTGCGGCGATGGAGAGCAGCAGCGCAGCACCCAGAGAGTTGGCCAGCTTCATGTTTCTAGCTTCGCATACGACGCCAATTCAGCGGCGCGCAAAAGCGACGGCAATAATTTTGACGCGAAGCGCGCGAAGGAAGCAAAGTATCGCAAAGGAAGGCGGAGACGGGATCGCGGTTAGACTTGGCGAGATGGAAGATACAGCCTCGCAACTCGAACGTACGCTGACGCTGCGCGGCGCGGTGACGCTGAACTTGCTGGACATGATCGGCGTGGGACCATTCATCACGCTGCCGTTGCTGCTGGCGGCGATGGGGGGCCCGCAGGCGATGCTGGGTTGGGTGCTCGGCGCGCTGCTGGCGCTGTGCGATGGCCTGGTATGGGCGGAGCTGGGCGCGGCCATGCCGGAGGCTGGGGGAACCTACCACTATTTGCGCAAGATTTATCCGGGGCGCGTTGGACGGCTGTTGAGCTTCCTATTTTTGTTTCAGCTTTGCTTCTCCGCGCCGCTTTCGGTGGCCAGTGGATGCATTGGATTGAGCCAGTATGCGACGTATCTGTTGCCTTGGCTGACGGGCCATACGACCGTCCATGCGTTGCATTTTGGAACGTATAGCGCGGCCTTGAGCGTGGGACCGACGACGGCGGTGGCGATCGCGGCGGTGCTGCTCGCGGTAGTGCTGCTATATCGCAATCTGGCGAAGATGCGCGGGCTTTCGGCGTTCCTGCTGGCGAGCGTGCTGCTCACAATTGGATGGGCGGTCGCGACCGCATTGCTGCACGGACACATCGGCCAGGCGTTCGCTTTTGCGCCGGGAGCATTCCATCTCGACCGCGCATTTTTTACCGGGCTGGGCTCGGCGATGCTGATTGCGACCTATGACTACTGGGGCTATTACAACGTGACGTTTCTGGGCGGCGAGGCGAGGAACCCAGGACGGACGATTCCGCGCGCGGTGCTCATTTCGATCGGCATTGTGGCCGCGCTGTATCTCGCGCTGAATGTCAGCATCCTGTCAGTGTTGCCTGCGCCGAAATTGCTCGCGCTGCAAAATGTCGAAGCCCGTCGCGCATTGCTGTCGCAGTTTATGCAAACGGCCTACACACCTTCGCTCGGCGCGCACACGGGGGTCTTGTTGGGGAAACTCGCGGCCGTGCTGGTGATGGTGACGGCGTTCGCGAGCGTGTTTTCGCTGCTGCTGGGTTACTCGCGGATACCGTGCGCAGCGGCGCGCGAGGGCGGTGTCTTTGCGGTG
>JBBRCA010000124.1:0-8669 GCA_038205325.1 Terriglobales bacterium | reverse complement strand
CCGTTACGCTACGGAAGACAACAAGAGAGCCGTCTACTTCATCACGCTGCCGTGCGATTGCGCTTCGCTGGCTTTGAAGAGGTACCTGATGCCGCTCTTGTAAACCATGATGCGTTGCCGCCCCACACGCAGCTTGACGACGCACTTGTCGTACCACTCGATGATTCCCCGCAACTCCTGGCCGTCGTCGAGCACTACCATCATTTCGGTCTGCATCTGCATCTGCTTCTGGAAGTAGAACGCCTCGGCGTGCGAGCTCTCGGTGATGGCATGCGGCTCCGCCATGGCATGCGTCAGCGGGTCCTCCGCGTGGACGGCGTGCAGGCCCAGGCCGCCGTCGCGGCGGCGGTCCTGCACGGGAAGATGCGGGCGGACGAGTTTGCGCGTGCCGTTAAACGCGGCGGCTTCCTGACGTTCTTTGGTGGCTTCTGTCAAGCTGTCCTCACAAACGCGCGACGGAAAACGCTCTTCCGACAGCATTCGATCTTCGGGTCTTTTGTTCGTTGGATGCAAATACTAGCGGGTACGCTCTATAAGTTCCGAAGTTTTTGCGGCTCGGCAGTTTTTGTCATTCAGAAGACTCCAGGCCGGCCGCGAACGCGTCCAGCGAAAGCCCGCGCAACAGATTGCGGCGCAAGCCCGTTTGCACCTGGTCCAACCCTCGCACCGCGCGCTCAATCCAGGCAAAGTCGAAGCTGTCGGCAAACGTGCGCAACTCGGGCAGAATATCGACGTTGCGAGCGCGGTCCGTTGCGCCGCCCTGAATCAGCAGGACATCTTCGAGCACGCTGCCCATTGCGCGTAGCAGCGCGGAGGTCTTCACCTGGCCTTCGGCACCCGCGCGGTAGGTCTCGGTCATCTTGAAAAGGGCGGTGTGATCCCCCGCCTGCGCGGCGTTGCGAAGCAGCACTAGCGCGTCGGTTCGTGAAGCGAGGGAGTCGGCGAGGTTGAAACCGAGCGCGCGGCCCGCAGCGCCTTCCGAGAGGCGCGCAATCAATGCCCGCTGCGGTTTTGTCCACTCGGGCCTGGCGCGAGCGAGCAGAGTTTCGATCTCCTCCGCAGGCAGCGCGCCGAGCCGCGCAACCGCACAGCGGGAGCGGATCGTGGGCAGCAACTCGCCCGTATTTTCGGCCAGCAGAATCAAGTGCGCGTAGTCTGGCGGCTCTTCCAGCAGCTTTAATAGCGAGTTCGCGGCCTCCTTCATGAACGAGGCCGAGGTCACGATGAACACCTTGCGCGGAGCTTCGGCGGGAAGCCGTTGCGCACGCTGGATCATGATGCGGACCTGGCCGAGCTTGATGAGCAACTGCGGCGGATCGGGCGGCACAATCAACACGTCGGGATGCGTCTGGATCAGGACACGGGTGTCCTTCTTGTCCGTCTCGCGCATCTCTTCGCGGGCCGCGACGGCTTCGTCGACCTTAGTTTGCAAGTCGGCGGACTCGGCAATCGTCGTGCAGTTGGCGCACACGCCACAGAACGCTGCAAGCTCTCGCCCATCGGCCATTTCGCGTGGCTGGCGTTGGCATTCGAGGGCCATAGTCAGCATTAGCGCGAGGGTGTATTTGCCCGCGCCGCGCGGCCCCGCGAGGATCAACGAGTGCGGCAATCGTCCCACAGCGATGGCCGCGCGCAGGTTGTTGACCGGCGCTGAGTTGCCGAGAAAGTCGGCGAAGCTGGCGGGAAGGGGCATTGCTTCAGCCTACCGTACTCGGGCCTCCACGCTCTGCACGATGCCCTTGGCGCGCAGGCCGGCCTCTGCCTGCGCGAAGTAGTCGTCGATCGCGCCCTGCGTACCGATCCAGTCCAGATAGCGGCTAATACCTTGTTCGAGCGTCACTTGCGGCTCATAGCCGATGGAGCGGATTAGCGAGATGTCGGAGATGAGCGAGCGGATCTCGCCGGGGCGGAACTCGCCGCGAGCCAGCGGTGCGATGTCGATCCCGAGGGCGCGAGCGATGAGGCTCGCGAGGTCTCGGACGCTGGTCGCATGACCACTGCCGACGTTGACGGGCAGGCCGTCGAGCTTATCGGTAGTGCCGACCAACAGGTTGGCGCGGGCGATGTCTTCGACGAAGCAGAGATCGCGGGTCTGCTCGCCGTCTTCATACATGATGGGTTGCTTGTGGTTGAGCAGCCGCGTGCAGAAAATCGCGATAACGCCGGTGTAGGGGTTAAAGAGCGACTGGCGCGGTCCGTAGGTGCAGGAGTAGCGCAGCGCGACCGTTGGGATTCCGGTCTGCTTGCCCCACAGCAGCACAAGGCGTTCCTGATCGACTTTGGTGAGGGCGTACACGGTTTCGCCGCCGATGGGCGTGCTTTCAGGCGTGGGGATGCTGGTTGTCGGCTTGGCGCAGATCGGGCAATGCACGGCGAAGTTGCCGGAACGCAACTGCTCTGCGGGACGCAGCTGGGGGACGACGTGGCCATGCTCCGGGCACAGCGCCGCGCCTTCGCTGTAGACGGCCTGCGAACTCGCGACCACGACTTTGCGGATGGGCAGGTTGTGATCGCGGATGATTTCGAGCATCTGAGCGGTGCCGAAGCTATTGACCAGGACGTATTTTGCCATCTCCGGCATGTAGCCGCCGTAGGCCGCTTCGTGCCAGACAACGTCGATGTCGTCGAGCGCCGAGCGCATGGTCTCATAATCCTGCACGTTTCCCTGACGGAACTCGGCGTGCGGATTCACCCACTCGGGCTTGCCGTTTTTGTGGGTCTGCGGTTCGAGGTTGTCGAGGATGCGGACTGTCCATCCCTCCGAGAGGAGCAGGTCGACAATGTGCGATCCGATGAGGCCCGCACCTCCAGTGACGAGCGCGCGCTTTTGGTGCGGTGCCATGAACGCTCCAATAAATGTTGAACGTTTCGATAATGATCGTTCAGTTTAGTAGTTCAGTCGCGTTCCACTCGCGCGACATGCAATCGAGATCAATTGGCTTTTCTGCAGATGGCGTATTGGTAGCGCCCATCGTTCCAACGCCGGACATTCTTCCAGGGCTGCGAATTCAGCAAATTTGTAAACTGTTGCTCGCTGAAAACTTGACATCGTACTTTGGGGCCGGGCATCGAGCCGTTCCCCAAGACGAAGTCGAGGACGCGCATGCAGAAGATCGGAATCGCCGCGCGAAAGCGGGACACAGGCTCGGCGATGAACATCAGGCCGCCGGGTTTGAGGGCCGCGAAGGTGGCCGAGAGCGCCACGTTGGGGTCCGGCATGATGAGAAACAGGCGTGAGGCGATGAGCAAATCTACTTGTGCCGTGGTCTGGGGTAACGTGAGCGCGTCGGCGAGCAGGAATTTGCAGTTGGCGATTCCGTCTCGCGCGGCTTTTGAGCGCGCTCGCGCCAGCAGCGATTCGGAAAGGTCGATGCCGGTAACGTCGATCTGTGGAAAGCGCATAGCCAGGCGGCGGGCATAGTGACCTGGCCCGCAACCCACCTCCAGAACTTCGGGTTTTTGCTTGGAAAGCAGGAGGACTTCCAGAGCCTGAGATATTTCTTCGGTGTGGTCTGCGAAGAGTCGCTCCCGGCAAAAGGAGTAAAACCAGGAACGTCGTTCGAAGAGGCGATCGGAAGTCTCGCCCAGTACCACGCTTTCTGAATTCAACACCCACGCCTCCGACTTTTGAGCTCTTCTTGGAACGAGCGTTATGTATTTACTGTGATGCAAAGTAGCGAAGAACGGCGAGCAGAGTGCCAGCCAATTATGGGATGGCATGGCACTTGCCGCTTTGCTATGTCGTCTTCCCCGTGACTCCACACCATGTAGTTTAGGCGACAGTTGTTTGGATTCTGGGTAGTATTGAACGCGAACTTGAATTTGTTCGCAGGGGCGGCTGCGAGACATCGAGTATGAACCCTAGCGCAACCAACAACTAACAACTGCAAGAACTCCACGAGGGCGAAGATCGAAGATGGTTGATTTGTGCCGTGCAGTCACCGAGATTTCGCCCATGCCCATCGTGGGGATCGAAGGGGATGCGCATAGGATCTCGTACGTCAATCCGATTTTTTGTGTCCTGGTCGGGAAAAGCCAGGAGGAGCTTATCGGGTCGAGGTTTTCAACCATTCCGGTGATTGGGGAGCAATGCGCAGCGATGCTCGCACGAGTGTGGCTGAGCGGAAAAGGCGAGACCCAATTGGGCACCGACCGCTCTGCCGCGCACCCGTTCTGGTCGTATGCGATGTGGCCGATGCTGACCGCGGAAGGCAAACCGCGTGCGGTCATCCTTCAGGTGATCGAAGAGACGGTCATCGAGCAGAACACATTCGCAATGAACGAGGCGCTGGTGCTGGGTCTCGTCCGCCAGCATGAACTCACGGACATCGCCGACGTTTTGAATGGCAAACTGCTCGCCGCGATGGCGGCCCGTCACAAAGCAGATCAGGCCTTGATCCGCAGCGAGAAACTGGCTTCGGTGGGGCGCATGTCCGCGGTCATCGCGCATGAAATCAACAACCCCCTGGCGGCCGTCATGGACCTGCTGTATCTCGCTGAACGCGTGGACGATACTCCGGCGGCGGTGCTCGACTATTTGCATACGGCCGACGGAGAGTTGAAGCGGATCGCCCACATCACGCGGCAGACTCTGGGGTTCTACCGCGACATGTCCGTTCCGACGAAGTTCCATGTGGCGTCGCTGCTGGCTTCGGTGGTCGATCTGCTCAAAGCCAAGGTCACGTCCTCGCAAGCGACTGTGGACTGCCAGTGCGATAAGGCCTTGCAGATGACGGCGGTCCACGGGGAGTTGCGCCAGGTGATTTCGAATCTGCTGGCGAACAGCCTCGAAGCGATCTATCTAAACGGTAAGGTGACGCTGCGTGCGTCTCCTTCAAGCGACGGGAACGGCGGCCCGGCCCGCGTCCGAATTACGGTTGCGGACAACGGTCGAGGCATTGGCGAGGTTGATTTGGGACAATTGTTTGAGCCTTTCTTTACCACCAAAGTAAAGACGGGAAATGGGTTGGGGTTGTGGGTCAGCAAGCAGATTGTCGAGAAGCAGGGCGGTTCGATTTCCGTCCGTTCTGCGACGGACGGAGCGCGCCGGGGGACGGCATTTTCGGTTGTGTTGCCGGAAAACCCTGTGGAGAAGGTTTTCTAACGGGCGTGGAAGCCGTGTTTAGGGTCGTAAACGATGTGGACGAGGTTGTCGCGATAGTCGATCGTGATGATGAGCTCGCGCAGCGTTGGGAAGCCGATAAGGCCGGAGATTTCGACGCCCGCGCCGCGGCCCAGCATTGAAGTGTCGATTGCGAGCGTGCCGGGCAGCTGTTGTTTCACATGTGCGAAAGCGATCGTCAAGTTGTCCGCTACCGAGACGTTCTTGACTTCGCCGTTGAGGCCTTTGACACGTCTGTTGCTGTCGCCGACGCCTGTGACTTCGCGGGCCGCGGCGGGCGAGACGAGCGTATGCGCGGCGCCGGTGTCCAGGATGAAAAGCTTCTGGGGCGCGTTGCCGATGGAAGTGGGAAAAATCAGATCGTGGTTGTAGCGAAAGACCGGGGTCCAATCCTTCATCTCGGGGGCCACGTAGCGGTCGCGGGGTACGGCCTGGGTGTTCTCGCCTCCGCCAGCGGTGTCGAGTTCGGACGATTGCGGGGCCGCATCGTCGGGGCGTTTGGGCAACGGATCGAGGCGCACTTCGCGCGATGGAACGTCGAGCGTGACCAGCCAGGAACTGAAGACGTCCGCGCCGATGAGACCGTCTACGTCGAGGACGCTGCGCTTGTCGACGACGCGGACCAGGCAGTTGTGAAACTCGAGGTCGCCGATGCGAATGCTGTCAACATGAGCCAGCAACTCCTTGACCGGGCCGTCGTCTCCTAGACCGCCGCCGCGAGTCTCGGCTTCGGCAACAATTCCGGCGGATGCGGCCGCAGACCTGCCGATCAGCAAACCGGAAGCGCCCGTATCGATCTCGAAACGCTTCTTGTGGCCGTTGAGTTGAAGCTCAAGGCCGGCGGCGTACATATCGCTCAGCCCTCTCGCGATAGAGACGATGGGAAGTTTCGTGGACTCCACCGGGCGGACGATCTGGCAGGACCCCTTGCTCTGCGCGCGGACGACGTCGATTGCGCGTTGCAAGGCGGCGCGCTCTTCGGTGGAAAGTTCCGCACTGGCGAGGCGTTCCGTCATAGCCGCGATGCGGTCTTCGGCGGTCATACGGACACGCGGCTCAGCGGCACGGCTGAATGTGATATCGCCTGGAGATAGACGGTGTGCGTAGCCTAAGTGCTGTCGTTCACTGGCGTACATCCCGTCGAGACGCAAGTACCGGGCAAGATCGAAGTGTGCGCGGGGATTGCAGAGGTCGAGATTCAGCGAGGTCACCAGCGCGTGGGCCGCTTCGTTCGGCTCGCCGCGGCGGAAGTACACCTCGCCCAAAACGTCTTGAAGGACAGCATCGCGGGGATGGTCGGCGACGCTCTTCTTTGCGGCGTCTAGGGCTTCCTTGAGCTTGCCAGCGGCGAGTTCGGTGCGGACAATGCCGGCGGTCGCGGTGGAACGAGCCTCGTCCGTGGTCGCGGTCGCGAGTTGGGTCTGGTAAAGCGTGTCCGCCGTTGCGAAGTCGCGCAGCCGAAGAGCGTGGTCGGCTTCGGTTTCAGCCACGTCAACGACGGGACATTCGCGCTTGGCCGTAGCACGGGTTTGAGCGCTCGCACTCGCCGCGATGCTGGCTAGAACGACGAGAGGGACCGCAGCATGGATACGGATGGACGGCATAAGTCGGCGAGGCTCCTGGGTGAGTGCAACTGAATCGTGGTTGCATGATACAGCCGAAGCTTCAGGAGGCGATACTGTCCGGATCAATCCAGGCCGCGAGCCTCTTGCGCATGAGCGCGCAGGCTTCCGCGCTTTGGTCGATGAGCGTGAACGAGCGCCCGTTGCGGGCCGCCGCCTCGCCTGCCGTTCCGCTGCCTGAGAAGAAGTCGAGCACCGTATCGCCGGGGTTGGAGTGCACGCGCACGATGCGTTCGAGGATGCCGAGCGGCTTCTGCGTGGGGTAGCCTGTCTTTTCCTTGCCGTTGGTCGGAACGATGGTGTGCCACCAGACGTCGGTGGGCGTCTTGCCGCGTGCGGCTTTCTCCTCGCCGACCAGTCCGGGAGCCATATAGGGGATGCGGTCGGTGGCGTCTAGATTGAACGTGTAGCGGATGGGATCTTTGGTGTACCAGAGGATGTTGTCGTGCTTGGCGGGCCAGCGTTTGGTCGCGCGCGCGCCGTAGTCGTACGCCCAGATGATTTCGTTCTGGAAGCAGGCGCGGCCAAAAACTTCATCCAGCAGGACTTTGCAGTAGTGGACCTCGCGCGGGTCGATGTGGAAGAAGAGCGAGCCATCAGGCGTGAGGATGCGGTGGGCTTCGGCGAGGCGCGGGCGAAGGAAGCCGATGTAGTCGTCGAAAGTGTCGGTGTAGTTGGGCTGTGTTGTGAGGCGCTCGGTGCTATAACGGTTGCCGCCGAAGCCGGTGCGGTCGCCGGCGGCGTCGCGGACGGTCTTGATGCGGCTCCGCTGCTGGGTGGTGCCCGTGTTGAAGGGCGGGTCGATGTAGATGAGTTGCACACTCGCGTCGGGGAGCGCGCGCAGGGCGGTGAGGTTTTCGCCGTGGAGGATTGTGTTCACGAGTGTTCAGTGTGGAGGATGGGGGCGGGGGTGTGCAACTGCGGATTCCTTCGCTGCGCTACGGAATGACAGAAAGAAAGCCATGGAATGACAGAAAGAAAGCTGCGACACCGAGTGCGGAGGCGGGCTGGTACACTCGGATGTTTGCGGGGTGGTGCGTTTATGGATCCACGAGAGCATAGAATCGGCGTCGTTGGCGCTGGAACCATGGGCAACGGCATCGCCCACATCTTCGCGCGTGCGGGCTTCGAGGTCGTGCTGTTTGAAGTCGCGCAGGCGGCGCTGGATCGCGGACTGGCGACGATTCGCACCAATCTCGACCGCGAGGCCGCGAAGGGAAAGATCGATCCCGCCGAGGCCGAGGCCGCTCATGCGCGAGTTCGACCGACGCTGACGCTAAGCGATTTGGCGGGATGCGATTGTGTCATCGAAGCAGCGAGTGAGAAGCTCGCCATCAAGCAACAGATATTTCACGATCTCGATGGGCTGTTGGGGCCGGAGGCGATTCTTGCGTCGAATACTTCGTCTATTTCGATTACTAAACTCGCTGCGGGGACAAGTCGCCCCGACCGCGTGATTGGGATGCACTTCTTCAATCCCGTTCCGGTGATGGCTTTGGTGGAGTTGATTCGCGGCCTGCAAACTTCGGACGCGACGTTTGCCACAACCCGTGCGCTGGCGCTTGAAGCGGGCAAGACGCCGGTCGCCGTCAACGATGCGGCGGGGTTTGTGTCCAACCGCGTGCTGATGCCGATGATCAACGAGGCGATCTTCGCGGTGATGGAAGGCGTTGCGACCGCCGAGGCGGTGGACGAGGTGTTCCGGCTGGGCATGGCGCACCCGATGGGGCCGCTGACGCTGGCGGATTTCATTGGATTGGACGTCTGCCTCGACATCATGCGGGTCATTGAAAATGGTATCGGCGACCCCAAGTATCGCCCCTGTCCGCTGCTGGTGCGAATGGTCGATGCGGGCTGGCTGGGGCGCAAGTCGGGGCGCGGGTTTTATGAGTACCAGAAAAAAGTGAAATAGTGAATAGTGACTA
>JBBRCA010000123.1:0-8731 GCA_038205325.1 Terriglobales bacterium | reverse complement strand
ATTGCCCGCGAACCCGGAGGTAACGTGCAACACGCCGTCGCCGAGTTCGAAGCTCTTCGAACGGCCCAGGTGCTGGTCGTAGTCGTGGTTGAACAACAGCGCGATGCCCTGTTTGAGGCGGTCGAGCCGGATCGCGCCCTTGTCGTGCGAGAGCACTTCCTGGCCAAAGTAGCGGTCGACAGGATTGTCGGAGCTAACGGCCATGGTGACCGTGCGGCTCTCCTTGTCGTACCCCGAAAGTTGTACCTTCCGCTGCAGGCGTCCGATGTGCTTGGGAATCCCCCGCTCGTCGAGATTGTTGGCCTCGGCGGCGGAGAGCCTTACTAGGACGCCTGCATAGCGGGTCTCCTTCGGGTTTTGGGCGGAGCTGGACATGCCGCACGGTTTATCGGCGATAGCCCGAAAATGTGTCAAATCGTGACGTGGAACGATTTCGACATCCGTTTCTTGAGATCGGCAACCGTCGCCAACGCGACTCCCACAGCCGCGCAGTGCCACGCGCGCCTGGTTTCTTCTGGCAACGCCTCGAAAACGGCCAGCTGTGCGCCACTCGCCAGCGAGACGCTGTCGGCGTAGGCCTCATAGGCACCGCGCGCGAGGCCCAATGTGTTGAGTGGAACGATCTCATTCAGACTGTTCATCTACTGTCCTCCCTTGAAACCCGTTGTATTTGTCTTGACTTTGCTGCCCCGCCTTCCTTCGTGACCTGACTTTCGTCGCCGGCGGCGACGCCCTTGCCGCCCTGATCGCCCGTGATGTCGACCCCGTATACCACACCCAGCTTGGCCAGGTAGTCCTGCTCGCGCTTGCGCTGCTTGGCCACTTCCTGCCAGTCGAGGCCCTTCTGCGCGCATTTGATTTCGAGCGTCGTGAAGCCTTCGCCCAGCTCGAGGATCGAAGCGTTCGCGTCTTTCTGCGGATCGACCCACTCCCAGCCCCGCGCGCGGGCCGAGTACTGCTCCATCTGGTCGGGTGTGAGCGTGATGTCCTGCAGCGTGGTTAGGAGCGCCATGCGTAGCCAGGAGCTGCGCACGTCGGCGATGAACGAGTCCGTAAAAAAGCGCTGCACCATGCGCCACATGTCGCGCTCGTCGATCAGCCCCGCCCGAATGGAAGAGAAGTTCACGCCCTCCAGGTCGTTGGCCAGCGACGGATACATCACCAGCAGGCCCGAGGCGACGTTGCGCAGCATGGTCTGGGTGAAGTCCTTATGCGTGGTGGTGGGAAAGCGCGGGTCGGTGAAGTTGAGCGTTTGGCCGATGTCGAGAGTCTCAATCTCTCCGGCATTGCCGCTCATAAACTTGGTGCCATCGACGTTGGTGTCGTCGCCGTCGTCGTCTTCGTCCTCAAAGCCCATCGAGCCGTCGGTGGGATAGGCCGTCTCGATGGTGGCATACTTCGCGGCCGACGCGCGCGCCGCCACAATCACGGCTTCCTCATAACGGCCATACTGGTTCATGGCGATAATCGAGGCGATCATCCAGGTGTAACCGCGCGTCTGGCCGGGCCGCTCCCACACCGCGGTGTGGATGATATCGGAGGCTGGGACGCGTTTGCGTTCGCGATTGCCGCCCAGGATGTCGTTGGGGTGACCGGACCAGAGGTGATAGGCGACGGGCTTGCGATAGGGATCAACTTCGACGCCCATGCGCACCGCGCTGCCATTGCCGAGCGCCATCATCATGCTGTCGTCGAGCTGGTCGTTGTCCAAAAACTGTAGGGCAAAGCCGGACTCGTTGAACTGGCGGCCGTAGACCTTTTTCAGCAGGTTTTCGCCCTCGCGGGCGATGTTGCCGATCACCAGCAGTTGCACGTCGGCGAATGAGAACTTGCCATCGGCGGTGCATCTGCCTCGCTTGCACCACTTGTTCCACTCTTCGTCGATGCGCAGGTTGATCCGGTCGGTGTCGGCCGTCTCCTTGCCGTGGGCATTGGTCACGGTGGACTTCACCATGATCCCGGATTGCCCGATCACGTTCTGGCGGCACATCTGGATGAACTTGCGGGCGAAGGGATTGTCGAGCGCCAGCAGACGGGCGCGGGCGCGAAGGCGCTTGTTGTCGGAGAAGAGGTCCTGGTCGGCGGAACTGTTGCGGCCGATGAAGTCCAGAGTGAGGCGGTTGATGCGCGCCGCAGCGGAGCCGCCGTAGCCCTGCCCGAGTACGGCAGGCGTGTTGTCCGCGCTCAGCGTGCGCTGGGCCGGCGTCGGCTCCGATTCCACGCCGAGGAACTCTTTGACCCGTTCCCAGAGTGGCATCTAACGGCCTCCAAAGGTGATGCCTGCGGTTTTTGTAGGGACGTTCTCGCCGCGACGGATGCGCTCGTTGCGCACCCGGGCTTCGAAGATGGCGAGCTGCTTGAACAGTTCCATGCGCGGGATCCGCGTCAGCTCGCGGCCACCGATTTTGTACATCTGCACGTCGTCGAGCGCGGTCCCCGCGATCACCGCGCGGATGCTGTCCAGCACCTGCTGGTTGTAGCTGCGCGGGTCCGCCGGCGAGGCGCCATTGACGTCAGGGAGGATGCGGACCGTACCCGTAGCAATTGCCGTGCGTCTCCCCGTCGCATCGATCGCGAAGGCCACCCACTGGTAGCGTCCGTCGAGCCAGGCTGCGGAGGTCGCGCTGGCAATCGAGAACGTCGCCAGCCCCATCGCGTCGACGGCCGCACCGGAGTACGTGGTGACGCCGCCGACGGTGGTCGCGGCCCCGTTGCCGCCGATGTTGAGGCGGGTAGGCGAGTTGGCCACCACGCCCGTGAGCACAAAGAACACGACAGACGTGGCGGGGAGGCCAGTCTGCACGGTCCAGTCCAGCGCGTCGCCGGCACGCAGCTCGGCAGGCAGGCTTTGAGGCGGGGGAAGCGGTGTCACCGGGGAACTCACCGGCTGTTCTTAGTGGCGAGGGCGAGAAACGGTCAAATCACGAACACTAATTCCCGTGAATCCATCGGAAACCTGGGCGAGTCCTAAGTTTTCTGCCTTTTTTTGCCTGCTTGAGCGGTCTAGCAGCGGCTGGCGAGGGACACTCCAGCGAGTATCCCGGTGATGACAAGGACTGCACGTTCGCTGCCGGACTTTCGGCGGGCGTCAACCGCGCGGCCTTCTCCACGAGCTTTCGGGCGAGAAGTTTCATTGGAGCGCGTGTAAATTCCTTGGCCGCCAGCGCGTACACTGCGCAGTCGAGCGCTTCGTTGCGACGTTGCTTTTCCCATCTGGAAACCTCCCCGCCCTTGGTCTGTCGAGTCACAAGGGCTTCTGCTTTGAGATGCGAATAGAATTCGGGATCGCAGCCCGATTCGGCCGACTTCGGAAAATAAATGTAACCGGGCTTACCCCGCCCGATTTGAAGACGTGAGTAAATAGTATCCTTTGCGGTCGAGCTTCCGACGATCACCAGGATGGTTTTGTTCTTACCGACGCGGGTGCCCCTGCTGACCAGCGGCGACCCCGTGAGCGAGCTCCCTTTGCAGGCATAGACCCGCTGCGACTCGAGCGGACGGCAGTACTCGTAGACGGTTTGGGTCCGATTGCCGTCGCCGGAGTCGATGAACGTGCAGGAGATCGGTAGGAGCAGCCCGCTTTCATGCTCGACCTTCTGCTTGCGCCAGAAATCAAAATCCACCCAGGCCCCGCGGTTGCGCTGCGAGGTTTCACCCCGGAAGACACGGTGCTCGATAACGCCAGATACATCGTCCACGCCCCAACCCCATTTTGTAGCCTCGATGCGGTCTCTCTGGACGTCCACTCCGGTCGTCACGATAAGGACCCAGCCGGGGGCCTGCGCGGAATACTCTTCGGCGTGCTTGGCAATTTCGTTGAGATCAGCCCCCTCGGCCTGCTCGTCCCAGGGCTCGGCGAGCACGGTGTTGGTGAAGACCTGTAGCTTGTCGGGGATGCCCTGGCACTTCAGGTAGGCCTGCACAATCTCCGTCCACTCGTAGCCGATGGTGGAATAGAGCGCGTTGAGGTGGAAGCCGGCGGTGCGGCCATCGCCCCCTCCGGGGTTCTCCGCGCGCCACTCTCCCGCGCGGATCATCGCGTATTTGTCGCTCTCGCGGATCTCGCAGCCTGACGACTCGCAAACGTAGTAGCAGTCGGCGAGCTGATGGTTGTCCGGCTCGGCGCTGACGCGGACCCATTTGAGGTTCTCCCAGCGCAGCGTCTGAAAGTGGTCGCATTGCGGGCAGGCCACGTAGTAGCGGCGCTGGTCTGAATTCGCGTACGCCTTGGTGATGCGGCAGGTCTTGCGCAATGCGGGGCTGGAGGTGCGCAGATGTTTGCGTCGGCCTTTGTACGTCGCCAGGCGCTTGGTGACCTGGTCGACCGGATCGCCTTCAATGTTCTGGCCGTAGCGGCCTTCTTCATCGGTCCACGCGAAGCGAACCGCGCGAGACGCGAGCTGCGCGGGAGAGTTTGCCCATCCCATAGAAATCTGTCCGCCGGGAAATGGTTTGTGGTTCCACTCATCGCCGCGGTTCTTGCGAAACAGCGGACGCAGTACCGGCGTGTCGCGGATCGCGGGCGCGATACGGTCCTTGACCACCGTCTTGGCCATGTCCTCGGTGGGTTGCACGAGGAGCTGGGGACAGGGATCGTGCTGCGCGTAATACTGCGCCCCGAACAGGCCGATGGCCGTCTTGCCAACCTGCGAAGACCACATCAGCACGACTGTCTGAAAGCGGGGATCGGAGAGCGCGTCCAGGGGCTCGCGCTGATACTCTGCATTCGACGTGTACCACTTGCCCGGTTGCGCGGACCCCTCCGACGAGAGCATTCCATACTTGTCTGCCCACTCGGATGCGGTGAGTTTTTCGGGCGGACGCAGCATGGCGCAGGCGTCGTAGAGTGCGGTGTCGAAGGCTGCGAGGCCCTCGCGGCTAGAGGGAATCATAGACACCCAGCAGCTCGGCCACCTCGCGCAGCGCGTCCAGGTTGCCGGACGCGTCCGAGGCCTCGATCGCGTCGAGGGTGTCGGGCTCCGGCGCGCCTGCGACGACGTCGACGATCGCGCCGGTCGATAGCTCGCGACACAGGCTCTCCATCTCGTCCTTGATGGCGGCCTCTTTCAACGTTCGGTCCCTTTCGCTTTCCAGGCGGTTAGCGAGCTTGGGCGCAATGCTCAGCAGCTTGGCACGAAGGTTCGAAAAGGTTCGGTCCAGGCGCATTTTAGCGTCTGCGATGGTGATGACCTCGGAGCGCTGCTTGCTCAGCGCGAGCTGCTTCAGGTCAGCTTCGGCCCGCGTCTTGCGCAAGGTGGCGGCGCGGATGTCTTCCTTCTTGCGAGCCCCGCCGTCGGAACTGTCGGCGTCGAAATCGGGGTCTTCACTTCCGTCATTTCCGTCTCCGCCTTCGATCGCCATGCGATATTGCACGTACCACTCCCGAACCTCAGCCCACACAAAGGTTCGGCGCCGGCCTGAGCCCTGCGATGGTAAGTCCTTTAGATTGATATAGTTATTGAGATGACGCGTCGAGATGCCCAGCAGGTCGGCCACTGTCTGGGCGTCCATCGCTCCGTGTTGCTCGGCCATCGCCACTCTCAAACTCCCTCTTGGAAACGGAAATGCCCTTTTTACAAATTATGTAGCCCTCCCGTGGGGTGGCGCGTTACCCCGCGCGGCGTGAAGTCCAGGGAGGACCCATCGACCTGTGCGGCCACTGAGGCCCGTCCTCAGACACCGCTGCCGCGGCCTGGAGGCGGCCCACCCTGACGGCCGCGCTCCTCACATAGGTGTGTCCCGCACAGCGGGAACATTCGAGGAAGCAGCGGACTCGCGACAGGGCGGGTTGGTCTGGGTTATGCGGGAGCGCGGGTCAAGCCGTCAAATCAGCGGCGGCCATGCTTGTCCAGGTCAAGCTGTGAGATCAGCCAGCGGCTTGCGCTGTTTCATGATCCTCACAGCCCCAACCGGATCGCCGTGCTCGATCCCAGCCACATGCTCATAGTCCGCCACGCTCACCAGCGGAAGGACATACTGCCGCTGAATGGCCGTACGCAGGCCAGCGCACGTCAGAACGGCCGCCCTGCGCTGGTACATCACCGCCCGCAGGTGGGTCAGGTACGACTGCATCAGGTCTGCATCGATGGCCGCCAGCAGCCTCATTCTCTCGGCGTTCGGCTCGATGTGGAGCCATGAACAGCAGCACTCAAACGATCGTTCCCACTCCCTGCACTCTGACTGCGGCGGTCTGAGCTCCTCAAGCCACCAGCGCGCCGCAATGGCTGCATCGGTGGGAATGCCGTGTGTGACTCGCTTCGCGTCGGCCACGGCACTGTCGATCATCCGTCGCCAGAACAGCAATTGCGGCAACGGCATCGCGCGCCGGCGCGCCGGCGCGGAAGCCACCAGGCTGCGGTGCGTTTTCGCGGCGTCTACGAGTACTGCAAAGCCTGCCATCTGATTTGATCGTTCCGGGGTCCCATTACGTTATAACGCTATTCGGCTTGCGTTGTAGCACAATTCGGTGCCACGATGCCGTCGAGGAAACAGCAATGTCCCCCATCGCACACCGTCCCGCCTGGCGCTCCAAGCGTCCCGCTCCGCGCAACGCTCCGGGTTCTCCGCCGTTGATGGCGGACAACATTGTGTGGACGCGCATTCTCGATCCGCGCGAACAGTACCGCATCGTGTACATCGATCGCGACAATGCAACCTCGATCCGCGTCATCGAGGTCCTCAAGATGGGAACCTTCGGCGGCACGCCGTACCTGGGCGTGATGCATGCAGGCAAGTTCAAAACGCTGCGCACCGATCGCGTCGTCGAAGTGTTGGAGCAGCTCAGCACCGGCCACTCTGCGACCATCTACTCGCAACCCACCTACACGACGCTGTTGCCGAACTTCCCGGTCGAAGGCGCGGTGTACAAGATCCCGACAACCGTAGTCAGCAACCGCACCTGGACTGTCGATCTCAATCGCTACACTTGCAGTTGCCCTGAAAAGCGCATTCGCGCGGGCATGGGCTACGATCCCGGACGTCTCGGCTTTGTGTGCGACCACATGGCCAAAGCGATTCTCGGCAACTTGCCCGCAGCATCGCAAGGCTGGTCCCCTGAGCTGCTGAAGTTTCTGGCCAACCCGCGCAAAATTCATATCGACAACCTGACCTAGAGCCAAGGCCGGAAGGGAATGGAGTGGGCGCAGAGAACGAGCGGCCATCCCCGGACAAGAGGACGGCCGCCTGGTTTTGCACTGACAGACATCGGCCCGGAAACTGCCGGTGCAAATCTGCTTCACGCCGATCTCCGATACACCTCGGCCCGGGTGCAGGTTGGGAGTGCGAGATCAAACTGGACGGCCCTGCCGCCGGCGGCGAGCCATCGACAGGGCGTCTGGGTTAGGTGCCCGTGGTTGTCCCGGTGCCAGTTGTTCCAGTCCCGGTCGATCCCGTTCCGGTTGTGCCGGTTCCGGTTGTGCCGCTGGCTGCACCAGCGGGCGGCGCGATCGGCGTGGTGGGGACGGTGATGGGGCCGGGATCGTCCGCAGTGGCGGTCGAGGTCAGCGTCGCGGCATTGGTTTGCAGCGTCGCGATCTTGGCCAGCTCGGCGGTAAAGTCGGCCGGGGTTGTGACCACGCCGGATGCGATCTTGGCGGTGAGGTCGTTCAGCGCCTTGGTGACAACGGCGTCGCGTGCAGCTTCCGCTGCGAGGAGGGCATCGATGCCGGCGTCAAGATCGGCGCGCGTTGCGATGGTTGTGGACATAGTTTTTACCTGCTCTCGAAGTTGGTTGATGTTGCCGTGGTTGTGGACTACTACTTCCAGCATCAGGAGCAATAGCTCGCGATTGCTGAAACCGTTGGCGTTCTCGCTGATTTGATCGGGATCACGCATAAAGTCGTTGAATGAAAGTGGCATCAGCCGGGCCCTCCCGAGCCAAGTTGCTTCTGGTTGTTTTCGACAAAGCGCGCATACATCGTTCGCCCGTCCGAGCCGATTCGCGCGAGCTGTGACGTGATCTCGCCAATCGTGCGCTCGGAGGGAACGGTCGTCGTGTAATTCAGAAGTTGGCATCAGGCTCCGGGTCGCCGCGTCACACGGTTGGGTTGGGGGTGTCTGCGGTTGCGCGAACAGCGCTGCGGGCTGGCACGCGCCGGAAGGTTGGAACGAACGTCTTGAAGATTTTCACCGTCGCCGTCGTCGCGTTCTACTACCAACGGGGTTAACAACGGGTAACAACGGGTTAACAACGAGTCTTCCTTATATACAAGGATGGTTTTGTCGTGTGTCTCCCCGATTTTTGTCGTGTGTCCCTCTGATTTTTGTCGTGTGTCTACGTCACCGGTGTCGTGTGGAAAACCGGGTTTTCCACACGGCCCTGTGGAAAAGTCAGGACCGTCCCAGTCGTTGCCGATCTTTAGCAGAAACCCGCGATGGTAGGGGCTTTTCTTACTTTCGGAGGGGGTTTTTACCTCTAATTTGGGGAGGTTGAGGAAATAGACATTTCCACAGCCTTCCACAGGCCTGCGGACGGGCAAAATCCAGCCGTCACGTGACAACCGCGTCACATGGCGCGACACCGTGCGGAGGTCTTTCAGTACCTTGCTGGCGACCGTTTCTTGGGGGATCTGCGCAAAGCCGAAGTCGTCCGCGTTCTCCGCGAACGCGACCAGCGTGAAGCGCAGCGAGGCGTTTTTCGGCCCCCGCCGCAGGACAGCGCCAACGATCATTCCGCTCATGCCGTGGCCTCATCTGCGGCCGTGGTCCTGGCCATGGAGCGTTGCGCGTGCCG
>JBBRCA010000122.1:0-8740 GCA_038205325.1 Terriglobales bacterium | reverse complement strand
CACCCACGCCGCCGGGATCACCTTCGACGGCGACCGATTCGAACTCCCGACCGACGCCGCCGCCCACACGCGCTTCGAGTTCCTCCTCCCCGTCGCCTCTACTATCGACTCCACCCGCCTCAAAGCCTACCTCCAAACCCTCAACGCCGAGCACGTCAAATACCTCGGCCCGGAAGCCTCCACTCTTCGCCTCACGCTCGTTCCCGATGCGCGTGACGCTCTCTTCCACGCCCGCGCCTCGGTCGTCGCGAGCGGCACCGCGACAATTCAGGCGGCGGTCATCGGCAACCCTTTCGTGGTCGTCTACCGCGTCTCTCCACTCACCTTCGCGCTCGCCAAGAAGCTCATCGGCTACCCCGCCGAGTTCCCCGACATGGCCGACGCCTCCGGCAACCAGTCCATCGCGATGGTGAACCTCATCGCGCAGCGCCGCGTTGTTCCCGAACTGCTCCAGCAGAACTTCACCGCCGCCAACGTCGCTCAAGCATTGGCTCCGCTCATCGCCGATAGCCCCGAACGTCAGCAGCAAATCGACGGCCTCGCCGAGGTTCGCCGCCGCCTTCAGCCTCCCGCTGGTCAATCCTCCATATCCCGCCTCGCTGACGCCGTCCTCGCCGCACTCAACGCCTGAGCCTTTGCCATTACTGTCGCCTTTGTTGTTGTTTTTCTTTCTGTCATTCCCAAAGGGAACCTGCTGCTTGCTCTGAACGCCCTCAAATCATCCGAAATCCTACAATCTGCGTCTATATAGTAGACAGGCGAACCTAGCCTCAAGGACATTCACGCATGCTCAAGCGACTTACCGCCCTTTACTGGCGAGCTTTGCTCTTCGGCTCGCTTGCAACGCTTGCGGTCGTCCCCGCACACGCCTCCGTCCCGCTGCGC
Organism: Terriglobales bacterium; assembly: GCA_038205325.1. GTDB lineage: Bacteria > Acidobacteriota > Terriglobia > Terriglobales > Acidobacteriaceae > Granulicella. Next base: position 7,855 of record JBBRCA010000122.1, on the reverse strand, counting down.
CAGCAGATCGACGTCACCAACTACGTCATCCACGCCGAAATCGACCCCGCGACCAACCACCTCACAGCGACCGTCAACGTCAGCTTCCAGACCCTCGACGACCTGAGCGTCATCATCTTCGGCCTCAACAACGGCCTGCAAGTCACGAAGATCATCGACGGGCAGGGACACTCTATCGTCTCCGAGCGCGTTGCCGCGGACTCCACCCTCCGCATCACTCCCATCAAGCCCATCGCCAAGAACACCTCGACGGCGTTCACCATCACCTACTCCGGCGCCCTCACGCTCGATACCAGCCCGGTCGATGGCATCAAACTCGCTGCCATTGCTGACCCCATCAGCATCCTTCTCTACGCAGGCCGGTGGTTCCCCGTCTCCATGCCGGGCCTGTTCACCGACCGCTTCACCGCCGAAACGCACATCACCGTGCCCGCCGGCGAGCGCGTGATCGGGAGCGGGTTTACGGGCCAGAAAGCCGTTGGCAACAAGACCGAGTACAGCTTCAACTGGACGCGTTCCGGCTTCCCCGGCACCATCGTCGCGGGCAAGTTCCTCGACCCCGTCACCGCTCCCGGGATTCCCAACATCCGCGTCTTCACCACCGAAGCGCACAAGGCGCAGGCCCACGACTTCGCCAATACCGTGGTCAAGGAGTTCGAGTTCTTTTCCAGCACCTTTGGCCCGGCGGAAACGGGGAAGCTCGACGTTGTAGAACTCCCAGGGGACGCTGTTTCCGCAGCGTGGGGTCCTGAAGTCATCGCCATCCGCCCCGACCGCGGCAACGCCCGCCTCTTTGCCAACACCATCGCACATCAGTGGTGGGGCAATCAGGTTTCGCCTGCCACGCTCAACGATGCGTGGATCACCAACGGTATGTCGCGCTACGCCGAACTGCTCTACCTTGAAGACAGCGCTGGTAAAGGCGCGTTCCAGAGCGCGGTCACCGACATCTCGGCGGGCGCGTTGGCCTACGATACCGACCCGCTCACCACGATCGGTCGCCTCGATCCCTTCTCGCCGCAGTTCCAGTCCGAGACGCTCGAAAAAGGTGCGATGGTCTTCCACATGCTCCGCTGGGAGTTGGGCGACGACGCTTTCCTCGCCTTCCTGCGCGGGATGCTGTCGCAATACACCGATAAGCCCATCCGCTCGGCCAATGTCCAGTCTGTCGCCGAAGCACAGTCCCATTTGGAGTTGACGGCGTTCTTCTCGCAATGGGTTAACGGCACCGGAGCGCCTGCGTTCGCCGACAAGTACACCGTTTTCCGACTCGGCAGCAACAAGGGCTTCCGCACCGTCGGCTCGGTCACTCAGGACCTCGACCTCTTCAAGATGCCGGTCGAACTGCGCATCGAAACCGAGGGCAAGACCGAAGATCGCCGCGTCGATCTGTCGGGCAACGAATCGCAGTTCACCGTCGAGACTTTCGGCCGTCCGCGCCGCATCACCATTGACCCCGACAACTGGCTGCTCAAGAGCACGCCCGATCTGGCCGTCCGCGTCGCCGTCCTGCGCGGCCAGCAGCAAGTCGCGCAAGGCGACCTGATCGCCGCGATCGGCGAGTACCAGAAAGCGCTCGACGCCAACAAGCAAAGCTCGCTCGCGAACTATCGCCTCGGCGAGATCTTCCTACTCCAGAAGAACTATCAGTCCGCCGCTAACACCTTCCGCGACGCTCTGCGCGGAGACGGCGACCCGCGCTGGACCGCTGTCTGGAGCCACATCGAGCTCGGCCGCATCTTCGATTGCACCGGCCAGCGCGAGCGCGCCGTCAACGAGTACCGCCTTGCCGTCCAGACCAACGACAACACCCAGGGCGCCGTCAACGAAGCCCGCTCGGACATGCAGAAACCCTATGTGTGCGGCAAGAGCGTCGACTAGAAATCGTCTCAGCCGTTGTCGGCGATGCCCTCGAACAAGTCGGTGGACTGCGTTGCCGGTTGCGGCACGATGGCCGCTGCAAGCGCGTAGTGCTCTTCTTGCCCATGCTTTAAAAATATCTCGCGGACCTGCTCTTCGAGTGGGGCCTGCGAGGTGTGTCTACGAAAGGCTTCCATTTTTTTCTCGAAGACGGAGCGAATGTCGAGCGTCAGCGTCCACGGCGCGGGCAGCGGTTTGTGGCGTTCGGGGAGGAAGAAGCTTGTGGTTTGGTGGAAGAGCCGCTGCGGTTGGTAGACGGCGCCGCGGTCCAGAAAGCGCTTCGGGTTTCCGGCCCAGTGGAAGGCGGCCGAGGTTGCGGCGGAGGCGATGGCGTGGTCGGGGTGCGTGTTGGCACCGCCGTCGAGGCCGAAGGTGAGGACGACATGCGGGCGGAATTCTCGGATGCGTTCGACGATGTCCCCGGCGAGTTTGGGGAAGCCCGCGAACTCTAGCTGGCCGTCGTGGCAGTCGAGCATTTCGTGCCTGGCGACGCCGAGCACGTCGCAGGATGCGGCGAACTCCGCGCGGCGCATCTGGCCGAGTTCCTTGCTGCTGGCCGCGGTGCCGCGGTTGGTCGCGGCCTGGCCGTCGGTGAGGCAGACGACGAAGGTCTTTGCATCGCGTTGAGCTGCGAGTGCGAGCGCGCCGCCGAAGGCAAAACATTCGTCGTCGGGGTGCGCGCCGACGCATAGAAGTCTCAGGCCCAGACTGCCTCCTCGGGGACAAGCTCTTCGTCGAAGAACAGATCGCCACTTTCGATTGCTTCGTCGAGCGAGGCGTTCTTGTCCGACGCGTAGACCGGAGCAAAGCTGCGCCGGTGCAGCGCACAGGGGCCATGTTCCACGAGCGCGCGGCGGTGTTCGGGCGTAGCGTAGCCTTTGTGCGCGGCGAGGCCGTATTGCGGGTAGATTTCGTGCAGCTCGCGCATCAGGGCGTCACGATACACTTTGGCGACCACCGATGCGGCGGCGATGGAGATGCAAAGCGCGTCGCCGTAGAACAGCATGGTCTGCGCACAAGGATGGTCGAGCCGCATGGCGTCGATGATGAGGTGGTCGGGCGCGATGGCGAGCCCGAGAACCGCGTGGAGCATGGCGATGCGCGTGGCTTGATAGATGTTGACGCGGTCAATGGTCTCGGCATCGACCGCCGCGATACTGAGCGCGATGGCCTTGCGGCGGATGCGGATGTCGAGGCGCTCGCGGTCTTCGCGGGTCATCTGCTTGGAATCCTTGAGGCCGGCGCGCGCCAACACTGCAACGCTCGTTGGCAGAATGACGGCCGCCGCGACTACCGGACCAAAGAGCGCGCCGCGACCGACTTCGTCCACGCCCGCAATGCACTGAAAGCCGTGGTAGCGGAGGGCCTGTTCAGGAGCGTTGGTGCAGAGCAGTTGCTTGAGCATCCGCTGCTTGGCGGTGGCTTTGGTCACGCTCTTGGCGGAAAGTCGCGCAGCGGGCTTCATCTTCAATGTCAGTGTAGCCCCACTTGCTGCCCGGCCCGTACCCCCCTCCCCCCGGTCGGAGTTGTTGGCTGCAAAATACACAAAATACAAGGGTTACTGGTAAAATATTGATTCTAAAGGTTTTGCTTTAGAATCAGTGACTTGAACCGTCATAAGCCCGCAAAATATTGATGCGTATAGGGTTATGGCTAAAATATAGCAACCCTTGGACTTGTGCGGCTACAAACTGCCTTTTCCTACGAAATGACTGGAAGAAGAGCAACGGCTAAGCAGATTCCTTTTGAGATTTGTTAATAGTGTACCAATTCCCGCGAGTAAACGTGCAAAGTATTTTTGGCGCGAAACGACAGTGTTGGCGGTGGTTTTGTGAGTTTTGCACAGGCTGGGGGGATTGACAGATTTTTGGGAGGGGCGAGCGGAGGCGGTGTCAAGAAGTTTTGAGTTTGTGAGAGGGACGTGCGTCAGTGGAGGCGATCATTTCGTGCGGCTCCGAGCAAAAGCAGATTCCTTCGCTACGCTACGGAAAGACAACCAAGAAGGCAAAGTGACAACCAAAAGGCGAGTGGGAATGACAACTAAAAAGGCAAAGTAACAACCAAAAGGCTATTGGCTGAAATGAAAACGGCGACCGATGGGGGTCGCCGTTTGAGTTAGAAGTTGAATTCGGAGTTGAAAAGGTTACGAAGTGCGTTCGACTTCGCGCAGGCGGGCGGCTTTGCCGCGCAGACCGCGAAGGTAGAACAGTTTGGAACGACGAACCTGATAGGAGCGTATCTTCTCGACCTTGTCGACGACCCTGGAGTTGTAAGGGAAGATGCGCTCGACACCCTGGCCGAAGCTCATCTTGCGGACGGTGAAGCTGCCCTGCGCGCCGCGCTTGCAAGCGATGACCATGCCCTCGAAGGCCTGGAGGCGCTCTTTTTCGCCTTCTTTGATCTTTACCTGGACGCGGACCGTATCGCCTGGGGCGAAGACCGGAAGGTCGGTGCGCTGGAGCCTGTCGGCCAGCTTTTGCATGATGGGGTGGATAGACATTGTGTGTTTCCTTGCTTGAAGTCGCAGGTTCCAGTTTACATGAAAATGGCGGATATGCGGACGGAATCCACATCTTCGCATCGACAGCGGCACGCCGCGTCCTCGCGTCTTAAATCGATTCGTCGTCTTCTATATTGTCGGGGATTTTGATCGAGGGTCTACAATCTTTGACGACGGCCTGCGCCGTCCCATCCCTTCCCTAAGGAAACTCTATGAGCGCACAGGCTGTTCCAATGCACGATTCCTCCCGCGATCCGCGCTATCCGGTCGGCAAGTTCGAAGCCCCTGAAGCCATCACCTCCGAAGACCGTCGTTACGCCATTGCGACCCTCGCGGAGATGCCGGAACTCCTACGCGACGCCGTGCGCGGACTATCCGAAGAGCAGATCGACACGCCCTATCGCGACGGCGGATGGACGCTGCGCCAAGTGGTGCATCATGTGGCCGATTCACACATGGCGGCGATGCATCGCCTGCAGCGCGCGCTGACCGAAGACTGGCCGGAGGTGCATGGGTACAAGGAGGCGGCCTTTGCCACGTTGCACGACGTGAGCGCGCCGGTGGAGTGGTCGCTGGATGTGTTGGAAGGCCTTCATGCGCGCTGGGTGATGCTGTTGCAGTCCATGACCGAAGAGCAGTGGCAGCGCGGGGTCAAACATTCGGAGCGAGGAAAGATGGGTCTCGAACTGTCGACGGTGCTATATGCGTGGCACTCGCGGCATCACGTCGCGCACATCACGCAATTGCGCGCGGCTAAAGGCTGGTGAGCGATGGGGGTCCAACTCGCAACGACCGCCGAGGCCATCGCGCGATGCTTCGACGTTCTGCGTCAACTGAGGCCAGCGCTCGCGAGCGCGGACGACCTCGTGATGAAAGTTCAGCAACAACAGAACGAAGGCTATCAACTCGCGTGCCTTGAGGACGGAGGCGAAGTTGTCACTGTGGCGGGGTTTCGCATCCAGAACATTCTCTGGTCGGGCCTAACGTTGTATGTCGACGACCTCGTTACTGGTGAGCAACTTCGTTCGCGTGGACATGGCAAGACGATGCTCGACTGGCTGATCGCCCATGCGCGCGCACACGGTTGCGCGAGTTTTTCGCTGGACTCCGGCACGGACCGTCAATCGGCGCATGCGTTTTATTTTCGCGAGGGGATGCGGATATCGAGCTTCCATTTCATGCTGCCGTTGAAGTAATGGTGGAGCGAGTCCGTCGGCATGCCCTACGGGCCTAAAGTCCATTGCGTTTTGGTGCCCTTTACCGCGGGCTGAAGCCCGCTGCTACTCCGGTAGGGCAAGTGCCCGGAGTCCGAGCTTTCTAACAGCTAACGCGGTGCTACTCTGCTCACATGCCGCCGCCCCGAGATGTTTCCGCGGAAACCGCGCAGACTCCCGCGCAACTTGCCGTTGCTATCGAAGACTTCATTGCGGCGCACGCCGAAGCTGCGGTGCTTGAAGACGGCAAGGTCGTCTTCGATCTGCGCCGGAATTGTCCGGAACAGGCGCAGTACACGCTTTCGACCGAGCACAATCGTTGCACGCTGCACCTGTGGAGCGAGGAGCGAAATGTTGTACGCCGAGTGATTTCTGCAACGCCGCGCGGCGGTTCGTTAAGGCTGGCGACGCAGCGTTTCGGGCAGACACAGACAAAGCTGCTGGAACTGGTTGCATCGCGCGAACGCCGCACGCCGACTACGCGCGAGACCGCTCGCATACGTTATTTGCGAACGTTGGAGCGGGTGTTGCAGCGCGGTTTTCCGGATTTCAAGACCGATGGCTTTCGCACCGCGATGGACCTCGAACGCAGCTTTGGGCCTGCGTATGCGCGCGGCTCGCTGCTGCGCGGGCAGCAGGCGTGGGCGGTGATCGCGGTCAACGAAGAAGAGAGTGCGGCGACGGTGGATGGGATTTTGACGCTCGGGATACTGTGGCTGCATCATTGCCGCGAACAGGCGGGCGGGCGCAGGCTGTATCAGGGGTTAAAGCTGATTGTGCCACGCGGTACGGCGGCGGCGACGCTGTCAAGGATTGCGTGGTTGAACGAAAGCGCGGCGCAATGGCGGCTTTACGAGCTGGACCGGAAGAGCGAAGAACTTACACCGCGCGACGCAGCGGACCATGGAAATCTGCGCACGCGGCTCATCCATCATCCTGATGAAGAAGCCGCCCGTGAGCGCTTTGTGGAGGCTGTCGAGAAAGTTATGGGGCTTGTGCCCGCACACGAACAAGCGCGAGTAGAACAGCGTCTGCGCAGTACGGCGGAGCTTGCGTTTTTGCTGCATGGGTTGGAGTTTGCGCGGGCGCGGCTGGGCGTTGCGGGGAACAGTTTCGCGCCTGCTCTGGAAATCACAATCGGAGCGGGAGGCAGCGAGACCGCGCTTACCGGTGACAATCGTGTGGCGCTGGCGGAGGCGGTTGCGGAGCTTTTCAGACGCCGACGCGCGGACGCGGAAGACAAGACCAAAGACCCGCTGTTTCGCGCGTCGCCAGAGCGTTGGCTGGAGTCTGTGCTGCGCCGCGATCTGGCTCCGCTGACCCGGCATTTGGCGGCGCAGATTCCGGCAGCCTTGGGGCGTTCTAGGAAGCAGGAAGCGTTTGCCAACGACCCTGATCCGGACACCATCGGCAATCGCGCCGACCCGCCTGTCGATTTGCGGGATAGGCACGGCGCGACTCCAGCCGACGAGTCGCGCGTGATTCCGCGCCTCGATCCGCATCACGTGTACGCGCAGGTTCCGGCAATTGCGGGCGCGAAGGATCGCGGAATGCTCGACCTGCTGGGCGTCACTGCGGACGGGCGGCTGGCGGTGATCGAACTGAAGGCCGACGACGATCTCCACCTCGCGTTACAGGGGCTCGACTACTGGATTCGCGTGCGCCACCACCATCTGCAAAACCCCGACGCGAAGACTGGCCTGGGCGAGTTTCAGCGCCACGGGTACTTCTGCGGCGTCGAGCTTTCGTCTCTGCCGCCGAGGCTGTATCTGGTCGCGCCCGCTCTGCATATTCATCCGGCGACGGAGATTATCCTGCGCTACTTCTCACCGCGCGTGGAATGGAACCTGCAGGCGTTGGACGAACGCTGGCGGTCGAAAATAAGGGTGATTTGGCGCAAGCAGGGCGGCAATTCTTAGTCCTGGTTCGTCAGTGGACCGTGCGAGAAACGAAAGATGTCCGGCCGGGCGTAGTGGCCGGTGACGTCGAGCGCCATGCTCTCCCGGTCGATCATCGCAAGGTCAAGATTGGCGACGATGAGTTCTTCGCGGTCGTAAATCGGCTCGACCACATAACTGGCGTCGGGGGCGATGATGGCGCTGCCGCCGCGCTCGACCCACTCGCCTTTGACGTCGTGCGGGAGGCCCGAGGGGAGGTCGGCGGTCTTCATCATGAGACCAGCGGCGATGACGAAGCAGCGGCCCTCGAACGCGTAGTGGCG
>JBBRCA010000121.1:0-8853 GCA_038205325.1 Terriglobales bacterium | reverse complement strand
AAACCTGCGCGGCAGCGTCATACGTGCGGAAGTTCATTCCGAGCACAATCAGCGCTCCCGTAGAATCTGTCATCCTGTATTCGTCCGCGATCGCATAACCGTCGAGAATGAAGCGACCGAGCCAAGTTCCTTTGAGTGTCTGCCATTCCCCATTGGCCGCTCTGAGCTTTGCATCGAAACGCCAACTGCCGATCAGAAAAGCGAATTGAGAGAGCGCCGCTGGCGCATTGGGATTGGGCTTGCCAAATTCGCGATCCAAGCGGTCCACATCGAAGCGGTGCATAGGGCTATCCTCCACGAGGTTTGCTTCCGGTCGCGAGCAAGAAGCTGCGCCTGGTTGGAGTCCAGCCAAGATCCTGCGCCAACCGCCTCATAAGTTCCTATCGTCACACATACCGTACCCGTCTCTCTAGCGTTGAAGCGAAAGTTCCCCGGGCGGCATCGGCGGATTGGCCTTGAAGAACTGCACCGAAACTTTTCCCACCGTCGCCGTGCACTCGACCGGCGCAAAATGTCCGCACCCCTCGACGGTCGCAAACACAGACCGCGGATCCATTTGGTGCATGGTCACGCCGATGCTCGGCGGGGTCAGCACGTCTTCCGCGCCCCACACGATCAAGAGCGGCGGCTGCATCCCCGGCAGTTTGGAATCCACGACATCGCGACCAGTGCGCATGGCCGCCATGCTGCGCTCCATGACCCACTCGCGTTGGGCGGTGCGGCGAATGATGTCGCGCGCGACAAACGGCGGCGGGACCTTCATCGTCGGACTCATCCTACGAATCAGTCGCGCGACTGCAGCTTCGTCCTTCGGCGCGAACAACGAAGCATCGACCGTGGTCTGAAAGACGATCCCGGCGCTGTCGTACACGGCCAGCCGGTCGACACGCTCGGGCGTATCTAGCGCGAGCTTCAGCGCGATCCATCCGCCCATCGACCAGCCCGCAACGTCCGCGCGGCCCAGATGTTCGGCGTCCATGAAGTCGGCCACTACACGCTCCTCCGTCGCAATCGAAAAGTCCGACGACGCGGGCCGCGCCGACTGGCCGTAACCCAACAGGTCGGGCGCATAGACGTGAAACCCCTCCGCCGCAAACCGCGGCATGAGTCCCGCAAAGTCCTCTGCCCGGCCACCCAACCCATGGATCAGCAGCAGCGGGACGCCGCCCCCACCCTTCGCCGCCTGCTCGTAAAAATGGATGCGTCCTTCAGGCAGGTCGACAAAGTGGCTGCGCGCGCCGCCGCGTTCCATCTTAAAGTGCAACTGCCGGTCGGCGACCCACAACGGCCGTTCATAGAACACGAGACCAGCGCCAACCGCAAGCACAACGACGAGCGCCACAATCCACTTCAGGGTTCTCATCTACTTGAGCGGCTTCCCGTACTCTTCGCCGAACACCGTGCGCGTCATATCGAAGCGCCCGCCGTCGAACTTGTCCGTTCCCTTCAAATGCCCGATCGCCAGCAGCGCCACCACCCAGTAGCTCATGGGCAGCTTCAACGTCTCGCACACGCGTTGCGGTTCGAAGCCTTCCATGGGCGCGGTGTCGTAACCCAGCACTTCGGCCATCAGCATCATCGACGTGAAGGCCAGCATCACCTGTTTGTTCAGCCAGCCCGTCATCTGTTCTTCGGAAAAGCCGGAGAGGTACTCCGGCACGCTGTCCAGCGCCTGCGCCGCATAGCCTTCCGTCATTCCGCCCGCGCGGCCCAGTCGCAGCATCTCGTCGAGATCTTTGCGCCAGCCGTCGCGGTCCCCGCACGCGACGATCACAGCCGACGCCTCTTCGACCTTGGCCTGGTTGTAGCTCGCCGCGCGCAATCTGCGGCGCTGCTCTTCCTGCTGCACGACGACGAACCGCCAGGGCTGCATGTTGTAGCCACTAGGAGCGTGCAAGCCGGCGTCGAGGATCTGACGAAGGTCGCTGGGGGGAATGGGCTTGCCGTCGAAACTTGGCGTCGAACGGCGGTCGCGAATCGCTTGCGCCAAAGGTTTTTGTGTCGTCGCCATGCAAATGTCCCCCGCCCTTTCTGAATGAAGCTATGGAATCTGGTTCATGTCCCGCTGCGTCACGGCCAGCGGGTCCGGAGCGTCGGTCTCCGCGAACACCCAAACCCCTTGGAAATCTTTACGCACCTCGGGATGCGCCTTGACGAACGCCGCCGCGGCCGCTTCGTTACGCACCCGCGCCGCGGCGGCGTTCGGCGTATCCGCGCGCATGTGCAGAATCACATTCACCCGCGTACCGTCGTCGGAGCGGTCCGTGCTCAACCCCGTAAAATGGAACTCGCCGCCGTTCGCGCCTTTGACCACCAACGGCGTCTCTTTGTTGACGCCATTGGAAAGCTCCGGCGGCGCGGCCGTCCGTTGCTCGGTCGCCAGCTTGTCCAGATGGCTGCTGTCGACGAACACCGCCGGACGCAGCAGCGCGTTGGCCTCCCCATACAGCAGCCACGCCGCCCACGGATGTTTGGCGTCCCGCGTCGCGCGGGCCTCGTTCCAATACCACAGGCCGTCGTGCCCGGCGGCCGTTCGCGCATGGGAATAAAAGCCCGCCATCTTCCATGCTCCTCCATCATTCCGGAGCAAAAAAGACAGCAGCCACGGCTGCGCTCCACCCGAGGCGTCCACCATTGCAAAGCCATAGTTCCCCGGAGGAAGGCCGGAAATCGAGAAGTCGGTTTCGAGCGTCGTCGCGTTCAGTGGGCAGGTAAACTCCGCATCGCCCGGCGCGTCGGCCTTGCGCGCGGTTGCGTCGAGTCCGTAGACCGAGGTCACGTTGAGCGTCTCGCCCACGATCCGGGTCGCGGTGGTCCGAATCAGAAACTCGCTGCCGCTGAAATTCGTCGCGTACTCCGTCACCGTGGCCGCGCGAACTTTGGCGGCATCGTTGGCTTGCACGGCGTTCGCCAGGACCAGCGCCTTAGCGGCGAGAGCGTCCCGCAGTGCCGGTTGCATCTTCGCCTGGGTCGTGCAGACCTCGGCGCGAGCCAACGGCGCAAACATGAGCGCAACGCCCAAGCTGGCCACGCCCAGCCAACCCTCTCGCATTTTCGATTCGATTCTCAGTCGCATCTCCCCGGACATCGGATACTGGTTACTTCGCCCAAGCCAAGCATAGGGCGCGTTGGGCTGGGAGTCCAGTTCTGTGAGGCCAGCGTTACAACGTTCCAGCCCGCGCGCTATTCTGTAGGGGGCCACGCTACCATCCGGCGACAATCGCCGTCCCAACAGGCATAGATGTTAAATACACGTTCAATTCGGGCACGCGGATTGCTAACAAGCCTCGCATTTTCCCTCAGCACAGGAGGGTGCGCCGTCGCGGCAGGGCAACGTGCGCCGAGCACCTTGCCGCCCACGCTGCCCACTGGCGCGCTGGCTGCCCAGGTCGCTCCGCTCAGCGCGACACCGGCGTACGCGGACGCCGCCACCCGCGCACACCGCGCCGACGTTCTTTACGCATCGGGCCTGCTGTCAATCAACGCCAACAACTCCAGCCTGAACCAGATCCTGCGCGAAATCAGCCGCCAGACCGGCATGAAGATCACCGGTTTCGTGCGCGACGAGCGCGTCTTCGGCCACTATGGCCCGGCGTCGCCGGGAGTCATTCTGGAGACGCTGATCGATGGCACGTCCACCAACATGCTGCTACGCATGACCGCTGCCAACGCACCTGAAGAGCTTGTCCTGACGCCCCGCGTCGGCGGAGCGACGCCGCCCGACCCCAACGCCTCACTCACCATCGACACCGACGACGAAGGTCCGCCGCCTCCGCAGCGTGCCACATTTCCGCGTCAGCCCAATTCGCCTCAACAGCCTGCGCTGAGCACCCAACGGCCCGCACACGTTCCTAACCAGGGTTCCGTTCCGCCCAGCATTCCGCTCCCGTTGAACAACGTCAACGGCGACCCGCGTAACGTCACGCCGACGGCCTCACAGATCCCTGTCACCAACTCGGTGCCCACGGACTCCCTCGCCACACCCAGCACCACGCCGCCCGCCGACGGCATCGTCGATACGCCCAACCCCCCCCACCCGTCGCCGACAGACACCCACGGCGTCGAAACCCCCGAAGACAACTTACCCCACGTGCAAAAATTGCGCCAGCAACAACAACGGCAGTCCACCGCACCCCCCAAGTAGTTGCGGCATCGCCGTGTAGTGTTCGCGCCTGCGGCCGATGTTCTCGTCTGCGGCCGATATTCTAAGTCGCGATTCCGACGTGGGCCGCTGCCTTGCGGCCATCCCGCACCCGGGCCGCCGCGATCGAATGCACCCGGAACACGCGAAACATCGCCTTGCAAATTCCGTACGCCACCAAAACCCCGAACGCCAGCGCCGCCAGCACCGCACCCATCAACATCGCCAAAACACCCACAGCCGACTCCCGGCGCTAAACCTTACGCGGTCCACCGCACTTCAATTTTGATGCAAGCGCCCAGCATTGAAGATGAATATCTTGCACCCCTGTTAGCCAACCGGGTTCCACCCCGAGGGAACAGGGAACAGGAATGAAGCGGGGGTGCCATTCATCGCAACTTCATCGCAATGAGTGGGCCGCCACGAACTCCGGATACCTGTCCTAACCCCCAGTTCCCTAACGCCTTTCCCCAACCGCTGTTCCCTATTCCCTGTTCCTGTTCCCTGCTCCTCTCCCTGTATCCTAAAGACTTGGCCATCAACGGCCTTTTTGCCTCCATGAGCATCACTCACATCACGGTCCGCGGCGCGCGGCAGCACAACCTGCGCAACGTTTCGGTCGCGATCCCACGCAATACGCTGACCGTCGTGACGGGCCTCTCCGGCTCCGGCAAGAGCTCGCTCGCGTTCGACACCATCTACGCCGAGGGCCAGCGCCGCTACGTCGAAACCCTCTCCGCCTACGCCCGCCAGTTCCTCGATCAGATGGAGCGCCCCGACGTCGACGCCATCGACGGCCTCTCGCCGGCCATCTCTATCGAGCAGAAAACGACTTCCCGCAGCCCGCGCTCGACCGTCGGCACCATCACCGAAATCTACGACTACCTCCGCCTGCTTTATGCGTCGGTGGGCCAGCCCCATTGCCCCAATTGCCACCGCCCCATCTCGCGCCAATCGGCCGACCAGATCGTCGCGCAAATCGTGCATCAATCCACGGCCCGCAACGCGGCTTCACCCCAGGAAAGAATTACGGTTCTCGCGCCCATCGTGCGCGGCCGCAAGGGCGAGTTTCGCGAAGAACTCGAAGCGCTCGACAAGAAGGGCTACCGCCTCCGCATCGACGGCGAAATCACCGAAGTCGAAGAGGGCATGCGCCTCGACAAGAAGCGCAATCACACCCTCGACGCCATTGTCGACCGCATCATCCTCAAGCCGCTCGTATCACCGGAGGGAGCTTTACCGGAGGGAACATCACTGGAGAGTGCTTTACCGGAGGTAGCAGGCACCTTCAGGCCCCTGAATAATGACCTGGGAAAAGGGGCTTTAGCCACGGGCCGTTCGCCCGTCGCACCCCATCCACCCGTCTACGACACCAAGCGCCTCGCCACCGCCATCGCCACCGCGCTCCAACTCGCCAACGGCCTTGTCTTAGTCGGCCTACAAACCCCCGGCGGCGTCTACGCAGAAACTCTCTTCTCCTCCTCAATGGCCTGCCCCGACTGCGGCATCAACGTGCCCAAGCTCGAGCCACGCAGCTTCTCCTTCAACTCCACCTACGGCGCTTGCCCGGAATGCAACGGCTTGGGCAGCATCTACGACTTCGACCCCTCCAAAACCATCACCGACTGGTCGAAACCCCTGCTCGACGGAGCGATGGGTCCCGGCTCCGGCTCGCAATACCTGCTGCGCCTCATCAAGCTCGCGGCGGAAAAATACAAAATCAACCTCAAGCAGCCGTTCTCCGCGCTCTCGAAGGAGCATCAGGACCTGCTACTCTACGGGCCCCCAAAAGGCGAAGGTGGACGTACGGGCTTCCACGGCATCTTCAACTATTTGCGCAGCAACCTAGACGAGACAAAATCCGAGGGCTACCGCGAGTACATGATGCAGTACATGTCGGCCAGCGAGTGCCCGCGCTGCCACGGTCGCCGCCTCCGCCCCGAGTCCCTCGCCGTTACCATCCCCATCTCCGATGCCACCCTACATCCTCCGGTCAACAAAGACGATAGCGACACCGAACCCATCGGGGCCTCCAACGGCCGCCGCGACTCCTCCATCGCCGACTTCACCGCGCTTTCGCTCGAGCGCGCGCTGCTGGGCGCTCAGTCGATGCAGTTCACGGGCCGCGAGCGCCTGATCGCCGACCGCCTGCAGCGCGAAATCATCGAGCGACTTGAATTTCTCAACGCCGTCGGCCTCGGCTACCTCTCGCTCGAACGCTCCGCGGCCACGCTCTCTGGCGGCGAAGGCCAGCGCATTCGGCTGGCCACGCAAATCGGGAGCCGCCTGCGCGGTGTGCTCTACGTGCTCGACGAGCCAAGCATCGGCCTCCACCAGCGCGACAACCAGCGCCTCATCTCCGCGCTTGAAAATCTGCGCGACCTCGGCAACACCGTCCTCGTCGTCGAGCACGATGAAGACACCATCCGCAAAGCCGACTACGTGCTCGACCTCGGCCCAGGCGCGGGCAAAAACGGCGGCGACGTCATGGCCTCCGGCACCCCCGCCGAAATCATGGCCAACCCCAACTCCATCACCGGCCAATACCTCTCCGGCAAAATCGACATCGTCACGCGCCCCACTCCCGACAAAGCTCCCCGCCCCCTCACTGGCAACTGGCTCTCCATCGAAGACGCCACCGCGCACAACCTGCAACACGTCACAGCGCACATCCCGCTTAGCGTGATGACCGTCGTCAGCGGTGTTAGCGGATCCGGCAAGAGCACACTCATCAACGATATTTTGTATCGTTCATTGGCGAAGGAACTCTACGGCTCGCGCGAAGATCCGGGCCGCCACAAGGCCATCCACGGCGTCGAGCAGCTCGATAAAGTCATCCAAATCGACCAGTCACCCATCGGGCGTACTCCGCGTTCAAATCCAGCCACGTATACAGGTGTCTTCACCGCCATCCGCGACCTCTTCGCCATGCTGCCTGAGTCGCGCGAGCGCGGCTACAAGCCTGGCCGCTTTAGCTTCAACGTTCAGGGCGGACGCTGTGAAGCCTGCGCGGGAGACGGCCAGCGCCGCATCGAAATGAACTTCCTGCCCGACGTGTACGTGCTGTGCGAGGTGTGCAACGGCCGCCGCTACAACCAGGAAACCCTCGCCGTGAAGTTCCACGGTCACTCCATCGCCGACATCCTCGACCTGCCCATCGAGGACGCCGTGCCCATCCTCAAGGACATCCCCGCCGTCAACCAGAAGCTGCAAACGCTGGTCGATGTCGGCCTCGGCTACGTGCATCTCGGCCAGTCGGCGACCACGCTTTCGGGGGGCGAAGCGCAGCGCATGAAGCTGGCCCGCGAACTCTCCAAACGCCAGACCGGACGCACGCTCTACCTGCTCGACGAACCCACCACCGGCCTGCACTTCGACGACGTGCGCAAGCTGCTCGAAGTCCTCCACCGCCTCACTGACCTCGGCAATACCGTCGTCATCATCGAGCACAATCTCGACATCATCCGCAACGCCGACTACCTCATCGACATGGGTCCCGAAGGCGGCGAAGGCGGCGGTCGCATCGTCGCGCAAGGCCCGCCCGAAGCCGTCGCGCGCGTCGCCGCGTCGTACACCGGCCACTTCCTCGCCCGCTACTACGAGAGCGCCGGAACCCTCGCCGCCGACCACTTGCCGCCCATCGAGCTTCCCGACTTCGAGAAAAAACCGCCCAAGCCGAAATTCATCAAGCCGCAAAAGAAGATGGGCGTCCCCATCGCCTCAAAAACCAAGCCAGAACCCACTACCAGGAAAGCGCCGGCGAAGAAGGCCGCGAAAAAGTCCCCGAAGTAGCTCACGAGCGCACTTCGCTCAATTAGGCAGCCGATACAATCACCCTGTTCCCTGTTCCCTGTTCCCTGTTCCCTGTTCCCCTGTTCCCTGTTCCCTGTTTACTATTTCCTGTTTCCATTCCCTATGAGCGATCTTCCCCTCCCCGAGCCCGTCGGCACCGACCAAGCCCTCGACATCCAGCACGACACCGACCCCGCCGACGACCACGGCAACGCCCGCCGCATCCCCCACCTCGGCCACGCGTTGTTGTTTTTCTCGCTAATGGGGTTCTGCATTCTCATCGTTCAGGTGCTGGTTTTGTTTGCGGTGCATGGTTTCACCCCGCCCGCTGCGATGCAGCATCCGTATGCGCTGGCCGCGGGGTTGATGATCGGGTACGCGCTGACATTCGCCATCGCGGTCCCCGTTTTTCGCGCCATCTGGGGTCAACCATTTTTGCGCGGAATGAGCTGGACGTGGCGCGCCGCTCGTCTTCGCTGGTGGAAATTGCTGCTGATCGGCTGCGCACTCAGTATCACCGCGCAGCTTCTCGAGCGTTTCATCAAGTCCCCGGTCACGAGCGACATCTCGCAACTCCTGCGCACCCCGCTCGCGGCCTGGTTGACCGTCATTCTCGGCACGCTCGTTGCGCCCGTGGTCGAGGAAATCGCGTTCCGCGGCTTCCTGCTCCCCGCGCTCGCAACCGCATACGATTGGCTGGCGCTCGACCGCACCCCCGCCGGTCTGCATCGCTGGATGCGCAGCGCCGACCACACCGTCGGCGGCCTCATCTTTGGGGCCTTGTTTTCAAGCCTGGCGTTTGCCGCGCTGCACGGAATCCAGTTGCACTGGTCCGTCGGCCCCCTTGCGATTCTCTTCGTCATGTCGCTGGCATTTTCCGCGGTTCGCATCCAGACCCGTTCGGTCGCCGCCTCGACGCT
>JBBRCA010000120.1:0-8893 GCA_038205325.1 Terriglobales bacterium | reverse complement strand
ACTGATGTTGACGACAAGATCATCCGCAACGCGAGCGCGGCGGGCCAGCCAATAGCCGAATACACCGCGCGTTTTGAGAAGGCGTTCTTCGAAGATATGGACGCGCTCGGTGCTGAGCGCCCCGAAGCGATCGCGCGTGCGACTGAAAATATCGACGAGATGGTCAAGCTGATCGAACGACTCGCTGCCGAAGACATTGCGTACAAGGCGGAAGACGGTTCATGGTACTTCCGTATCGCGCGTTTCCCGGAGTACGGCAAACTGTCGAAGAAAGATTTCGACGGCATCGAAGATGGCGCACGTGTCGACGTTGATGAATACGACAAAGATGCGGCCCGCGATTTCGCGCTATGGAAAGCCGCCAAACCCGGCGAAACTTCGTGGGACACCCCGCTCGGACCGGGGCGTCCGGGCTGGCACATCGAGTGCTCGGCGATGGCGACCAAGTATCTTGGCGACTCGTTCGACCTGCACGCCGGCGGCGAAGATCTTATGTTCCCGCACCACGAAAATGAGATCGCGCAGAGCGAAGCGACTTGGCTGAACAAGCCCGAAGCGGCGGCGCATGTGCCGTTCGCGCGGCACTGGTTTCATGTACGTTTTCTACTAGTCGAAGGCAAGAAGATGTCGAAATCGGAGGGTAACTTTTACACCCTCCGCGACTTGTTGCTGAAGGGCCATCGCGCTTCGGCGATTCGGTTTCTGCTATTGAGTGTGCCGTATCGCCATCAACTTAATTTCACGCTCGATGGGCTGCGGGACGCGACAAGTGCCGTCATGCGCCTTCGCACCTTTCACGAGCGGATGAAAATTTCACACCAGATATTAGAGAGCGGCTTTAACGATTCGGCAACTTCATTTGATCCCCAATTGCCCTCGCTTATCGAAAAAGCTGACCGCGAATTCACGAATGCGCTCGCCAACGATCTCAACACATCTGTAGCTATCGCTGCCATCTTCGATCTCGTCCGCGCCGGAAATGCCGCTGCCGATGCCGGCAAACTGCGTCCTACTGTGGCCGGCGACATCTTGAGAGTGCTGGATCGATTTGATCGGGTATTCGCGGTCCTCGAAGATAAGGACTCCGCTATCGCCGATCGGGCCGTGGCTTGGGCGAAAAGCGAAGGCCGATTCGATGAGATTTCTCCAGATCTCTTCAACAAGCTTTCCGATGCGGACATCGATGCGCTCGTCGCCGAACGCACGCAAGCCAAGAAGCAGCGCAACTTCGCCCGCGCCGACGCAATCCGCAACGAGTTGCTTGAAAAAGGCATCCTGCTCGAAGACTCGAAGGACGCAGTTCGCTGGAAGCACAAATAGCTACTCCCCCACCGCGCCCGCTGTTCCGACAATTTCTTTCTTCATCCTGACGGTGCGGCCGAACACCACCATCGCCACCCCGCACACGATGATTGCCATGCCGGCAAATTCCGTGGGCGCCATGCGCTCGTGGAACAGCAGCATGCCCAGCAACACTGCAATGATGGGATTGACGAAGGCGTACGGCGCGATCTTCGTCACAGCAACATTCTTGAGCAGATACGTGAATGCCACCAGGCCAAACAGCGAGCCGAAGACCGCCAGGTACATCACGGCCGCGACGCCGCTGCGCGTCCACATTGAGTGGCTGAGGCCACCGCCCGCGACCGCGAAGAGCGTGTTGAAAATCCCCGCCGCGCCCAGTTGCCACCCGGTCGCGACGAACGTGTCCGTCTTGAACTGGAAACGCCGCGACAGCACCGAACCCAACGCAAACGAGAACGCAGCGAACAGCAGAACGCACACGCCGAGCACGGGTCGCGAGTCGCGGGAACGCGCAGCTGCATGATGCAGCGACGACCACACCAGCACACACATTCCGGCTGTGCCCAGCAGCGTTCCCGCCCAGCCGCGTCGGTTCAGGCGCTCGCCGTTGGGCAACACCGTCTCCATCAGCGCGATCATGATGGGCATGGTCGAAACCAGCAGCGACGCGAAGCCCGAAGGCACCATCTGCTCAGCCCAGGTCAGGCTCATGCTGTTGGCGGACATGAATAGCAGGCCGATCAAGGCGAGCTTTCCCATTTCGCCCTTCGCCACGCGTAGGCTCTTGCCGCTGGCCAGCGCCAACGCCGCAATGAGAACTGCAGAAATGACGCACCGCGCGGCCGTTACAACGGGCGCTGTGAGATGTTCGCCCGCGATGCGGATTCCGGCATATGTCGAGCCCCAGAACAGATACACAGCGGAGAACGCCAGCAACAGACGCGTGGACTTTGGAATTCTTGAAAGCATGTGCTTCCATGCTACGGGAATGAACAGTGCGCGAAAACAACCGGGCCGCCTGGCGGCCCGGCTGTCATTCCTCACAACTCACAATTAGAAGTTGAATGTCACCTGCCCCATCACCGTTCTCGGCGACACGAAGTGCGTACCCGAGAACGTCGAAAGGAAGTTGTACAGCGCATATTTGTTGGTCACGTTGACGGCGGTGACACTGACGTTGGTCTTCACACGCTCGGTAGGACGGAGGCGATGCAGCACATCGTCCCAGCCCAGCGCCATGTCGAACAAGGTGCGCGAAGCGACGCGCGGCGGGTTATGATCGTCGTTTTCTGTGCCGGGCGCAGGCAGCCTCAGCAGCGGCGACGACAACTTGTTGCCCGCGCAACTCGTCAGAGGATTGGCCAGCGTGGCCTGCAGGTTTCCGCAACGCAACAGGATTTGTTGCTGCTGGTCGGCGGAAAGGCGTGTTAGATCGACGGGATCATTGCCATCGGTTGACTTCGAAAACGGCGCGTTGCCGGCCACGGCGCCGCTCTCATATCGCCACGTCAAGCCAAACCACGGAGCAGTTTTCTTAGGTTGATACTGCACATTGGTCGACTGCTGAAAACCTTGGTCGTGGTCGATTCGAAACGGCTCGGAGATGGTCGTGATCGAGGCTTGGTTGAACAGAATGCCGCCCACTTCCGGCGAGAAAAACCGCGCCCGTGTATGGCCAAGCACTGAGTAGGCCGACACGCCGTGGGTCTCCGGCACCGTCAGCTTGATGCCAAACCCATCGATCTTAGACTTCCGCCATTGGATTGGAAATGCGAGCGGCGAATTCAGCAGAATGTCGAAGTCGAAATCGCGGTCCGTGTATTTCCAGAAGTACTCGGCGTTGACGATCAAGTGGCGGCTGAGCCCCTGCTCGAACCCCGCGCTGTATTGCGTCCGGGTCGCGGGTTTCAAGGGAGTGGGCTTTCCACCGGCCTCAAGACCACCCACGCCCGTCGATCCGGAGAGCAGCAGATTCTCGTTGTACGGCGTCAGTTGCAATTTGCCGTATCCCAAGCGCAGCACCGTGTTCGACCGCTTGACGTTATACGTCGCACCCAGTCGTGGCTCGATCAAAGAGCGATGGCTGACGCCGTCATAATTGTCGATTCGCCCGCCGACTAACAGCGTTACATTCTTGAACGCAATATTGTCTTGCGCGTAGATCGCTTCCTGCTTGATATCGGTGTGGCCGTTGAAACGAAACAGCGTCCCGCCCCGCGTCAGGTCGAACGGCGCGAGTGCTGGATTGAAGTCAGGATTCTGCGGTGCATTAAAAGTGGGGTCGGTGATGCCCAGCGCAAACGCCTCGTTCAATAACGTGTGGTACACCATCGCGCCAAACTTCAGCGTATGAATGCCCGCGAGCAGCGAGTAGTCCGCTTTGGTCCCCGCGTTCAGCAAGCTGCGATTTTGCGACAGCGTCACCGGCGTATCGGAGAACGGATTGTGGCTGGGATAGTACTGAAACTGGTCGCGGCGCGTGTACGGGTTCACCGAGAGCACGCCTTTGGTGCTGAAGATGTGCGTCCACGATGGCGAAATGTTGAAGCTCTCGATTTTGGCGCGCTGATCTTGCCCGGTGGCCTGCTGGTCGTACTGATTTGGCTGCTGAAACCAAGAACGCGCTAGGGAGAAGTTGAGTTGGTACGCATTGGCCGGATTGGGCTTGAAGTCGACGCGGTCGAAGAGGTTTTCGCTATTGCCCTTGTCGTGCAGCACGACGAACTCCGGTGAGTCCAGATAGCGTCCGCTGCGATCGCCGTCGATGTTTGCGAAGTTTCCCAGCCGCGCGTTTCCCACGCCCAGCGATGCGCTGCCGGACACCGAGCCGAATGTGCCGTAGTTGAAACTCACGCTGCCGTTCGGCTTCTGCCCCAGCCCCGAACGGGTCGTAGCCTCGACGATCAGTGAAGCCTTGTCGCCGTACTCTGGTGGCGCGATGCCGTTGATTACGTTAACCGACTGAATGGCGTTGGTCGAAAGCTGGCTGCCGAAGGTGCGCGATTGCTGGTCCGAAATAGGTTGGCCGTCGATGGAGTAGGTCGTATCGGCGTGCTCGCCCATCGGGTGGTAGAGGCCGTTTGAATCCGAAACAATGCCCGGCGTGCTGAGCGTCACAACCGCCCCCAACCCGGACGCCGCGCTCTCGATCGGCAGTCGGTCGATGACGACCCGATCGATCGTCGTCGCGGAGCTGACCTCGGTGCTCACCATGTCGGAACTGTCCGCGTCCACGTTGACCACCGTGCTTGTCGACGCAACGTCGAGCTTGATCGTTGCGGTGACTACGTTGACGGAACGCACTTCCGCGTCGGTGGTTGCGGAACCAAAACCGATTGCGGTCGCCGACAGGTGGTAGTGATTGAAGGGTAGACTGCCGAAGTTGAACGCGCCCGCTGAATCGCTCGTCGATGTGCGTTTGAGGCCACTCAACGGGTTGGAAATTGCGACCGTCGCGCCCGGAATCGCCGCCCCCGTCAAATCAGTGACGAAACCCGCGACGCTCCCGGTCGTGGCCTGTGCGAAGGCGTTGATGCTGCACAGCGCCGATACAAACAATAATAAGAGGCGGAAACCTCGTCCTCGAATGCGATTGGTGTTCATCGAAAAAATCTCCTGTCGGTATTGGCGCTTTGGCGACGAGTTTCGTTGCCGCGTGTGCGCTCGGGCCGTTTCAGGCAGAGTGTGCAGAGTTTCAAGGTTTTGAAATTGTTGCGCTCAGCCTGCTGTCATCACCGCAAGCGAGGCATCATTTGATGCGTCGTCTACGGCGAGCGTCCGCGCCGCGACAGGCGGCGGGCGGCTGAACATCGCAAAACTCCACAACTTCTGCGGCGCAACCGACACATGCGCGACGATCCGCTGCCCAATCTCCTGCACCGGTTCCGGAGCCACCTGCAACGTTTCCGGCAGCGCCGAATGCATCGCAACGCAGAGCGGGCAATGTTCCTCGCCCTGGCCTTCGGAAGCGTCCGTTGCAAGGCTCGCGCGCACCGCTTTCAGCGGCAGCCATTGGCCGTGGATATGCGCCGCTTGCGCCGTGCTAATGCCGCCCACCACCAACACGCACAGCATCGCCATCAGTCGTAACCACTGAGGTCGCGAGCGGGCGGTGCGTCCGTTCTGAGACAAGGCGTTCAACATCTTCGGGTGAGTAGTCCGCAGTCGAGACTGCCCTTGAGTAGGACGCGCCCAACCCGTAAAAGGTCTCATGCGCCTACTCATTACTACTTCTTGCTCACTGCTTGATTGCCCTCGTCAACGCGGGCACAATCTCAAACAAATCGCCCACCACGCCGATGTCCGCAATCTCGAAAATCGGCGCATCGGGGTCTTTATTGATGGCGATGATCGTCTTTGCGCCTTTCATTCCCACCAGGTGCTGAATCGCTCCGGAGATGCCGACCGCCAGGTACAGCTTGGGCGCGACCGTCTGGCCAGAGCTTCCCACCTGACGCTCCATCGGCAGCCAGCCGTTGTCGCAAATGGGCCGCGACGCCGCAAGCTCCGCTCCCAGAGCCTGCGCCAACTCTTCAACGATGGCGAGATTGTCCTGCTCGCCAATCCCACGCCCCACGCTGACAATCACCGGAGCGGCGGTGAGGTCGACGGTCTGCGCAGCTTCGCGGAACGGCTCGCTGGGCGTGGTGCGAATCTGCGCAGCGTCGAGTTGCGGCGCGAATTGTTTCACCTCAGCTGATCCACTTTCGACCGCGTCCGCGCGGAACGTCCCCGCCTGCACTGACACAAAACATACGCCGTCCCCAGCATGTCGATAGTCCGCATTCAACTTACCCTGCATCCACTGGCGCACGAAGACCGGACCGTCATGGATCGCTGTCACGTCGCTGATGAGGACCTGCTTCAAACGCGTCGCCAACGCGGGCGCGAAGTCGCGCACCTGGTACGTGTGCGGAAACACGACGTACTGTGGCTTCGCTTCGGCAATCAGTTGTTCGAGCGCCGTACACCAACCATCCGCCGTGTAGTGCTCCAACAATGCATGGCCGACCACCCACACCGCTTCTAGCTTCTTGTCGGCGAATTCTTGTGCGAGCGGAGCGGTGATTTCCTCCGCCCCCACGACCGCAGCCGAGCACGCCACGCCCAGGTTGGCCGCGAGCTTCTGCCCCGCAGCCAACGCTTCGAAACTCATGCGGTTCCAGCCAGCTTTTCCACCAGCCGCAGCGCCGCTCTTCTGCTCCATGACGACCAGTACGCCAGCTCTGTTTATGATTTGATCGCTCACAGGACTTTTACCTCGAACTTCAGTTTCTCCACAATCTTCGCGGCGATCTCGTCCGCCGATCCGGTCAACATCTCCGTCCGCTTTACGCGCTCCGGCGGATAGACCTTCACAATCTCCGCCACAGCCGTCGTTGCCGCGCTTGCATCGATCGTGCGTGTTTCCTTCGACTTCGCTTTCTTGATGCCCATCAGCGTCGCATAACGCAGCCGGTTGCCGCCCGATTGAATCGTCAGCAGCGCGGGCAACGGCATTTCAACGTGCTGGAACCAGCCGTCTTCCAATTCACGCTTCACCTTCAAACCCGCTCCAGCCCGTTCCACATGCATGATGAGCGTCGCGTGCGGCATACCCAGCAACTCCGCCAGCACCACGCCCGTCTGGCCCGCGCCCAGATCGTCGGATTGCAACCCTGTCAAAATCAGATCCGGCGACTCAGCCTTCGCCGCATCGGCCAGCAACGCCGCGACGCCCAGCGTATCGCGCGCCGCCAGCGATTCCGTGCCTTCGTCGTCGGTAACAATATGAATAGCCCGGTCCGCGCCCTTGGCAAGCGCCTCGCGCAGCGAACTCGTCGCGCGCTCCGGCCCGGCGCAGAGAACAACCACTTCGCCCGCGCCCTCCCGCTCTTTCAACTGCAACGCCTCTTCGAGCGCATACGCGTCCGGCTCGTTGATCGTCCACGCGGCATCGCCCTCGTCGATGCTGCGACCGTCCGCGCCAACGCGAATCTGCGCGTCCCGCTCCGGCACCTGCTTGATGGCTACAAGAATCTTCATCTGTACTCCAAACTCCACGGTTCGCATTTCAAAAGCAAACACTTAAGAGTATCGCAAGCACGCAGAAACGCGATTAACAGGTGCGCTTACCGCGCGGCTTCGGAATACAGCCCGCCGACGCGGAACGAGGCTCATGATCGCGCGCTTCTTGATCGACGCGTGCAGCGGTGTGACGCGTGGGCCGCTTCCACAGACGCTTGAACAACGCGTCGAGTTCTAAGCTTTCTGGTGAGAGCTCGTCGTAAACCCGGTGGCCCTGTCCGAGGGACTCTGCAACGCGCAGCAAGCCCCTCAGTGTCGATGGAATTGGTACGGCTTCGCTGCCGAAATACCGAAAGTCTGTACTGAGAAGCGTGCGCGCGTTGCGGTAATAAGGGTAGTGGCCGATATCGCGGGCTTCGTAGGCAGGGTCATTGTGAAGCGCTGTGCGTCCGGCGTGCGCCAGTGTTCCATTGACGCGGTGAAACTCATAGATGCAGTCAGGGCGATTGCGAAATTTGCCACGCCTGGCATAATATTCGCGTGGCTCGAGAGTGCCAGTGACGCGCGCTGCGTAGATGACTGCGAGCAAGGGATAGTTCTCGTTCGCCTCAAGCGCCCGGCTCGTGATGCCGAGGATGCGATCCCCGGGCTGTGCGGTGCGTCGGATTGCGGGTTTGCATATCGAAAGCGTCAGAAGTGGATCGTCATCCAAATGCGGCGGTGGAGCGCACGGCGCGCCGCCCCGGTCCGAGGTCAACTTATAAACATAGGTACGCATCCGCAATCAAGTGTAAGCGCCTGTCTTTGCGTCACAGGGCTTCTTCGCCGTACCATCGCCTCTAGTGGACTTTACCAACAAGAAGGCATACGACCAGAACAGCGCCAGCAAACGGAGCGGCGACGCCGAACGTCTCGTCTCCGCCGGCCGCGTCGACGACGACGATATCGTCGAGCTCAAATTGCGGCCCAAATGGCTGGCCGAGTTCATCGGCCAGACCAAAGCCAAAGAGCAACTTGCCATCGCGCTCCAAGCCGCTAAGACCCGCGGCGAAGCACTTGACCATGTGCTACTTTTCGGGCCTCCCGGCCTGGGCAAGACCACGCTCGCGACCATCATCGCCAACGAACTGGGGGTCGGTTATCAGCAGACCAGCGGCCCCGCGCTCCAGATTCAAGGCGACCTCACGGCCATCCTCACTAACCTGCGCGAGAAGCAGGTGCTGTTCCTTGACGAAATCCATCGCTTGCAACCTGTGCTTGAAGAAAAGCTCTACACCGCGCTCGAGGACTATCAGATGGACATCATCATCGGTCAGGGGCCGAGCGCGCGGACCCATACTCTCGAAATCAAGCCGTTCACGTTCATTGGCGCGACTACGCGGCCCGGGCTGCTGTCCTCGCCGCTGCGCTCGCGCTTCGGCATCCTGCTGCGGCTGGAGTTCTACACCGACGACGAACTCCGCTACGTCGTCGAACGCTCCGCCGAGGTACTGCAGGTGCCCATCGATGCCGACGGCGCATCGGAGATCGCGCTCCGCTCCCGCGGCACTCCCCGCATCGCCAACCGCCTGCTGCGCCGCGT
>JBBRCA010000119.1:0-8897 GCA_038205325.1 Terriglobales bacterium | reverse complement strand
GCTAAGGAACCTTGAAGAGTCACGACGGCTAAGCTGATGGGGTTAAATGCAACAGCCCGGCGGGTAGCCGGGCTGGGTGGGATTGCTCTATCTCTATTATAACGGTTGGACGGGATAAGTATGCCAAGTTTCTTTCGCGATTTTAGACAGTGTTTATAAGGTCTCCATGAGTTTTCCACAGGCCGGGGGGCTTGACAGGTTTGGAGGAGGTACGAGCGGAGGGCGATGTCAAGAAGTTGTGAGTTTGTGAGAAAGGACATCCTTCAGGAGGGGCGATCGTTCGTGCGGCTCCGAGCAAACTGCGGATTCCTTCGCTGCGCTACGGAATGACAGAAAGAAGAGCGACAGCAAAAGCAGATTCCTTCGTTGCGCTCCGGCATGACAGAAAGAAGAGCAACAGCAAAAGCAGATTCCTTCGTTACGCTCCGGAATGACAGAAAGAGAGCAACAGCAAAAGCAGACTCCTTCGTTACGCTCCGGAATGACAGAAAGAAGAGCAACAGCAAAAGCAGATTCCTTTGCTGCGCTACGGAATGACAACCAAGAGGCTATTTGGCTGAAATGAAAACGGCGACCGAAGGGGTCTCCGGCTTGAATTACGGTGATGCGCGCCAACATATTGGGAAGGCGGAAACAAGAAGGCGGAGTGCAATAGCACTCCGCCTCCTATTTGAAAAGTTAGACCGGACGATTCCGGGTTATGCGGGTGGCTTGCTGCCGTTGGTCGCGCAGCCGCCTTTGCCCTTGCAGCTATTCTTGCCCTTGCAACCGTTGTCGCCGGCCTTGCAGCCGCCCTTGCCCTTACAGCTGTTTTGGCCCTTGCAGGCATGCTTGTCTTTGTCGTCCATGGCGGAAAGAACGCCTACCGATGCGGTGGTGCTGCGAACGGTCGCGGTGGTGGAGGCATGGAGGATTGGAGTTGTGCCGGCCATCAAACCCGAAATGGCTGCGCCGTACATCAGTGCTTTGGTGGAATTTTTCATGGTGTCGATTTCTCCTAGGTTCCGGGCCGAACACTTCCAACCCATTGCATTAGACGCGTGGCATGGATAAATAAAAGAGGGCCAGTTGTGGCGTGGCTTTCATAACCTGTCCACGACTTTCTTTGGGTCTGTTCAAAACTGTCATCTCAACCGCGAGGCGCGTTTTTTGGTGCCGTAGTGGAGAGACCCGCAACGCTCTGTGCAGCCGAGTATCCTTGCCGCCACGGAAAAGCTGCAGGTCTCTCCACTACGCCTTCGCAAAGTGCGCGAAGGCTCCGGTCGAGATGACAGTCTCTACGGGTTTAAAGAGAGATCGTAAACAGGCTCTTACGCAAGGGCTGAAGTCGTCGCCTTAAGCAGAACCGAGTTATGTCGCCCTAAGCAGAACCGAGTTATTTAGCTGCTGTTTTTTTCCGCAGCCTGTTATAGCTGTGGCCTAACGCCCGCTTCTGTTGCAACGTGCTCGACCTGTTCCGGGAGGCCGGCTAGCATGGCCTCTTTTGCTTTGCCGCGCCGGAACACCATGGGAAGCGGCCTCTGTTGGACGTCTTCCAGCAGCAGGCCGAGGCCGCTATAAAAAGCAAAGATAGCGAGCAGGAAGCCTAACACGGCGGCGACGATGCCCATGGTTCCGAGGCCGAAATCGAAGAGGGCCGCGCTGATCGATCGGAAGAACGCAATGATGAACAACGTTCCGATGAGCGGTTTGCTTTTGAAGGTCGCAATGGTCAGTATTGCTAGACACAGTGCCAACAGCAACAGGAAAATCCCAGCGGCCGGGCTGGGAGTGCCGGGCTTCATGATGAGGAGCTGGATGCCCTGTACGACCCAACCGGCGGCGAAGAGGCCCATCGCCGTGGCGGCCCCGGTATCGCGGGAGAGGAAGGCCATGATGCAGGGGATGAGTTCGAGGGGAGCGACGAATCCGAGCAGCATTACGGCCAGCAGGGTCGTCTCCGACAGCGGAATCCAATGGACACTGAAGGCGCTCAGCAATACGTTACCGATGCCGAAGGCAAAGCAACCCAGCGGCAATGCGGTGGCGTACGGGTGCAGGACGACGCGGATCGCGGGTTGGTCTCTTTTGTCCTTGTCGGCGTCCACGCTGTTCATGGGTGTCCTTTCGTTCGGTCGCGTCAAGTGGAAGCTCTGATTAAGTTCATCCACGGCCGTAGTGGCCAGGCAAAGTGGCCGGGGCTAAAGCCCATTCTCGTGGAAGCGGACGATTCAGGGGCCTAAAGGCCCCTGCTCCCTCCGAAAAGCAAGCGGTTCAGCTCTAACAACAGGCTCTGAAATGGACTTGAGCAGATGTCCCTAGAGTCGGTATAGCATGCCGATGACAACGCCGAAAAGCACGTGCGAAATCACGATCGAGAGAGGCGTTCGCGGACCGTAGTTCAAGGCGAGAAATCCGGGTGGCTCAAGTTGCTTTTTGACCGTGGGGCCTTGTCTTTCCGAGGCCATGCGCGGATGAACGTCCGCCAATACAGGCATGACCACGAGCAGGACGAAGGCGGCTTGCGCCAGTCCAATCAGGCCTCCGAGCCACCAGCACGCGACGCCGAGATAGCGAAACAGCAGGACGTATCCGATGGCGAACAGCAGACCGTTCGCGATGTGGTTGGCCAGACCGAAGAGCTTGGCTCGAGTGCGGTGCTCGGTGTATAGGGTGCCCAGCATGTAAGGCAGGCTCATGCGGGTGAGGTGCATGGCTTGCGTCGCGACTTCAAAGAGCAGTTGGGCGAGGGTCGCGACGACGGCGGCGAAGAGCCAACTCATGCAATTCATGACGGGGTCTCCGTGGCTGACGTTTGCGTCGGCGGATGTGCTCGTTTTTCGATGGCGAGCGCGGCATTGATGAGGCCGACGTGGGTGAAGGTCTGCGGAAAATTGCCGAGCAACTTGCCGCTGGCGGGGTCAATCTCTTCGGCGAAGAGACCGAGAGCGTTTCCGTAGCGCAGGAGGGTTTCAAAGTTGTCTTGCGCCGCTTCAAGAGTGCCTCCGCCCATGGCCAGAAACTCCGTTACCCAGAAACCGCAGATGCCGAACGCGCCTTCGACAGGCTGGCCGTCTTCGTCGCGGTTGCGATAGATGAGGCCGTCACCGGCGTAGAGGGTTTCCTTGACCTTGCGAAAGGTCGCCTGGAGGCGGTGCGAATCGGGAGGCTCGAAGTTGTGCTTGGCAATGAGCAGGAGCGTGGCGTCGATCTCGTCGGAGTGCGGCCTGCTGGTGTAGGTCTGTTGCTGCTCGTTCCAACTGTTGGCTTCGAGGTCTGCGCGGATTTCGTCGCGCGTGCGGCGAAAAAGCTCGACCGGCATTTTGGCGATGGCGCCACTCTCGTGGATTTTGAGCAACTCGTCCAGCGCGACCCAACAGAGCAGCCTGGAGTGGGTGTGAGCGCAGGACGTGCCGCGCGGTTCCCAAATGCCGGCGTCGGGTTCCTTCCAGTGCTTAACGACATATTTCCCAAAGTTGACCAGTACGCTTTGCGTTTCGCGGTCGGCGAGGCCTTTGCCCTTAATGATCTGTGCCGCCCCGCAGATGACCTTGCCGTAGATGTCCAGTTGCTTTTGTTTGGCGGCGAGGTTTCCGGTGCGCACGGGCAGAGAGCTTCGGTAGCCGGACACATTGGAGACGACCTTCTCCTCCGGGCAGGGATTGCCGAACAGATCGTAGACGATCATGAGCTTGGGCTGGGTGAGCCGCGTGGCGTGCAGCATCCACTCCATGAAGGCCTTAGCCTCGTCGCGATAGCCTGTGCCGCACAATGCCTGCACGTTGAAGGACGCGTCGCGGAGCCAGCAGTAGCGGTAGTCCCAGTTGAGGTTGCCGCCGAGTTTTTCGGGGAGCGATGTGGTTGCTGCCGCGACGAATGCGCCCGAGGGGGCGAACTGCAGCAGCTTGAGCACAAGCGCGCTGCGCTGGACGGCCGATTTGTAGGCTCCGGTGTAAATGAACTTCGACGACCACTCTTCCCACCACCCGAGCGTTCTTTCCAGATCGGCGGCGGCGCTCTCCAGCGGAGGAAGAACGGCGGGGGCTTCGCAGGTGTACGTAAGAATCAAGCTGCGGCGTTCACCCGCGCGCAGGGAGACTGCGGCGCGGACTCCGGCCGTGTCGTTGTGCCAGTTGAGGTCGCTTTGCAACGTGAGCGCGCCGCCGTTGCCTTCGACCCGCAGACCTAGACGGGCTTTGGAGGTGATCGTGGGGCGGACGCGTTCAAAGCCATTGCGCGGCGCAAATTGAAGCTCAAGATCAATGCTGCCTTTTTCGCAGAACAGAATGCGCGTGATTTGATGCTCCGCGGTGAGATGACTGCGCCTGTATTCTTCGCTTGAGACGGGCATGAAGTCGGTCAGCGTCAGGGAGCCTGTGGCGGTGTGGAACGTGGTTTCGAGAACGTTGGTGGCGCCGACGTAGCGGTGTGTGGAGGTGTACTCGCTGCGTGGCGTGATGCTCCACATGCCGCTGCCGTCGGAGTCGAGCAGGCGCGCGAAGACGGGTGAAGCACTGAAGGTCGGCCAGCACAACCAGTCCATCGACCCGGATTTGGAAATTAGAGCGGCCGACCGGCAATCGCCGATGATGCCGTAGTCGTCGATCGTGGGAACGGGGGTCATGCTTGGCGGAGCTTTTTAACGATAACCCGGCGCGTCAGTTCCAACGCCACGCCGTACAAAATATGCGAGATGAGTTCGTTGATCTGTTCCCGAAATGACAATACGTTAGGCCAGCCGGACCACCCCAGCAGCGGCGTCAGAATTACATGGAACCCCACCCAGAACACAACGCCGAAAGCCGCGCCGTAAGCGATCGTTACCCAGTTGAACTCTTCTGCGAACAACGCATAGACCACGCCGGTGGTCGTGCCGAAGATCCAATGCACCAGGTTTTCGACCGGCGCATGAAGCGGCTCAGGAAGATCGTGGCCCG
Source organism: Terriglobales bacterium (assembly GCA_038205325.1). Lineage (GTDB taxonomy): Bacteria > Acidobacteriota > Terriglobia > Terriglobales > Acidobacteriaceae > Granulicella. The sequence goes on along the minus strand of JBBRCA010000119.1, from coordinate 3,981 downwards.
TCAGCATGACGGAAATGACTCCGATTCCTTTGCCCAAAGGCGAGGCTTGGAATGGGAGGCGGGGCGGCGAGACGATCTCGCAAAATGACTTGACCGCAGTGCCGACACCGCCGCCTATGAGTCCGGCGACGAGGGCGTTGATCCAAACCTGGGACGGTTTGCGATTTACGTAAGCGGGCACTACGACCTCTTCGTTCATGGTTTTCTCCATTGCGTGGATTACAGCGAATAGCGGTTGGATGTAAATCGTACCGTGCACACGGTCTCATACCCAGGAAAGCAGTTTTCCGAAGAGGCCACTTGGACACTGGCTCCGCTATTGCAGTACGGGCAGCGTCTCATGGAATGCCGGAACAGGAGAACATATTGGATTCAGCCTATGAATTGCGGAAAGAAGAAACGACGTCGGCGCTGGGTTATCTGGTGCTGCGGGTCTGCCTGGGAGTGAACATCGCGATGCACGGGTTCAGCCGCCTGATGGCGGGGCTGCATCGGTATCATCGCTTCTCACTCGACCGTTTTCGGGTTGCGCGCCAGGCGGCGAGATTTGCTGTCGTATCGACCGCGCTGTGGGCCGCTGCGAGTGCCGTCGCTTATGCGGCTGTGCCGGGTCCACCGGTGTTGGTGGAGTTGTTTACTTCGGAAGGATGTTCGAGCTGTCCGCCGGCGGACGCGATGCTCGCGGAAATCTCGAGGACCCTGCCCGGCGTGATCGTGTTGTCGGAGCATGTCGATTATTGGAACCGCCTGGGGTGGACCGATCCGTACTCGTCCACTGAATCCACTCGGCGGCAGACCGATTACGCGCAGCGCCTTGGGGCGGAAGGTCCTTATACGCCGCAAATGGTGGTCAACGGCACGCGGCAATTCGTGGGCGGAGATCGAGGCGCGCTGCGAAGAGCGTTGGTTGAAGAAGCGGGAAAGCCCGCGTTGGCGTTGACGGTCGCGCGAGTCGGCGATGAGAAGCCGCGCAACATGCGCGTCGATGTCAAGCTGGAACGGAGTGCGGTCGCAGGCCGGTTGATGGCCGTGCTTGTGCAGAACCAGGGGCAACAACAGGTGGCGCGCGGAGAGAATGGCGGACGGACGCTGACCCATGTGGCCATCGCGAGGGAGTTTCACGATCTGGGTGACGTGCAGGCGAGCCGTGGGTTCGCAGGGCAGACAACGTTTTCGCTGCCGGGGGGGGAACGCGCGGCCGGATTTCATGTGGTCGTGTTCCTGCAAAAAGGGGCGGGCGGAGAGGTTCTCGCGGTGGCGTCGACCGGGACGACTTGAGTTGAATCTGTCACTCGTTGCGATCATGCGTTCTCGGCATTGCAGATCCCTACGGGATGACAGAAAGAAAGCAACGGCAACTGTAGATCCCTACGGGATGACAGAAAGAAAAGCAACGGCAACTGCACATCCCTACGGATGAGAGAAGAAAAGCACGAGCAAGAACGCGTTAGATGAGTTCGGCGAGTACGTGCGCGAGAGACTCTTGCCAATGCATCATGCGGTAGTTGAAGGTGCGGAGGAGTTTGTCGCTGCTCATGCGGGAGTTTATGGGACGGAGCGCGGGGGTGGGGTATTCGGTGGTTGTGATGGGGGTAATGGTCGCGAGCTTTGTAGCGGGTTCGCGTTGTTGGAGTTGGTGGAGGGCTTCGGCGGCGAAGGCGGCCCAGGTGGTTTCGCCGTTGGCGGCGGCGTGGTAGAGGCCTGTGAAGTCGAAGACCGGTGTTGAGGTTTGTTCGCAATGAGCGATGATGTGGGCCGTCATGCGGGCGAGGTCGCGGCTCCAGGTGGGGGCGCCGTGTTGATCGCCGACGATGCGTAAAGTGTCGCGCTCGCGGGCGAGCTTCAGGATGGTGCGGAGGAAGTTGTTACCCGTCGCGCCGTAGACCCAGCTGGTGCGGAAGATGAGCGACTGTGCGCCCGTTTCGGCGAGGGCTTGTTCGCCCGCGAGCTTGCTGGCTCCGTAGACGTTGAGCGGATTTGTGGGGTCGGTTTCGACGTAGGGCCGTGGGGATTGGCCGTTGAAGACGTAGTCGGTGGAGAAGTGCAGCACGGTTGCGTTGAGGGCGCGGGCTTCGAGGCCGAGGGTGCGGAGAGCTTCGGCGTTGAGGCCGAATGCGAGGGCCGGTTCGGATTCGGCCTTGTCGACGGCGGTGTAGGCCGCGGCGTTGACGATCCAATGCGGACGCGCGGCGCGGATGTAGGTTTGGATTGAGGCGGTGTCGGCGAAGTTCATCTCGGTGCGCGAGGGTGCGATGAGTTCGCCGAGCGGGGCGAGAGTGTGGAGGAGTTCGCCGCCGATCTGGCCGGAGGCCCCGGTGAGGAGGATGCGCGTGGGGTTTGTGGGTAGGGACAACAGCAGGTTCCCTTCGGGAATGACAGAAAGAAAAGCAAGAGCAACAGCAAAGGCAAAAGAAGAAGCGGATTCCCTTCGGGAATGACAAAAAGAAAGGCAAGAGCAACTGCAAAAGCAAAGGCAACTGCAGAAGAAGAAGCAGATTCCCTTCGGGAATGACAGAAAGAAAGGCAACAGCAACAGCAACGGCAACTGCAACTGCAAAGCAGGTTCTTCGCTTCGCTCAGAATGACAAGTTTTACTTGACAGACTCCAAACTCGGAATTTTTAGAAGACCTTTTCTTCGAGGACGCGGAGGAGGTATTCGCCGTAGGTGCTTTTGGCGATGGTGACGGCGAGCGCTCGCAGTTGCGTTGCGTCGATGTAGCCCTGGCGGAATGCGATCTCTTCCGGGCAGGCGACTTTGAGGCCCTGGCGGCGTTCGATGGTGTGAATAAAGTTCGAGGCCTCGAGAAGCGAGTCATGCGTGCCCGTGTCGAGCCACGCGATGCCGCGGCCCAGCACTTGCGTACGGAGTTCGCCGCGGTGGAGATACCAAGAGTTGAGGTCGGTAATTTCAAGTTCACCGCGAGCCGATGGCTTGAGGTCGCGGGCGGCTGCGACGACCTGTGCGTCGTAGAAATAAATACCTGTGACGGCGTAACGCGACTTGGGTTTTAGCGGTTTTTCTTCGAGCGAGATGGCATGGCCTGCAGCGTCGAACTCGACCACGCCGTAGCGCTGGGGATCGTTGACCGCATAGGCGAAGATGGTCGCGCCGTGGGTCTCGCCGGCGGCCTCGCGGAGGGTTTTGGCGAAGTCGTGGCCGTAGAAGATGTTGTCGCCGAGGACCAGGCAGCAGCCTTCGCCCGCGAGGAAAGTTTCGCCGATGAGGAAAGCCTGGGCGAGGCCGTCGGGGGAGGGTTGGACGGCGTATTGCAACGAGATGCCCCACTGCGCTCCTGTGCCGAGAAGCTGCTCGAAGCGCGGCGTGTCGGCGGGCGTGGAGATGATGAGGATGTCGCGGATTCCGGCCAGCAGCAGCGCGGAAAGCGGATAGTAGATCATCGGCTTGTCGTAGACGGGGAGCAGTTGCTTGGACACCGCCTGTGTGACCGGATGCAGCCGCGTGCCGGAGCCGCCCGCGAGAATGATGCCCTTCATTGTGCACCTGCTGCTACGTGTCCCGCTACGAGGGAGGCGCGGTCGTTGTAGTTGGTTGTGAGCCATTGCTGGTACGCACCAGAGGTGACGCTTTCGATCCAGGCGGGGTTGGCGAGGTACCACTGCACGGTCTTGCGGAGGCCGGTTGCGAAACTCTCGGTGGGTTGCCAGCCAAGTTCGGCGGTAATTTTGCGGGCGTCGATGGCGTAGCGGCGGTCGTGGCCGGGGCGGTCTTCGACGGTGCGGATGAGTTGAGCGTGGGGTGCGTGCGGTGAGTTCGGGAGCAACTCGTCCAGCAGCGCGCATAGGGTCTGAACGACGGCCAGATTTGTGGGTTGATTGCCGCCGCCGATGTTGTAGGTTTCGCCGATGCGTCCACGCTCGAGCACGGCGCGGATGGCACTGCAATGGTCGGCGACGTAGAGCCAGTCGCGCACCTGTTGGCCGTCGCCGTAGATCGGCAGCGGCTTGCCACTGATGGCGTT
>JBBRCA010000118.1:0-8923 GCA_038205325.1 Terriglobales bacterium | reverse complement strand
GCTTCATCTTCCTCTCGATGGAGGACGAAACCGGCATCGCCAATGTGGTCATTCATCCGCAACTCTATGAGCGAGAGCGGGTGTTGGTGACGCGTGGGAAGTTCCTGAAGGTCTATGGCAAACTTCAAAATCAGGATGGCGTTGTTCATGTCAAAGCGGAGTCGTTGGAACTTCTCAATGCTTCGGCCATTGAAGTTCGATCACACGATTTTCATTAGATGGTGGGGCACGATCCTCTCGTGTTTGCGGCTATGTATAAAAGAAGCACGACTCGTGACTTGGCAATATCGAGTCATCACCTCCTCGCTCACAATCTGGTTTACCCGGCTCAAGGCACGTTGTGTTCGTTTGTCCAGATTGGCAACAGAGGACTCCGATTTCCGCATATCAACGCTGTCATCTGCGACTTGCGTGCCCGGCCCCTAAGTAAACTCTGAGAAATTGAGGTCGAGTTTGTACGCTTATTCATGACCATAGATTCGACTTTTTATGTGTACTAGTCACAGAGCTCTTTGCGCTTCGGATCAGTTCGACTCCTATCAGAGAACATATCCGTCATGCAGAAGTGATCATTTTTGAAATGGGTGTAGAGCCTGACGAGGTACGTGCCTTTTGAGAAGTAGCTCGGGCAGCTAGCGTTCTTCCAGACCTCTGAAATGACATCCGATATGTACATTTCTACATCCACATCCTCGTAAACTTTGATGAGGGTCACTTACTTTTCCGACGATTCTGCCTTCACACGCTCTGGCCTCCCGAAGGGGCCAACGACGAGCCAGGTTTTTGCCCAACGGCGGGTAGAGAAAGTAGAAAGAGAGCGACCGGCAGGACAAGACATTGCTTCGTCAGCGTTTTAGGATGACTGTTGGCTATCAAGGCAATTCGCAAGGCTTGTCTCCCATAGACGGAATCCCTCCATAGAGTACAGAACATGCTTTTTGTATGGCAACGGATATTTGCATTCTCGTGGGTCAGAGGATCAGGCAGTTGAGAAGGGCGAGGGGGCGGACACTGACGTATTTATCAGTCCATGCCTGGGTCGGGCGCAACTACATATCCGATGTTGAACTGGGAAAGAAGGAATCGGCCTGCGGAACTTGCAACTGATGGCACAGAGCTTGAATGTGTCACTTGAGGCGCTTTTGCGCGGCCTCTAACCGCGTGTGGCTCTGCGTAGTTGCCGGGTAGCGCTACGGTAACGATAGAACCGATGAACGGGTACATACGGGTGCAAACCCGACAAAGGCGAAGACTTCACAAAGGCCACGTCTTTATTGACGTTTTGCTCACAATGCCCAAACCATACGAAGTCGGCTAAAGCCCCCGTTAACGCCCTTTCACGGCGGTAACACGGGTTCGAATCCCGTCGGGGACGCCAATAGAATCAGTTAGGTGTAGCATTCAGCAACATTCCGTATAAAGCGGTTTGGCGGTGGTTTCAAGCCGCTCAGAGCTATGCGGTGTTGACCGCACAGAGGGCATTTTGATTTTGGAGTTTCGGCGGCGTCAGGTGGGATGCCACGAAGGTCACTTAGCGCTCGGGGATAGTGACGGTGAGCGGGTCTTGGTGGAAGAAGTCGAAAGTGAGGGTCGCGGACTCGCGAAAGCGCCAGTTGGCTTCGGTTGCGCCGGGGAAATGTAGCAGTACCATGCCTTCGGCGGACTGGCCTGGTTGGATTTTCGTGTCGCGTGTGAGGGGCGCCGAAGCCAGCGCCTTAAGTTTAGGGAACGCGGCGTAGATTTGCGCGAGGTCGTTTTCTTGGATAGCGCTGGATTCGAGGATGGAGTGGTCGGGGGCGGTGAGGATGGACGTTTCGTCTTTGATGAAAAGCGGCTGGTGGGTGGTGTCGGTGAGCTTCACAGTGAGTAGGACGTAGAGGTCGTTGTCGACGTGCGGCATGGTGCCGATGACGTGGATGCTGCCCTTCATGGCTTTCAGTTCGGTGCGGGCGATGTAAGTTTGAATGCGGGTGATGGTGAGTTCGGGTTTCTTGTCGCGGTTGAAATGAAAAACGGCGATGGTGATGAGGATGAGAACTCCTGTGGCGATGAGGGCGGATGGGAGTTTGGAACGAGTCTCGATGACGTTGAATGGCATTGCGGATAAGGATAGCGCAGCGGAATCCCATGTTCGAAAATTTGGATCCATTCGACAGGCGAAGAGGGCACCCAGTTTAGGAGGGGGTCTGGCGGGGGTGGGGGCGGAGAGTGGCTAGGAAGGCGTCGATGGGGAGGGTGTTGATGAGGTCCGGCGGGGAGAGCCAGGCGCGGCGCAGTTGCACGATGCCGTGGTCGATGAGGTCGAGCTCGGCGATGGAGTGGGCGTCGGTGTCGACGATGATCTTGCAGCCGAGTTCTTTAGCTTTGCGGAGGTTGATGTCGGAGAGGTCGGAGCGCGCGGGGGCGGCGTTGTGCTCGACCGCGATGCCGAGGCGCGCGGCGGCAGGCAGAAGTTTTTCGAGGTCGATCTTGTACGGTTCGCGCTTGAGGACCTTGCGGCCGGTGGGGTGTCCGAGGATTTGCACGTAGGGATTTTCGGCGGCCCGGAGGACGCGGGCGGTCATCTCGTCTGCAGTTTGGTTGAAGCCGGAGTGGACGCTGGCGATGACGATGTCGAGCTGTGCAAGGGTCGAATCTTCCAGGTCGAGCAGGCCGTCCATGAGGACGTCCACTTCGATGCCCGCGAGCAGACGGAAAGGGACGCGCGGAGCTTCGGTGTTGGGTTCGCCATCTTTCATGCGCTGCCGATAGCGCGCCCACTGCGGGCCGCTTTGGGCGGCAAACTCTTCGGCGAGTTCTGCTGAGACTTTGCGGATACGGGCGGCGTGCGCGAGGGTGCGCTGGTCGTCCATGCCATTGGTCATAGCCAGATTTTTGGAGTGGTCGGTGATGGCGATGTAGTCGAGGCCGCGAGAGATGGCGGCTTCGGCCATTTCGCGGATGGAGTTTGCGCCATCAGATTCGGTGGTGTGCATGTGCAGGTCGCCGCGAATGTTGGAGCGCGTGATGAGTTGCGGCAGCATGTGTTTGGCGGCGGCTTCGAGTTCGCCGCAGTTCTCACGGAGTTCGGGCGGGACGTAGTCGAGGTCGAGGGCGTTGTAGATTTCCTGCTCGGTGGCGGCGGCGACGATGACGTTGTCTTCGAGGCGCAGGAGCGCGTACTCGGAAAGTGTGAGGCCACGTTTTAGTGCTCGTTGGCGGAGTGCGACGTTGTGCATCTTGGAGCCGGTGAAGTATTGCAGTGCCGCGCCGTAACTGGCGCGGGGGAGCAGGCGAACGTCGACCTGGAGGTTGTTGCGCAGGGTGAAGCTGACTTTGTTCTGGCCGCGCGCTATGAGCTTATCGATAAGCGGCAGAGTGGCGACGTGCTCGACCGCGGCCGCGACGACATCGGCTTCGCAGGCTGGGCCGGTGACGAGAAGATCGAGGTCTCCGACGCTCTCGCGACCACGGCGGAGTGAGCCGGCGGGCGTGATGGTGTCGATGCCGGGAAATTGGCGAATGAGCGCAGAGATGCGCTCGGCGTGGTCGCGGGCCACGTCGATGCGGAAGCGCGAGACGTTGCGGCGATGGTCTTCGATGCCCTTCAGGAGCTTGTCGGTGAACTTCTGTCCCATGCGCGGGAGTTCGAGCAAGTCGCCGCGCTTGGCGGCGGCTTCAAGGGCGTCGATGTCGGCGATTTCGAGGGCCGCGAACAGCATGGCGACGGTCTTCGGGCCCATGCCGGGGAGGCGCAGGAGTTCGAGCATGGAGGGGCGATATTTTTTCAGAAGCTCGTCGCGCAGCGGCATGGTGCCGGTGGCGACGAGATCGCGGATGTTGCCGGCCATGCCCTTGCCGATGCCGGGGATAGATAGGAGAGCTTTGGGGTCGGACTCGGGCGTGGCGAGGGTGGCGAGGGGCGTGGTCTGCTGCTCGACGGTTTCGGCGGCGCGGCGGTAGGAGCGGACGCGGAAGGGGTCGGCGGCGTCGATTTCGAGCAGGGATGCGGTCTCGTCGAGGAGGCGTGCGAGGGTGATGTGGTCCATAGACATTTACAACGGTTTACGTGTTGGAATGAACTCGGCCACACAATCGAATCCCATACCCGAAAATCCGAACTCATTCGACCAGTTCCGGACACTCGGGATCTTTGTTAGGGCAAGCGAAAGGCCGGGCCGCATCGATCGTTGATGGGAGTGCCCGGCCTTTGTTTTCGATTGCGTGGCCCGTAATACTGGAAAGACATGCATAACGGCAGAACGACGAAAAAAATTGCAGTCAGGCGGCTTTGAGACGTGTAACCTGATCAGCCTGAGGACCCTTGCTTCCCTGGATGACATCGAATTCGACTTCATCGCCCTCCTTGAGGGTTTTGTAGCCGTCAAGTTGAATAGAACTGAAATGGACGAATACATCGGGGCCCTCGGTACGCCCTAGAAACCCGTATCCCTTCGCATTATTGAACCATTTAACTTCGCCTTTATATTGCGCCATTTGTCGTCCCTTTCTCGCGCCGTGTCGTTCGGTCAAGCCCACTTGGCCAATCTGTCAGTTGCCGTTCGCTGAACGTTCGGATTCGCCGAAGTTAGGAATAGTTGCTTACAGTGGTTCTAGATCGTTGTAATCATAGGATTGTCGCCTGCCCGACGATTCTCGTAGTATTCATGCGAGTACCGTTATATTCGGAGTTTTATTCAAGCGGAAGGCGGCCTTTGTAGAGCATGACCGCGACGAGGGTCTTACCGTCGAGGATTTTTCCGGAATGGATGAGGTGTATGACTTCAGAGAGAGGGGTCATGCGGACTTCGATGCGCTCGTCGTCTTCTGGCGTTGCGTTCCCGAGGACGAGGTCCTCTGCGAGCAAGACGTTCATGGCTTCGGAGAGGAACCCGGGGCTGGCAAAGTAGCGGACGTGGTGCGACCACTTTTTGGCGCGGTAACCGGTCTCTTCGACGAGTTCGCGTTTGGCTGCGGGGAGGAGTTTTTCGCCGAGCTCGATGCGACCGGCGGGAAGCTCAAGGAGGAATTGGCCGGCGGCGTGACGATATTGGCGGATGAGGAGGATGTCCGGGTCTTCCGTGTTGCGAGAATGGTCGACGGCGAGGATGACGACCGAGCCGTTGTGGCGTATGACATCGCGCTGAGCGGTGACGCCGCCGGGTTCCTCGACCTGGTCGGCGGTGACGGAGAATATTTTGCCCTTGTAGACGGTTTTTGAGGAGAGGACATGGGCTTCGCCACGCAGGGTCGTGAGCTTGTTGAAGGTGATGGATTGAGGGGCTGCGGCTTTCTTTTTTGATGGCATCTTCTCAAGCTTAGTGCAAGCGAAATGAAGATTCCTTCGCTTCGCTACGGAATGACGAAAAGAGAGCGGAAGCAGATTTCGTGAGACGCGGTAAAATCATTTCTGCATCGGCGGTTGGGTGGGCGCATCCAAACAGGCTCGGGGTGAGAGACTAGCTACGCATGGATACCCAGCCGGAAGAGCAGTGTTATCCGATCACGGTGCTGCCGCATACCAGCGCGCTGTTTTACGACTTCACCGACGTTCGCGTGGCGAAGGATCCTGCGGCGCTGCGGCGGTGGTATCCGGCTGACCCGTTCTCGATGGACTGGGCGAAGTGGGAGCCAAAGTTGGGCACGGAGCATCGGGAAGCGTTGGCCGATGCTTTGAAAAATCAGGCTGAGAGGTTTGGCGCGGGTGAGGCGGCGCTGGCGAACGTCGAACGTCTGCGAAATGGGGCTGCGGCAGTGGTGACGGGACAGCAGGTGGGGTTGTTTGGCGGGCCACTGCTGACACTGCTGAAGGCGGCGACAGCGATTCGGAAGGCGCAGGACGCGACGCGCGAAAGTGGGCGCGCGCATGTCCCGGTGTTCTGGCTGGCGAGCGAGGACCACGATGTGGCGGAGGTGGACCAGGTTTCGCTGCTCGGCAAGCTTGGTGTGGAGCGCAACGGAGCGAATCTAAAGGTTGGAGCTTTGGATGTTCCCGTGGGGACGATCTGCACCGACGGCTATGTTGAGCCAGTATTGGCGTGGGCGGAAGAACTGCTCGGCCATGCCCCCGTTTGCGAGTTGCTGCGTGAGTTCTACACGGACCACAAGGGCTATGAGACGACACTGGCGAGCGGCTTTGGCCGATTGTTGACAAAGGTGTTTGAACGTCAAGGCTTGATTGTGATGAACGCCGCATCGCGAGAATTTCATAAGCTCGGAGCCGCATCGTTACGTTATGCGATCGAACGCGCGGACGAATTGGAAGCTGCGCTGGTGGCGCGGTCTGCGGAATTGGTAGCCGCGGGCTATCACGCTCAGGTGAAGGTGGCGGAAGGGATGAGTCTTCTGTTCCTGATCACGGCAAACGAACAAGGCGTTCAGGACCGTCGAGCGTTGCGTCGCGCCGCGGACGGTGGCTGGAAGTCCAATTCGCGCAGCTTCACGACGGCGGAATTGCTCTCGATTCTAGATACGCAGCCGGAGCGGTTGAGCCCAAATGCGTTGCTGCGCCCGGTGTTTCAAGATTGTATTTTGCCCACGGCGGCGTATGTGGGGGGGCCGGCGGAGATTGCATATTTTGCGCAGAGCGCCGTGGTGTATGAGCAGGTGTTGGGGCGCGTTACACCGGTGCTGCCGCGGCTTTCGGCGACGTTGATTGAGCCTAGCGTCGCGCATGTGATGATGCGGTATAACGTGCAGTTGACGCAGATACTCGAGTCCAGCAATGCCGAAGGATTGGCGCAACGGCTGGGTGCGCGGGCCATGCCGATCGAGAGCAAGCGCAAGCTCGCCGCCGTAGGTCATGCGATGGATGCAGAGTTGACCGCGCTCACGGAATACATGAATGCGATGAGCGCGGAGTTGGGACGGGCAGCGGGGGTTTCGGCGAGCAAGATGCGCTATCAGATGAATCGGCTCCGGCGGTTGGCGGCAACGTTCGAGTTGCAGAAGGAAGCGTCGCTGCGCAGACATGCGGAGATGCTGATGCTGAACTTGTTTCCGAAGGGGCAACCGCAGGAGCGCGTGCTTGCGGGGGTGTGGTTTCTGGCGCGGTACTGGGACGCGCTGCCGGAGTTGCTGGTGGAGCACGCCAAGCAAGAGTGTCCGGGGCATCGCGTAATTTTCCTGTAGAACGCGCGGCTTGAATGCAGACTTGTGCAACACTCGCTTGTATGAGCGCATTGATCGCATCGACTTCGATTTTTGTTCTGATACTGATCTTTGGCGGGATCGCATTGGTACACTTCCTGCCGACATTCATTGCGGGCGCGCGGCACGTTCGCAACTTCTGGTGGATCGTGCTGAATTAATGTGCTTTTCGGGTGGACTTGGATTGGATGGGTCATGGCGCTGGTGTGGGCGCTGAAGGACGATCCGAACTTTGTGACAAGCTATAGGCCGCCGCCGACCTCGCGGTACTAGAATCTTGATCGAGACGTTTGAGAAGGGTTTTGTGATGGGATTGAGCGACCAGCCGTTTGAAGTGATGTGCCCGGACTGTGGCGGGATGTTGAAAGTGGATCCGGTGACTAGGGCGGTGATTGCGCATACGCCCGCTCCGCGCAAGAAGACGTTTGAGGACTTCGGCGAAGCGGCGCGCGCGCTCAAGGATGCGGATGCGCGGCGTGATTCGATATTTGCGCAGTCGGTGGAGGCGGAGAAGAACAAGGACGACGTAATGGCGAAGAAGTTTGCCGAAGCGGTGAAGAAAGCCAAGCAATCGCCCATGGGGGAAAGGCCGATGCGGGATTTTGACTTGGAGTAAAAACATGTCTCCACAGGAATTGCTGGATCGGGCCATCGATGTGGCAAGCCGGCTGCCGCAAATGACGTTCGAGCGCAAGCAGACGCACGTCACTCTTCGGATCGGGGCGAAGGTCTTTGGATATGTTCTGAATGACCACAATGGCGATGGCGTGACAGGGCTTTGCTGTAAAGTCGTGTCGGGAGAGAGTGAGTTGCTGATGGCGACCGATGAGCGCCGCTTTTATCGACCTCAATACATGCCCAAGGGCTGGGTTGGGATGCGGCTGGATGTTGGGCGAGTGAGCTGGCGCGAGGTGCGCGAACTGCTGGAAGGAAGTTATCGACTGACCGCGGGCAAACGGCAGTTGGCGCTGCTCGATGCGGAACGGGCGACGCGGTCGCTGTAGCAAAGTAAACTGTCAGTATGCCGCCGATTCTCAATGCCCAGGGTGTGTCGAAACGCTTTGGCGCGACGCCGTTGTTTCAAGACATTTCATTCCCCGTTTCCGACGGCGACCGCATCGGCCTGATTGGTCCGAACGGTGCGGGGAAGTCGACGCTGCTGGCCGTGCTGGCGGGGGAGATGGGGCCCGATGCGGGCGAGGTCGTCACGCGCAAACGCGCGCGCGTGGGGTATGTAAAACAGGTTTCGGAGTTTGCGGCGGGGGAGACGGCGCGGGAGGTGCTGGCGCGAGCGCTGGTGGCTGCGGGAGTTGCCGAGGGGGAGCGCGAGCAGCGGTTGCGCGAGACGCTGGGGCGCGCCGGGTTCGACGACATGGACGTCGTGGCCACGACGCTGAGCGGCGGCTGGCGCAAGCGGCTGGCGATTGCGGAGGCGGTGGTCGCGGGGCCGGATGTGCTGCTGCTCGATGAGCCGACCAATCATCTCGACCTCGAAGGCATTGAGTGGCTGGAAGCGATGTTGAGGGCGGCTCCGTATGCGTGCGTGGTGGTGACGCACGACCGTTATTTCCTGGAGAATGTAGCGAGCGAAGTGGTGGAGTTGAACCGCGTTTATGCCGAGGGGCTGCTGCGGGTGCGGGGGACGTACTCGAAGTTTCTCGAAGGCCGCGAAAACTATATGGAAGCGCAGCAGAAGATGCAGGAGGGTTTGCGCAACCGGGTCAACACGGAGATCGAGTGGCTAAGGCGTGGGCCGAAGGCGCGGGCGACCAAGGCGAAAGCGCGCATCGACAAT
>JBBRCA010000117.1:0-8958 GCA_038205325.1 Terriglobales bacterium | reverse complement strand
GAAACCCCGAACGGTCGTCTTGCGGCAAAAAATTCAGACTGCAGCAAAAAGGTGATAGCCATGCAACGACTCAGCGGCCTGCATCATCGTTGCGACCTCGTAGCTTGACTCTGCAACCCAACTTAAAACACGAATGACGTTCTTCGAGAATGGCACATACCCAGTGCAGGCCGTCTTCCGCAGCCCGACAATTGCCAATCTGCGTTCATTTGACCACTTTCCTTCTGGAAAAAATGACTGAGCGGCACCGAATTTGCCATCGCCGAGGGATGACGCTATCGCGCCAGTCAACCTCCAGAAATATTCTCGAGTTCGCAATCAGATTTTGACAGTAGGGTCACTGAAATAGAGGATCGCATAGGCTTCTGAAAGTTCTCACACTTACAAAAACGCGTACAGTCGGTGCGCAAAAAAGCAGGTGCGCTAAGCGAAATCTCCACATCTGCCTAATTCCCGGCGAGTTATGATGGTCGGGGCGGAGAGATTCGAACTCCCGACCCTCTGCTCCCAAAGCAGATGCGCTACCAGGCTGCGCTACGCCCCGACATTCTCCATGATATCGCATTCGACAAACGTTTCTGACACGCTAAAACCAGCGGACCTTTGATCCAAACGCTTCATGCAGAAGCCACGTCAGCAGCATGAATGGAATTAGCGCGAGTGCGATCAACCCCAACCCCAGCAACCCCATGAACAGCCAATCCTTCCCGGCGTCGCGCTTGCCCGTCAGAAGGGCGCGTTCCAGAAGATGGTAGTTGCGCCGGTTCGCGCGCCAACCGATGTCGAAAAGGTTTCCGAGGATCGGCACCATGCCCACCACGACCTCGATGCCCACATTGGCGACCATCCGCGCGACTGTTACCAACGGCGCTCCGCGAAAGTACGCGGCAAGAACAATGACGCAACTCGCCAGCCCTCCCGCCAGATCGCCAAAGCCAGGAATGAAGCCGACAATACCGTCGAGGCCGAATCGAATCTGCGTTCCCGGTATGCGGAACCAAGTGTCCAGCGCGCGCGACAACAGATCGAGATTTTCGTCGCGAAACAGCCCACCCGCTCCGCCCATGCGCGGACGCACGGCGTCGACAGGGCCCGCCCCGGGCCGCAGGATTTCAGGTCGTATAGTCCGCTCCGCCATTACTCCTCCTCGTGCTTATCTAATGTTGGATGCTACAATCGTAGACATACGGCGGCTATAGTTCAGTGGCAGAACGCCGCTCTGTGGCAGCGGATGTCGTGGGTTCGAAACCCACTAGCCGCCCCAATTTCCCCCCTTCCTCCAAGACGACCCAGACCTTTGCCGCGTGCTTCGAAATTGACATCGAATTTGAAATTCGAGCCGGTCGCAGCCACCGAACTCGCTCACGCACCGCGCAATCTCTACGCCGGAACCTCCGGCTGGGCGTATCCCACCTGGAAGCCTGGATTTTATCCCGCCGCAGTTCCTCCGCGCGCCTTCCTCCACAACTACTCCTCGCGCCTCACATCGGTCGAAGTGAACTACACGTTTCGTAGGTTGCCGACCGCACTGCAACTCAAAGGCTGGCTCGACGCGACGCCGCCTGGATTTCGTTTCAGCTTCAAAGCACCGCAGCGCATCACGCATTTTGAACGCTTGATGGCAAGCGACGCCTCCGCTCGTGAATTTATCAAGTTCATCAAGCCCGCCCGCGCCGCCAACAAGCTCGGCCCGCTGCTGTTTCAACTCCCCCCGAACTTCAAAGCCGACACCGAGCGCCTTAGTGCATTCCTCGCTCTGCGCACGCTCGCAGATCCTTCTCTCAAAATCGCCTTTGAGTTCCGCCATCCAAGCTGGTTTGTGAAGCCCATCTACGAAATTCTGCGCGATCACAACGCGGCCCTCTGCGTCGCGGAAAGCGACGACTTGGCGACGCCGGACATCGCCACTGCGGGTTTTCGATGCTTCCGGCTCCGTTGCAGCGGCGGTTACTCCACTGCTGAACTGGAGACATTCGCCGCGCGTTTCACCAAGCTCGCGCACAAACAAGAAGTCTTCGTCTACTTCAAGCATGAAGATGAACCCACGGGCGCCGTCAACGCGGAAGCGATGCTGAAGATCGCGGCGACGCTCAGCGTGAAGGACCGCCGCTGATGTCCTCTCTCGTCTATCCACAGCCGTGCCCCGAATTCAAGCCGCGGGCGTTTCTCTCCAACGGCCACTTGCAGACCATCTTCGGCAACGTTCTGAGCCGGCAAAACTGTCTTCCCGAACCGGTCGCGCAACTCGTCGAAGTGTCGCCTGCGCGGGGCCGCCAGATCGCCAGCCAGGTGCTCTGCCACTGCCATTGGCAGCCGTTGCCGCAGCGGCCCGAGCGGCCAGCGGTCATTATCCTGCACGGGCTTGAAGGCTCGTCGCATTCGCAATATGTCATTGGCTGTGCGAATAAATTGTGGCTCGCAGGCTGCAACGTCATTCGCATGAACATGCGCAACTGCGGCGGAACGGAGCGCCTTACCCCGACGCTCTATCACTCCGGTTTATCTTCAGATGTAGATCGCGTACTGCATTTCTTTCGCGATACCCAAAAGCTACAAACCATGGCGCTGATCGGCTACTCGATGGGCGGCAACCTGGCGCTCAAGCTCGCCGGAGAGCTCGGCCCAAACGCGCCGCCGCAACTTCGCAGCGTCGTCGGCGTTTCGCCCGCGGTCGATCTGCAGGCTTCCGCTGATGCCCTGCACGACGTGCAGAACCGCCTGTATGAACGGAGATTTCTGCGCGCTCTGCTGCGCCGCTTCCGCCGCAAAGCCGCGCTGTTTCCACAGGCCTTCGATCCGCAGCGTGCCGCGAACATCCGCTCCCTGCGCGACTTCGACGACCGCATCACCGCGCTTTACTCCGGCTTTCAGTCCGCCGACGACTACTACCACCGCGCCGCCGCAGCCCGCGTTCTCGACCGCATCGCGGTGCCCACGCTCATCCTGCACGCGCACGACGACCCCTTTGTTCGTCTACTCGGACCCACGCGCGCCCTCATCGCAGCCAACCCCAACATCGCATTCATCGAAACCGCGCACGGCGGCCACTGCGCCTTTCTCGCCAAGCCCGACCCGGCCGCCGGAAACGACGGCTACTGGGCCGAGCACACGGCGCTGCGTTTCATTTTGGAACATGCGTAGGCGAATAATCTCGCGTTTCCAAACCGTGCGCTTACCATAGGACAGCGGTAGAGTTTCAACGCTTCCGGGAACCCATAAAATGCTTGCAGAGTGGACCGCCGAATGCACCGCCGACGCGCCCACGCTGGTCGTGCCATGGTCCGACCCTGCGAGCAGCGCGCGCTACATCGACCTGCGTGCCGACCCTTACGCCATCGCCGAAATCCCCGAAGCAGAACAGTACCCCGCGTTGGGGCGCGCGCTGCGTTCGCTCAATGCGGTGCGCTCTCCCGTGCTGACGGCCAAGTGCGACGTGTGGCTATTGCCTTCGACCGCGCCAGCCGACGAACTCGAAATGTTGCAGCTTGAGCTCGATCTCAGCGCGGAAGAATCCAGCGTCGGCATTGCCAGTTACATCGACATCTTGTGGCGCGAACGCGCGTTGTTCGCCTCCGCGCACCAGCAGCGCGAGATGCTCGACCGCTTCACCCGCCGCACCGGACGTCTCGTCCATCCCCAGGCTGCTCTGGCTTGCGTGCTGCGCCCGGCCATGTTCGACTTCGAGGGGACGCTCGAAGGTTTCGCCGTAACGCTCTACATCCGCGCGCTGGGCCATGATGCGAGCATCGCCATAGACCGTTGGAGCGCCGTGCTCGACGACATCACAGTGCTGTTGCGCGGCAGAGACCTCGCTCCCGCGCGCGCCTCCGCTACAATCGATTCAGGCGCGTGTTCGCTGCGGGACCGCAGCATAATCCCGTAATTGGGGCGACGTCATTGGGGCGAGTAGCTCAACTGGATAGAGCACCGGCCTTCTAAGCCGGTGGTTGCAGGTTCGAGCCCTGCCTCGCCTACCAAATTCACTTCCTAGGTCAGCTCAGCACGTTCTAACAATCAATAAATACGGTCATAATATCCTCTGTTGCTATACCGGGCGATACCGCGCTGTTCATTGACATCTGTAGCCTACGGAGCGGAAGGACCTCGCGGCTTCGAACATCGGTATACTGCGAAATTAGTGTGATGACCATGAACGTTACTCTCTTTCAACACCCCATCTTCGGCGCCGAATTTTCAGAGGGATCCGCCAGCGTTTTTTTACGCCCCGGTACTAGGACCGCAAAGCGCCTCGTCCTTTTGGCGGCCTTCACCGCGATCTTCGTTTTGTTCCCAGAGACGTTCTCGATGACTTGTAGCGCGCAATCCTTCGACAACACCCTTATGCCCCGGCCGGCCCAGTTTTCCCCAGAACCGGGGACTTTCGCGATGCGTGCTGGCTTCTCCGTCGCAACCCCGCATTTTCACGACGACCGCCTGGACGCTGCCATCCTGCGCATGCTGCAGCGACTTGAAGACGCTACGGGAACGTCCGTAGGTAAAGAGATTCACTTCAACGGTAGGAATGCCACTCTGCTTATCGACGTTCAGCGGGCCGGCGAAGCCATACAATCAACCAGCGAGGACGAGGGCTACTCGCTCATCGTGACATCCTCGGGCATTCGTCTGCAGGCATCCACAGTCGTCGGCGCGCTACGCGGTATGGAGACGCTGCTGCAACTCCTGCAAACCACTCCCGACGGCTACTTCTTCCCACTGATAAAAATCGATGACGCTCCGCGATTCCGTTGGCGCGGCCTCATGATCGATTGTGGCCGCCACTTCGAACCCATCGATGTCATCGAGCGAACGCTGGACGGCATGGCCGCCGTGAAGCTCAATGTCTTTCACTGGCACCTCAGCGAGGACCAGGGCTTCCGCATGGAAAGCAAGCTCTATCCGCGCCTCACCGGTATGGGTTCGGACAGCCTCTTTTACACGCAAGACCAGGCCCGCCACCTCGTTGCGTACGCTCGCGCCCGCGGTATCCGTGTTGTGCCTGAGTTTGACATTCCCGGTCACTCCAGGAGTTGGTTCGTCGGCTACCCCGAACTTGCCAGTGCCCCAGGTCCTTATACGATTCGCCGCGAGTTCGGCATCGACGACGCGGCCATGGACCCTACCCTGAAGTCCACCTACACGTTTCTCGACGGCTTCATCGGCGAGATGGCGCAAATTTTTTCAGACCCGTACATGCACATCGGCGGAGATGAGAGTAACGGAGAACAGTGGAAAGCTAATCTTGCTATCCAGGCTTTCATGCACACGCACTCGCTTGAAAGCACAGACGCCCTGCAGGCGTATTTCAACCAGCGCCTCGTAAAGATTCTCGAACGCCACGGCAAGCGCATGGTCGGGTGGGATGAGATCCTCAATCCCGAACTTCCCAGAAGCGCCGTCATCCAATCGTGGCGTGGAGCAAAAGCTCTAGAGGATGCCGCAGTCCAGGGCTTCCAGGCCATTCTTTCTCAGCCCTACTACCTCGACGGCATGAAGTCCGCAGAAAGTCACTATCTCGCTGACCCCCTTCCTTCTTCGTCGACCCTGACGGCAGACCAGCGCAAGCTCGTACTCGGCGGCGAGATCTGCATGTGGGCCGAGCACCTGGATAAACGTTCCATCGACTCGCGCATCTGGCCCCGTTCTGCCGCCATCGCCGAACGCTTTTGGTCGCCCGAAAACGTCACCGACGTGTCCGACATGTATCGGCGCCTTTCCGTCGCATCTGTTCGCCTCGAAGCTCTCGGCCTTACCCACGTTTCGCACCAAGACCAAGCCCTACGCGTCTTGGCTAGAACTGCGGACATCGACGCACTCCGCACATTCGCTGCCGTGCTCGAGCCAATCTCTTTCAGCGATCGCTATCAGCAGCAACACACCTCGCAACTCACACCACTCACGAACCTGGTCGACGCTGTTCGTCCCGATCCGCCCTCGCGTTATCAGTCGAAATCTCTCGCCCACGAGGCCATTGGCGGATCCGCTTCCAGCCAATCCGCCCGAGCTGCCTTACAACAATTTTTCCAGGACTTGCTCACTGCATCCCCCAATATCCAGCTGCAGGTCGACTCCACGCCCATGCTCCGGCTTGCGAAGCCTTTGGCAGACCGCCTGCCCGCTCTCTCTAACGCCGGACTCGAGGCCCTGCACTTCCTCGTAGATAACAAGACGGCTCCAACCGGTTGGAAGCGTCGCAACCTCGCGCTGATCGAGGAAGCCGGCGATCTCAAGCCGCTGGTTCGACTCACCTTCCTGCCCGCACTCCAGCAGTTGGTGACCGCAGTACGAGAGTAAGCGCACCTCCCCTCGGCCAGCTAAAACCGAAACAACATCGCCCCCATCTGCACGACGAAAATTTGCACTAGACAACCTGACATCTCTTCGACGATACTCTCCGTGGAGATCTAAGCGATGACTCGTTGCAACTCTACTGTATCGATTCTGTTAGGGATTCTTGCCACTTTTTCAGCCTACGCGCAACAGCCCGCGCCATCCCGCGCAGATCGCCCGTGGATGAACACGAACCTCACGCCAGACCAGCGAGCCGATCTCGTCCTCAAAGAGCTCACCCTCGCTGAAAAGATTCAACTCGTGCACGGGATCGGATGGGGTCCACTACGCGAAGGCGACCCCGTTCCCGCCAGCAATAATGGCGGTGCGGGCCAGGTACTCGGCATCCCGCGCCTTGGCATCCCTGATCTGCAGCAGGCTGACTCTGCGGTTGGCGTTCGCATGGCTGCCTCTCAAAGCCGCTACGCCACGCTTCTCCCCTCAGTGCTCGGCGCCGCAGCTTCGTGGGATCCCGACGCTGCCTACCTTTACGGGGACGTCATTGGCCGTGAGCTCCGCGACCAGGGCTACAACCAATCCATCGGCGGCGGAGTCAACCTGGCCCGTGACCCGCGCAACGGGCGTCTCTTCGAGTACTCGGGGGAAGACCCGCTTCTCGCCGGCGTCACCGTCGGACATGTGATCGAAGGTGTCCAGAGCAATCACATCATGGGCGACATCAAGCACTATGCGCTAAATGACCAGGAAACCGGCCGCACGATCGTTAACGTTCAACTCGATCACAAGTCAATGCGCGAGAGCGACCTGCTCGCGTTCGAACTCGCCATCAGGATTGCACACCCTGCCTCCGTGATGTGCTCTTATAACAAGATCAACGCCGACTGGGCCTGCGAGAACGACTACCTTCTTAACCACGTATTGAAAGGGAACTGGCACTTTCCCGGCTTTGTCGTATCCGATTGGGAAGCTACGCACAGCGCCGGCAAAGCCGCGCTCGCTGGCCTTGATATGGAGATGCCCGGCGAAGTTTACTTTGGTCGACCACTCCAGCAGGCCGTCGAAAACAATTCTATCCCCCTATCGCGGCTCAATGACATGGTCCATCGGCTTCTCCGCAGCATGTTAGCCGCCGGTATAATCGACTATCCCTCCACGCCCCGTCGCGTTGTCGACCCGTTCCGCGGGCGCGACGACGCGCAACGTATTGCGGAAGAAAGCATTGTGCTTCTCCGCAACGAGAAAAGCATCCTTCCCCTCGACGGTGCTTCAATTCACACGATCGCCGTTATCGGAGCGCACGCCGACGTCGGTCTGATGTCTGGCGGCGGTTCCGCGCAGGTCGACGCGCCGGGCGGCAATGCCATCTCTCCCAACATTCCCACGCAGTGGGGGCACGCCGTTTACTTTCAGTCCTCGCCGCTTCGTTATATCCGGGAGCATGCGCCAGCCGCCAGGGTCACTTTCGACCCCGGCACGGATTACGTCGCCGCCGCAGCAGCAGCGCGCGCCTCCGATGTCGCAATTGTTTTCGCCGATGAGTACATGAGCGAAGGCTCTGACGCACTTACGCTCGCGCTTCCTGGGCAGCAGTCTGACCTCATTCGCGCCGTCTCCGCAGCCAACCCGCGCACCGTTGTCGTGCTTGTTACCGGCAACCCCGTCTCCATGCCGTGGATCAACCAGGTCGGCGCGGTCATGGAGGCATGGTACCCCGGCATTGGCGGTGCGCAGGCTATCGCCAACCTGCTCTTCGGTAACGTCAACCCTTCCGGAAAGCTTCCCATCACCTTCCCGCGCACCGAAGCCGATCTTCCCCATCCACAGATTTTTGGCATCGACCCCAACCGTGGAGAAGGCGGTCTTCCCGAGCACTGGACGACCGAAGAGCAACGCACCAGTTTTCCAGCGAAGCTCACGGAGGGCGCACGCTTCGGCTACAAGTGGTACGACTCTGAAAACAAGCAGCCGCTCTTCCCCTTCGGCTTCGGTCTTTCCTACACGACCTATAAATACTCGGATTTGCGCCTCGACCCCACCGCGCGCACCGCAACGTTCACCGTCCAGAACACAGGAACGCGCAGCGGAACCGAAATCGCTCAGGCATACGTGAAGCTTCCCGTTGCTGCCGGAGAAGACTTTCGCCGTCTAGCTGGCTGGCAGCGCATCGCTTTGAACCCCGGTGAAAGCAAGACGGTAAGAGTAACTCTTGAACCTCTCGCCCTCGCCGTCTTCAACGAGACCGCTGACGACTGGCGATGGCTTCCCGGCGAATACACCGTCTCGGTAGGCTCGTCCTCGCGGAACCTTTCGCTCACGAAGAAAGCCGCGCTGGCAAACTAACCTTTTCAGCACCGGTCGCGAGCGCCATCTGTATTGGTGACCGCGCTCGCACCGGTCGCGAGCGCCATCTGTATTGGTGACCGCGCTGCTACTTCTCCGCCACTGGCTTCACCGTCGCCGCATCGCGGATGCGCGCTTTGATGTCGCTATAGACCTTCAGTTCCCGCTCCGCATCGTCCATCCGGCCCACCTTCCGATAAGCCGCCTGCAATTGGTAGTGAATATAGTCCGGCCCCGGATCGCTCTTCACCGCCGCTTCAAGGTGCTCCACTGCCGCCGCTGCGTTGCCATCCTCCAACAACACTTTCCCCAGCTGATACTGTGCCTGCG
>JBBRCA010000116.1:0-9127 GCA_038205325.1 Terriglobales bacterium | reverse complement strand
TTCTTCACCGACACGGGCAAGGAACTGCCGGAGGTCTATGAGTTCTTGGGTCGCTTAGAGGGCTATCTTGGCAAACCAATCGAACGTCTGAATCCGCGCCGCGACTTTGACTTCTGGCTACGCGAATACAACCACTTCCTTCCGTCGCCTCAAACGCGTTGGTGCACCCGCAAGCTCAAACTGACTCCGTTCGAGCAGTGGATCAAGCCGATGCTTGCCATGGGCGACAAGGTCACGACCTATGTCGCTATCCGCGCCGACGAGGAATATCGAGAAGGCTATTCATCCAAGCAAGACAATCTCTGTGTGTCGCTGCCGTTCCGTACGGCTGGCATTGACAAAGCCGGAGTGATGGACATCCTCGAATCCTCTGGCGTGGGATATCCGAAGTACTACGAATGGCGATCACGCAGTGGCTGCACTTTCTGCTTCTTCCAGCAGAAGATCGAGTGGGTAAGACTCAAAGAGCGCCATCCAGCGGCGTTTGAAGAAGCCAAGGCCTTGGAGAAGGATGCCTTGGATCATGGCTCGCCCTTCACCTGGTCCTCAGGTGAGTCGCTCACCGAACTGGAACAGCCCGAGCGGGTCGCCCAAATCGTCGACGACTTTGAAGTCCGTCGAGCCCGAATACGGGCGAGCATCCCAATCAATCCACTACGGCCAGCTCGGCCGTGCCCCGAAGACATCGACGATGTATACGGCGAAGACGAAGGTGGGAACGCCTGCTTGATTTGCCACAAGTAGGCCGGCATACCTCGAACCCATCGCGCGACTGCAAGCAGAATCGCGCACGTGGGCGGGTTAGTTCCTAGCCGTCTGAGAAGCGCTTCCGTTTGGACTCACGGGCCGATCGTCAGGTTGCCCGCCTAGGTAGCCTTGAACGCCTCCCGACGCCACACTCACCTAGGACTCATCTGCGATTGACGCAAGTAGCGCATCAAGCTTCTTGCCAATGGTTTTGTTGCGCAGCGGCTGTGCCGCCAGCCTCAACAGCTGAGCCTCGGCAATAAGAATTTTGTTTGTGATCATCGTCTTGCCAACGGGATTCCACAAGATGTGGTGCCACTCTTCTTTCTGAATAAATAGCTCTGCCCCCCGTAACTTCTTGACAGCACCGGCGACGCCGTGCTTTCGAGTAATCAGCAACTGGACGGCACGCGCGAATGTTCGCTGCCCGACCGGGCGAAAGAGCATGTGATTGCAGTCAGCCAATCGGTAGCTTCCAGGTTGGCCCTTCTTGTTGACAAAGACCGCTTTGAACTCCGGAATCTGCGCAAGCAATTCGCTAAAGAATTCTGTGCAAAGCTCGAGATGCTGCACCAACGCAGCGTCGCTTGGTCGGTCCTGATCAAAGCCCTTTGGCCCGCCATACAAGTCCTTGACGATTTCAGACAAGCCAACGACGCTCGTGATTGAAGTAGTGTCCGTGGCAGGGATCGCACCCCCGCTCGTGTAGAGCACATGTTTGCGCGAATCCTCGAACAACCAGTGACTGTCGATCAAGCGGCGCGTAACAATCGCGAAGCCGTCGTCCTCATCCAGAGCGATCTTCGCAGCCTTGGAGATGATCTTGGCCTTCTTGTTCACCGTAGTGAAAAGTCGGCGCGTACGCTGTTTGCCAGCCTCGCTCTTGGGGTCATGGGCCACGAATATCGCGCTGACGCTGTCATCGCCAATTTGCTCTGCAACTTTCGCCTCCTTGAGCGCCAGCTTGATGCCCGCGACTCGGTGCTGCCCGTCGATAGCAAAGAGGCTCTCGGTGCCCGACAGCCGCAGCAACCCTAAGCGGCCTTCGATTCGTTGAAGCTGATCCTCTGAAATGCCTTCGTCTGCTGGCACTTTCACGTTTAACGGTGTCCAGTTCGGCGAGCCGCCATAGACGCCCACAATTAATGACCCAAGAAAGCGCTGCGGATTGCCGACGATGTACGACGCTATGGCCTCCGAGTGCGACTCAATGGCCTCACGTTGGATCCATTCGGCCAGCTTCTTTCTTTCGTGAATCTCGTCGGGCGCTTTAATCAACTCAGAGACTTCGTCAAAGCTCAACGTCGTGACGTAGTAATTCCAATCGCCTACGCGAGATCGAATTGAAGGAAGCAGTGTTGCTGTTTTCATCAAAACGCCCTCATCGTTAGACTTGTTGTCGCGTCGTACTGACGGTTGAACGGAGGGCGCAGAGCATTGATCATCTGCGTCTCCAAATGCTCTGCGGCTCCGACATCGGCTGTCGTCGTATAGAAATACTTCAGGTGCCCGCTCCACACGTTGAGCATTCGCCACACCAACGGTCGCTTAGTGTTCAAGAACCGCTTGTTCTCGTCGCCAATGTAGGCACCTACGCGGTCATACAGGTTCGTGGCCTTCCCGATGTAGAACAAGCCATTGGCGCAAGGAAAATCAAAGACCTCAGTCGTCACGACAAACACATAGACGCCCGGCTGCTGGGGAATGCTGTTTCGCGGTTTGGGCGGAAAGTCGCTGCGCACCCAAGTGCATGACATAGACGGAGCGGCAATCCACGCCGGCGGCAGGAACAGCATCTCGACCTTGTGAAAGTCAAGCAAAGCCAGGTCCTGGATATCTTGGTTCACCCCCGCGCTGAGCGAACTCGGCGGGGACGACGCTGGTGCGCTCGGAAGAATCATGATTTAGAAAGTTCCGCGTCGCGACAAATAGCGGCTACGACAATCTCGATATCGAGGTCAGAGAGGAACGGTGCTTGCGCGAACACGAGGCCTTGCTCGCCATTTAGCTTGGCGGCCATGTGCCCCCGGCCCAGCAGCAACTCCGCGCCGCCCCGATCTAGCGCGATCTTGGACGTGGCCTCGCTCGCCACTTTGAGAATCAGCCGGTTGCCCAAGTTCTCGCGCAACTGCATGGGCATCACGTCCTTGTCTGGCCTCTGCGCGGCGAAGATCAGGTGGATGCCCGCAGCTCGCGCCTTCACGCCGAGCCGCTGCACCGCGGCGCTCACCGCTCCCTTGTAGGCGACGTCGAGCATCCAGTCGGCGAACTCATCATGGATCAGGAACACCATGGGCAAGCGCGCGTCATTCGTGGCCTTGGCGTTGAACGTGGCGAGATCACGCGCGCGCGCTTGCGCAAACGCCTTGTATCGGCTCTCCATCTCTTCGACAAGGGCCTCCAACACCTCGATCGAGCGCTCCTTGGTCGTGATGATGGCCTCGCGCATGTGTGGCAAGTCCTCCAAGGCGGAGTAGTCCACGCCCATCTTCGGATCAATGAGAATGATCTGGGCGAGCTCCTTCGGATTGGTCGCCGCGATGTCCAAAAGGATTGCTTGGATCAGGACCGACTTGCCGCTGCCCGTGGCTCCAGCGACCAACGAATGAGGCTCATGCGAAGACAGGCCACCGAACTCGCCACCCAGGTTCAGGTAGAGCAGCGAGCCGTTGATCTCTTGGAGCCCAAGCACGAAGGAGGTGTTGATGCCCGCCACGTTTCGGTTGAGCTGGCGCTTGCCCCATAGGTCCCACAGCGACACCGATTGCCGCTTCACGCTAGCGATGGTCACTACGATCTCGCCAGGCTTAGGCTGAACCGTCACGAGGTTGATCGCATGCGTTGTCAAGAGCTGTGTCCGCTTGGCCTCAATGTCATCGACACGCAACCGATCGGAGCCAGCAAGCCTGACAAGGCATCCATTTGGCGTCAAGCGAGTCCCAAGGACTGCCGCTTGAAGGCCATAGCCATTGAGAGCTGTCTTGAGTTTCTTGGTTGTCTCGTCCGCCCAGGCTTCACGCTCATCCACCGCGTCGGTTAGGCCCGCCTGCTTGGCAGCGATTAAGGCCGAAAGGCTCGATCCAACTGCCGTCACCGCAGGCATCACCGCAGGCATCACCGGCACCACGGCAGGGGGTTCGACGGGAGTCGGCGACGGTAGCGACTGGACGTTTCCAGAGCCCGGTTTAGGTTGGATTGTCGAGTCCGACTGGGCCGTCTGCACTGCGCCGGCTGAACTGTCCGCCACGGTCGGCAAATCTTCAATGGAGTGCTCACTCCCCGAAGCCAGCAAGTCCATCATCGAGGTCCACGCCACGCGTGCGGCGGGAGGTCGCGGCGTGCAGCTCATCCATGGTTCTTCGGGCCCGAGCTTGGCGCGGACTGGGGCGGGGTCACCCTTGGCCGCATAGGCTTCGACCAAACTTCGAAGTTCTGCTCGCTCGAACACTTCTTGCCACGCTTGAATCCCATCGGTCTGATCCACAAGGATTTGCCCCGACGCAGCGGGATGGGTGACCGAGGCGTCGGCGTTGTGGACAAAGACGTGCGAATAGCCACGAAGCGATATCCGCGCATCGCCATCGCGCAAGGCGGCGCGCGCGCGCTCCAACAGTCCTGAACAGCCCGGAGGTATGTCCGCGTCGATTAGCAGGTCCGCCAAGCGAGCGAGCCACACATCCCGGTCAAGCCGTCCTGGATCGCCGAAGAGTGCTTCGCGGAAGGTCGACAGGGTCGCCAAAAGCTGGGCCTTCGAAGATCGCTTGGCTTCCGCCTCCGCAGCACTGGTCACATATTTGGACTCGATCACG
Organism: Terriglobales bacterium; assembly: GCA_038205325.1. GTDB lineage: Bacteria > Acidobacteriota > Terriglobia > Terriglobales > Acidobacteriaceae > Granulicella. The sequence continues at coordinate 4,571 of JBBRCA010000116.1, read as the reverse complement.
GCCACATGAAGATGCGGCACCCCATCTCGCTCTTCCACGCAAAGGCCCAAAATATCTGCGATCCGGCTCTCACGCTGAGCAAGCCAATCGGCGTAGTCGTCGAGCAGGAAGAACACGTTGAAGGACTGGCGCGCACCTGAACCCGAAAGCTTTTTGAACTCGTGATCAAGCAGGTAGCGGCTCAGGACCAAACCCAGCATTTCGCCCGCCGAAACGCCGCGCTTCGCCGCGCGAAGGACGATGTCGCCAGAGACGGACAAGGCATCCTTCTTCATGCGGTCGCCGACTTCTGCGAGCTGATCCTGAGTGAGGGAGAGCCCCAACTCCGATAGGCGGCGGCGAGCCAGCACTCCCAACAGTCGCAACTCGGAAGTCGAGCTGACAATCATGTTCCGGCCATTGGTGGAAGCACGTCGATAGCGCACGACTGTGATGCCGTTGGCCTGCAACTGTCGCTTGTCCAGCAACTCATCGTAGGTGGCGACCCACTCGGCCAGCGAGTGCGCGTCGTCGAGCGTTTCGCGCAAGATCTCACTCTGCAGCGAAATTCGCCGAGCGGGCAGAAAGTTCTGCCCTTCGACCAAGTCGCTTTGGCGCACCACCGAGCCCACTGCCCCAACGTACGCCCAGCCCGATGCGGTTTGCCGCGGGCAAGTCAGGAAAGTCGTCGATTTCAGTTCGTTTTCGCCAGAGACGCTTCGATACGACCAACGCGATGGAGCGTGCTCCAAGCTGGGCCGATCATTGGTCCAGTCCACCGGAATCCACTCGGCGCGAGCAGTTCGCGAGACCACGTCATGCAGGAAAGCGATGTCGTAGGACCGAAATGAATTGTTGGACTTGACCGAGGTGGCCGAAGTCGGGACCACCGAAATGCGAAGCTTGGAAATGAAGTTTTCCGAAGTCTCGCTGACCACCGGCAGATCAGGATCGTCGCCAGCCTTGGTTACGAGCTCTGCATAGACCCGGCGAAGCTTTGCTGGATCGCGATGCCGGACGGAGACGCCGCATTGGAAGTCTGAATCGGCTTGGACTGTCGAGAGTTCGCGCACGACGGCCAAGGGGAGCTCGGCGGCATCAGCGTTGTAGAGCAGGACGCTCAGGTTGCTTGCCTCGTGGGGTTGCAGGCCCACATAGCGGCCCAGGAGCTCTTGCACCTGCTTAGCTGCTGCCGACGGATCAACATCGGTAAGTGTGTCGTCTTCGCCCCGAATCGGACGCTCCATGAGGCTGTAGCCGTTGACTGTGCTGCTCTCAGACACCAGCATGGGCGCGCCGTTGCGTTGGATCAGTGCGATCTCGGGATAGTAGGGATGGGCGAGCTCTTCGAAGAACTCGCGGAAGAAGATCCCGCGATCGCCAAACATCACGTTTTCGCCGCTGAGGATGTGGGTGACCAGCCCCGCAACGCGACGCGTTTTGACGGCCAAGGCCTTCATGCGCTCGGGATGCCATGGGGGAATGATCAAACAGGGCTGCTCGCCCGAAACGCGCACGGTGCCGATGGTGAGGACTTCGGACACAAGGCGCGATCGGCACACATCTCCTCGCGCGTGGACGCCCAGGGCCCTGAGCAGCGCGCCAAAGGATTCCGCCTGCCGCAGCACTGCTTCGCCGTGGAGACCTACGCTGATGAAGTCGTCCATCGCCTTGATGTAGTCCTCTTCGAAGGTCTTCCAGGACGAGCGCAGGATGTCGCGCTGCTCAGCCGACAAGCGCCCCCCTTCGGCCAGATCTTCAATGCGGCGTTTGATCTCGGCCCGCAAGCTTTTGAGCTTGGCCGGTGGCGGAACCAGCGAGCCCGCATCCCGCGAGAATGTCGACTCCAGGGTTGCGGTGTCCAGAAGCGACACGCTTTGCACCCCGCCCTTCTTACTCACCAGCCGGCGCGGAACCTCAGTGCATCCCACCGATCCCTTGTCTTTGAGCCGGACCATGTCGTCGACTAGAGAGAGTCCGATCGACTGCGGTTTGTAGGTCCAAAGCAATTGCGTCTTGCCGACGACCTCTTCGGTTTGCCCCTTTTTCTCAACCAAGGCCACTTCAAACTTGATCTGGACGGCTTGCTTGGCGATCGACCCAACAGGCTTGGGCTTGTCCTTCCGATGGGTCCGTTCCCACTCGAAGAACGCTGGATATTGGAATAGGGGGTCGTGTGGGTTCGACACGCCCAACTTCTCGACGCGCCATTGGACCTTGGACCCAAGCAACTCTTTGAGGCCCCGGTACATGGCCGAAAAATAGGAACCCACGTCATGGTTGAATCGCTCGCGCCATACGGTTCGGCCCTTGGTGACCACCAGGCGCAGAAAACGCTCTCTGGTCGAAGGGGCCGTCGAGGCCACCAGTTGATGGGCGACGCTAAGCATGCCCTCGAAGAAATCAGTGCACTCGATCGGCTTACCGAAGATGACCTTTTCCCAACGCGCGTGGAGCTTCGCGTCTTGCTCGATGTATCGGCGGTGGAGCTCGAAGAACTCCTCGTCCTCGTCGTTCCAGTCCGAGCGGCGCTCACGCGTCCTCAAGTCCTCGAGATGCTTTCGCCAAGGGTCCGCAAGGACTTCGTTGTCAGCACAGTCATGCTCGAAGAAGTAGATCGTGGAGTTGGCGAGGCCCTGCTGACGCTCGCGCGGCTTCTCGAAGATGAAGTGGACGCCGTGCTCCTCCCATTCAAGCTGTGCCACATCCCAAGCGATTGCGTCGTCGCCCACAGGGGCATTGATAAATGCCTCCAGGGTGGGTTGCGCTGCCGCGTCGATCGACCCGCTGTTTTCGATCAGGCGCTGCCGCATTTCTTCGGGGTCAACCGGTTGGCCATTGGAGCGCTGCTTAGCCAGTAGAGGAGCGCGCTGCGATAACAATTTCTCGAAGGCCTTGCGCCACGGCACAACAGCCTGCCCGTAGGTCTTAGCGCTGGCGAAGAACGAGGAGTCACGCGGCAGGCCGACATAGGGCAGTGACCAGCCAATTGCATTGCGGATCGGCAGACCACGGGAGGGAAGCGACGCTTCGCCGATCTTGGAGCAGAACTCGCCAAGTTGAATGAGCGAGAGGTCGGTGACCGAGATGAGGCCCTTCAGGGCCGACTTGAACACCGCTCTGTCCTCGTGGGTGGGCGCGATGGAAGCCACATGGCATGTCGCTTCGACCCATGCATCCTCATTGGCTCGGAGCTCCTTGGCGCCGAAGGCGGTAACGTGGCCTAACGTATCGGCGAGGTTGTGCTCATTCCCATTTGCTGTGAGCAGCGACTCCTTGGTCGTCCCGGCGTTTCGTACTGCCCCGGCATTCATGGTGGTCAGGGCCTCTTCCGGAAGCCCCTCCCCTTCCACCAAGGCACCTGGGATTTGCAGGTCAACCTGAGCGGAAAGCGCCGGATTGCCAAGGATCTCGCGGACGATCGCGGCGATCTGGCTAGACGACAGCTTGTCGAGCCTGAACAAGGCCGCCGAATCTGGGAGCGTCCCGTCGGCTTGCCTCGCGTCGGCCAAGCGGCCAGAGAGAATGGATGCGGCGACGCGGCCGATGATTCGATCGGCGAGCATCATGCGGCACCTTCGTCGACAAAGGGATTTTCAACAAAGGAGCACGAGTCGGAGAGGCGCCTGACAAGCCCAAGCCCCACCAACCGCGTTTCGAGGTTGCCGCGGTTTTCGCTGAGCGCCTCCTGATCCACCAGCTTCTCGGTGACCAGCCGAATTCCTTCGGCGTCGCCTATCACTAAGCCATAGCGGCGGCGAGCCTCGCTCAAGAACTCGTCGAACTGCATGCGGTCGTCGACCATTGCCACCACGAGGGTTTTGAGCAAACGGTCGTTGGGCGCGTAACGGGTCCGGCGCGACAAGCGCCTGGAACTCAGGCCAATCGCCCGCGACCAGGCCGCATGGATCTTCCCAAAATGCTGCTCATGGCGCGATTCGGCCTTATCGACCAAGGTTCGAATCAGCTGCTCCCCCGTCGAATTCACCGAATCGCCATCGTCTCCCCCGTCGGCCGGAGGCCATTGGAACCAAGAGCGAAGCAGCGCGGCGCATTCCCCATTCGGATCCTGTGATTGCGATGCCTTAAGCCACTGGTCGCTAAGACGGATACCCTCCACTGCGGACCTCACCGCCCGAAGAGATACGGCTTGGTTGTCTTGATAGGACTCGCCCGAGAGCGCCCTAACTTTCGTGCGTTCGCGAGAGACGATCTCGCAGATGATCTCGACCGGCTCGGCGTCCCCAGCCTGCGCCTTTCCGCATTCGAGGAAATAGAGTAGAAGGTTCAGCCCCGCGCTGGTGATCAAGTGCTCCAGGGCGTCATAGACGGGCATATCTCTGGAAAGGATCGCCAGCCAGTCATCGCATAGACGATCGAAGCGTGGGTGCGTCGCATGGGGCAGGTAGCCAACATCACGATAGTCTCCAGCCCGCTGCGGCTCGCCTTGCAGCGCTTTCACCAAGCGATTCATCGGCGCCGAAGCGTCAAACAAACGCTTCACCAACTGGTCCCCAAGCTCCGGCCCCCTTTTTGCCCGGCACAACATCAAGTAGAGCAACTCGCCACTGCGAGCGAAGAACCGCCGATCG
>JBBRCA010000115.1:0-9139 GCA_038205325.1 Terriglobales bacterium | reverse complement strand
TGCGGATCGGCGAACTGGGCATGGCCGTGAATTTCGGTCTCAGCGCCACAGCGGTCGGCGTGTTTTCCGTCGCTGCGATCATACTGGCCATCATCGTCCGGGTCGAGTTTGTCTATGCCTTTATCAAACGGCCTGTCTCCTGGCTCTTTCGCCTGGTTGAGCTTGCGGGCCTCTCGTACGCAGGCAGACTCCTTCTTCTTCTGCCGTTTCCCGACGCCGTCTTCCATCGAATGCAAGGTCCATTGGGCCTCCTGGATGCCCTTGCCAACTTCATTTTTTTTATCGTTACCGCACTTTTTTTATTGGCCATCCCAACGTGCTGGAGAAGCCGCGACCCGGAGATGAAATGGATCGGCGCCGCCCTGACCTTCCTCACGTTCGAGGAATTGAACCGGTACCTGAGTGCACTGCGTCTGCCGCACTTTCCGCAGGATGCGATGGCTGGCGGCGTCGATGTGGACGTGCGCGCGCTCTCGTTCGTCATCTTCAGCGTCATTATGATCGTCAGCATGACCTTCCGCTATCGTCGCGTGCAGTCGCAGAACCAGACGATGGAGCAGGAGTTCGAGGCTGCGCGCAGCGTGCAACAGTTGCTCGTGCCCACGTCCGAGAATGGAGCCGACGCCATACCGCAAATCCCCGGCCTCACGATCAAAAGCGTCTACCACCCCGCGCAGACCGTTGGCGGAGACTTCTTCCAGATCATCCCGACAGCGGATGATGGCGCGATCGTGGTCATCGGCGACGTTGCGGGCAAGGGCTTGCAGGCCGCCATGACCGTGTCCCTGCTGGTGGGCGCGCTGCGCATGCTGGCCGAAAGCACGTCCAGCCCCGCCGCGATTCTCGCCGGCCTGAACCGCCGCCTGCACGGACGCAGTTCCAGCTTTACCACCTGCCTCGCCCTGCATGTGGCCCGCGACGGCACTGTGTTAGCCGCCAGCGCAGGGCATCTCCAGCCCTATCTGAACGGCGCCGAGATGGCCCTCGAACCGGGGTTGCCGCTGGGCGTGCTCGCCGATGCCGAGTACCCGGAAATGCGCTTCGACCTACTGCGGGGGAGCATCCTCACGCTGCTGACCGACGGCGTCGTCGAGGCCACCAGCACGTCGAAGGAGCTTTTCGGCTTCGCGCGGACTGAGGCCATCAGCATGGAGTCCGCGCACTCCATCGCTGCGACCGCCCAAGCCTTCGGCGCACCCGCGCCGCCCGCCGACGACATTACCGTCCTCACTCTGACGCGCGTTCCGCTGTCCCCAAGTGTCTCTTTGGCATAACAGGGCCAGATTCTGGCATAATCGGATGTCCACCGGTGGCCAAACCCAACACATCTGCACGAGGAGAACTTCCATGCGCTTCCGCTTCATTGGTTCCAAGCTGTTGTCTCTAGCGGCGGCTTTCTTTCTGTGCGCCGCTGTCGCCGCGCAGCCCGCCTACAAGCCCGCCGCAGCCCGCACGCTGCTGCGCGCAGGCCATGTGCTCGATGTGCATACCGGCAAGCAGACCTCCGCCGAGACCGTCGTCATCGAAGGCGACCGCATCACCAGCATCGCCGCGACGGCCTCGACACCCGCGAAGCCCGGTGACCGCGAGATCGACCTCAGCGCGTACACGCTGCTGCCCGGCTTGATCGACGTGCATACACATCTCACCAACGCGACCAACTTCGATCCCTACTTTGAACTCTCGATGACGCCGGGCAAAGAAGCCATCATCGGCGTCGAGAACGCCAAGACCACGCTCGAAGCTGGCTTTACGACCGTCCGCAACGTCGGCGCGGGCGGTTACACCGATGTCGCCCTGCGCGACGAAATCAACGAGGGCCACATTCCCGGCCCACACATGCAGGTCTCCGGTCCCGCGCTCGGCATCACTGGCGGGCACATGGACGAGAACCTGCTGCCTTCGCAGTATCACGTCGTCGGCGAGGGCGTGGCGGACGGCATTGCCGCAGTCCAACACATGGTTCGCCAGAACATCAAGTACGGTGCCGACCTGATCAAGATTGGCGCCTCGGGCGGCGTGCTGTCGAAAGGCGACGACCCCCAAGCTTCGCAGTACACCTTAGAGGAGATGCAGGCCATCGTCACGGACGCACACCGGCTGGGCCGCAAGGTCGCCGCACACGCGCACGGCGCGCAGGCCATTCTGTGGGCGTCCGAGGCTGGTGTGGACTCCATCGAGCACGGCAGCTACATCGACGACGCGGCCATCGCCATGATGAAGAAGAAGGGAACTTACCTCGTTCCGACCAGCTATCTGTACGACTGGTACGCCGAGCACGACATTCTGCCCGCGCTCTACAAGCAGAAGATGAAAGACACCTCGGCGGTCGCGCGTACCAACCACCGCCATGCGATCGCGGCTGGGGTCAAGGTTGCGCTGGGTACGGACGCGGCGGTTTATCCGCACGGCCTCAATGCGCATGAAGTCGAAGTCTACGTGCGCGACTACAAAATGACTCCGCTGGCCGCGCTACAATCCGCCACGCTGAACGCCGCCGACCTCATGGGCTGGACCGACCGCACCGGCTCGCTCGATGCAGGCAAGTGGGCGGACATCATCGCCGTCCAGGGCGACCCGCTCGCCGACGTGCGGCTGTTGCAGCACGTGCGCTTCGTGATGAAGGGCGGCGTAATTTACAAAGATGAAGCCAACCCGGCGGCGATCGACACTCTCACCGCAGTCGCGCCTGATGCCGTGCCCCCGCAGGTGACTGCGTTCTGATGAAAGCCGCGCCTTTCGACTACCGCTTCCGGTCCGCGCTTCACGGGCTGTTATTCTTCGTCGGCTTCGCGTTCTACTGGTTGCCAAGTTCCCGCGAATCGACGTGGCTGGTGCTGACGCCGTGGCTTGAACGCACTGGCTGGGTTAGCTTCACGTCTGCGAGTATCAGTCTACTGATACTCGCAATTTTATGCGCTGCGACAGGCGCATTTCTCCGCACCTGGGGCGCAGCCTATCTAGGTTCCGGCGTTGTGCAATCACACGAGATGCACGGCGACTCCGTACTCGCCGACGGCCCCTACCGCCGCACACGCAATCCGCTTTACCTCGGCACATTTCTGCACAGCGTCGCACTCGCGCTGCTGATGGCTCCGTTCGGCGCGCTGTTCACGCTCCTCACCATCGGCTTCTATCAACTTCGGCTCATTCATACGGAAGAGCCGTTCCTCGCTGCAAAACTCGGACAGCTCTACCTCGATTACTGCAAGCGCGTGCCGCGCCTTTTCCCCAGCCTCACGCCGCGTGTGCCGCCATCGGGCGCACAGCCGCGCTGGCTGCAAGCGGCCCTCGGTGAGATTTATATGATTGGCGTCGCGCTTTCGTTCGTAGCCTTCGGCTGGCGCTACAACGCGTTTCTGTTGACCAAATGCGTCATTGTTTCGTTCGGGGCATCGCTCATACTCCGAGCCGCCCAGCCACCACCAACAAGAGCTAACGGCAACGGGAGAATCTAAAGTCCGATTCCATCACTGAGGAGCAAAGGCAACCGGCGTTCATTCAAACATTCAGCTCCGCGTCTCAGAACCACTATCACTACGAGAACGACGAAGAGCATAGGACTTTATCGGGTCGCAACGCAAACGAAAAGCCCAACTCAACACCGCATCGTCTTCCGCTTCTTTCCCACTCTGCCCATTGCCTCAATCTTCGCGATGGACTCCGTGGCCACCGGCACCCTACAAGCGGTCCTTCCCACGTCTACGGAGACATTTCCAATCTCCTGCGCCACCGTCTTCGCTTGTTCCAACAGCGGTTTCACATACGCAGCCACTGCAATGACGAACCCATTCATGGTGTAGCGCACGCGGTTCGGCGCGCTGTGAACCTTCGTAATGACGGTCTTGAGCAGTGCTTCAATCTCCTTCAGATCGAGTGCCTCATCGGCCGTCGTCGCAACCAACCCAGAGTAAGTACACCATCCCGCCGCCGCGACCTGCTCGTTCTTCGACTTCATCCACTCCAGCGCCAGCTCCGGCCCGTGCACATTCTCAACGGCGACCCACGGCACCGTATACTCCGCGATCATCGGCATACCAACAGCGCCTTCCGCCCACGTCTGCAACTGCTTCTTCGTCATCTGCGCGCCCTCGGCAATCATGCCCGCCAGATACATCGCATCCATCACACCCGTCTCGTACAACTCGAGCGCCAGCGCCTGCCGCTTCCTGATGGTCTTCGCGATCACCTTCAGGTCGGCATTGCTCACACCAAACGTTCGCTCAATCGGGATTCCATGCCTCGCATAGATATTGCGGGTGTTTTCTTTGCCTTTGCTCTTCAGCTCGGCCATCAAGGTCTTCGCTGTGCTCATCGACGATCCTCCACAGCAAACGCACAAAGGGCCGAAGCAATCGCCTCGACCCTTCGCGTTGCAACAAATAGCTACTTCTTGACTGGAGCGATAGTGTCCTTGGCGGCCTTGGCCACGCGGAACTTGACCACGGTTTTGGCCTTGATCTTGATCGCTTCGCCGGTCTGCGGGTTGCGGCCCATGCGGGCCTTGCGGTCGGCTTTCACCAGCTTGCCAATGCCGGGGATGGTGAACTCGCCATTCTTCTTGGTTTCCTTGATGGCGGTGTCGGCCAGCAACTCCAGGCCCGCTGCGGCTTGTTTGTTGGTGATCTCAAGCTTCTCCGCCATGTGGCGAACCAGCGCTGTCTTTGTCATTCCCTTTGCCATGTGTTGACTCCTTCTTTCAGTACGAAAATATTTGAACGACTCTGTGAAACTGTTGACGAACGTTTGTGGAGCTTTTGTGGAACGCCCTTGTTGAATCTGTTGGGGACCAAACATCTGAACGGGGCCGTGTGCATGGGCTTTGCCCATCGCCCGTATGACAGTTCTGGCAAGAATCGCCAGTATTCATGCGGGTCCGGAGTACAGCACCGCCATTCACGTTCAACCTTGCGCGACGCTTTGTCAACGCCTATTTGCGAGTTTTCGCCTGTTTCCTCAAGTTTTCTGAGGAAATGTTCCCTATTTGGGTCAATTCACCCCTATTTTTTCGCATTCGACCCTTACAGCCCTACATTCCCCCTGCGTTCGTACCCGCGCTCCTCCCCCACAATCGGCGCGTTCAGCATCTCTACCAGCGGCGCCGCGAGCCTGAATCGCTTCACAATTTCACGCAGCAACGTTGGCCCTTCGGCAAGCGACGCAGGCAAGCTCGCATGAACGCCCCAGTTGCGCGCGCGCAGCAACTCATCCGCGGGGTCGTCCTTCGCGAAACCCTTCGGCATACGCGTCAGCAGTGCGCCGTCGATGTCGGTCATCGACAATCCCTTGGCCTTCACGATCTTTTTGTGGAGCGCGCGATACTCCTCACGGTGTTCTGAGAGGTAGCGGCGAATCGCCAGCAACTGATCGCGCTCCGGCATGTACACGCCGCACGATACCAGCACTTCGTCCGGGTGAATATGCAGATAAAAACCCCCACCCGAAGTCTTCTCCATGCCCCGCCGCGCCCACCACGCCGAGACGTGCCGCTTGTACGGCCGCTTGTCTTTGGCGAAGCGGATGTCGCGATAGATGCGCATCATAATCTTGTGCGGAGGCCGCACATGCTCCGGCGCAAAGTCCTCCATCGCCGCGTTGATCTCATCGATCAGCGCGAGCATCGGTTGCTTCAACGCGCGCTCGTAGATCGCGCGACGCGGTTCGAACCATTCGCGGTCGTTGTGCCTGGCGAGCCCGCGCAGAAACTTTAAGGCTTCGAGTTGAAAGTGTGTCGGCATATACCTCAATGCTACGCAATCTCCCCGTGCAAAATTCACGCATCAGGAGCACAATAGGACCACCGCAAGGAGGTTTCCATGCGTACCGTTCTCTTCGCACTTTCGCTACTCGCCGTCAGCGTCGGTCAAGCCCAGAAACAGAACCAGTTTCCTGTCCCCAATACGAACACCACTCTGTCGTCTCAATTCGCCCTGTTTGACAATTGTCCCGTCGGCTTTCGAGCGCAGCAGCGCGCGAGCGGCGAGACGATCTGGACGATCGCGCTCGAAGATGCCGGAAAGCCGGCAAGTTCTAATCCCGCGAGCCCCGGCAATATCGGCGTTCACGTCGAACTGAACACGCACGGCAAATCCTCGATCCAGAAGGCTGAATTCGCCGTGTTCTACGTAGCGCCCGGGGCGCGCATGTTGCCCATCGCCGAGTCTGTCGCCCCCGCCACTCAGAGAAAGACGTTCAAGCTCTTTGCGCGTGAAGGCGAATCTCAGAAGCTCGGTGGCGATCTTTTAGTGGGTGCCGCCGCCGGCATCACGCGGGTGTATTTGCTCAGTCTCACGTACGCCGACGGCACCCTGTGGATTCAGAATAATTTCAAACCGTGTGGCGTCGAGCCCGACCGCTTCATCCTCGTAGACGCTCGCTAGGGAACTCGGGCGATCATGACCTCGGTCGCCTTCATCAGCGCTGCGGCAGTCTGGCCTTTGCGGAGTTGCATCTCACGCGCCGCATCGGCCGTGATGATCGACGTAATTCGTTGGTCGCCTATTTCGAGCTTCACCTGCGCGAGCAAGCCGCTGATCTTGACCTCGACAATCGTCCCAACGATCTGGTTGCGTCCGCTCACGCTGCGAAAGCGTTGCCGTGAAGCAGTTCCCATCTTTTTCGCCGGTGCCGCAGCCTCATCGGCAAGATAAGGCCGAAGGGCGCTTTGCGGAATCCGATGATGCCCTCCCGCCGTCTGCCGGGTCGGAAATTTGCCGGCGAGTATCCATTGCTTGAGGGTCGGATAGCTCACACCCAGCGCCGTGGCTGCCTCGCGCGGTTTGAGCAAAATATCGTCTACACCCGCGCCAGCGAGTCGCTTCTGTGGACCGCTTATAGCTATCTTGCGACTCGAACCGGCTTTACCCTTTTCGCTCTTTTGCATCGTTTCCTCCGGGGCGCCTAATTTATCGGATGCTAACTTTGATCGTATAAATCGTTACAGCAATCCGTATATTATTGAATAATGACTATTTTCCCGCTCGTTCGCAAGTCGGCCATAAATGTTTGTCTATTCGTTGCGTCCCTTATATTACCCGCCTCGGCGCAGACCTCTGCGCCATCGTCTTTCATCGCCAGATATCAGGCCCGAGTTACTGCGACACAAGACGAGCAGCCGCACTGGGTCACGCCGCTGGTCACCGTAACGCCGCGTCTCGAACAGGAGGTCCGCGCCGACTTCGTGCATCGTACCGACAACAAGCGTCTCAACACGTGGAACTTAGGCAACAGCAAGGGATTGGAGTTGATTCCGTTTCATAGGATCGAACTCATCTTCAATGTGCCGCCATTCTTCGATCGCAGCGCGCCGGGTGCAAGGGACGGGTTCGGAGACACATCGTTTCTCGCCAAAGTTCGACTATTCTCACGCAACGAAAAGCATGGCAACGCGATCGTCACCGCATTTCTCGGCGCAACTATTCCCACCGGCAAGAATGGCAACGGAAGCTGTTGCGCGGTCGTCACGCCTACACTGGCCGTGGGAAAGGGTTTTGGCAAGCTCGCCTTGACGTCCACTGCGGGGGGTTCGCTTCCCGTTTCCAACACGCTGGGCCTCGGCCACACGATCGCCTGGAACAACACAATCCAATACCGCGTGATGAAGGCGGGCGTGGGCCGCTTCTTCTGGCCTGAAGCGGAGTTCAATTCAAGCTTCTTCAAGGGCGGGTCGAGTGACGGGAAAATCATCACATTTGCGACGCCGGGCATCATCATTGGCCGCATTCCGCTGGCGCACACTGCGAGCGGAGAACCCGGCCGCCTCGGCCTCACCGTCGGCGCGGGCGAACAGATCGCACTCACGCGTTTCCACACCTTCAATCACGCTATCGTGCTGACGGCGCGATTGCCTTTCTAGCACTCGATAAAGCGTTCGCAATGCACCCTGCGAATCGATTTACCTTGAGCATCACGAAGCTTTCGCCATTACCCCAATGTAATTTAGAGCCTAAAATGACATTGGGATGCTTGAGATGTCCGAAAGTGAAATCGTCATTAGCGCATTCAATTTCCATCTGCACAAACTGGAGTCCTTGCTAGCATCGGGAACAACATGTTCGCTTAGATCTCTGGAATCGGCGCAGCATCTTCTGCTCATCTTCGAGCACGCCACACGCGAAGCGTGACACAGCTTATAGTGCCGAACCCGACCGTTTCATCCTCGTCGGCTGGCACTAAGGTCGCAGATGAAGGCGAGCTGGCACCATCACACTCAAACTAGACTCTTACGATGGACATTACTCGAGAACACATCCGCAAACAAGTTTACGAGCTTTCCGCAGAGGACTTGAAAACCCATCCCATCTGGGAATTCTGTTCCGATGAAGAGGGCATCGAAGGACAGGACGAAGCCACTGTCAAGCCGTCCTCGGACAGCGAACTTTCCGGCGACTTTCCGGGTGCCCACATCGTTGCCGCGGACGTGACCTATGCCGACGGCAGCACTGAGCTCGGTTATCTGTACTCCTGCAATCCTCAGGATATCGGCTGTTCACAACCGCACGTCATCGCAGGCAGTGACCAGGTGAACTTCTGGCTAGGCTGGCTGCAATTCAACAAGAACCCTCAGGAAGAAATTGCAGCCAACTACAGGACTCTCGGCAAAGGCAGCGCAGCCGTGTTTCCCATTAGTTTCAAATCGAGAGTTAATGTGAGCGGCGCTCAACCGGAGATCACTCTCAATGGTTTCAAGGCTCTCGGACTTGATAAAACCATCGTAACCATGAACTGAGCTGTGCTCCCAAAAAGAAGCGGCGGAGACCGAAGTCCCCGCCTTTGCGCGTTCCACAACCCAACTACGTCTTCGGTTGCGCGCTATCGCCCTTGCCCGCATCGGGCACAACCGCGTTCGGATAAATCCCCGGAACCGGCGCGCCCATTTTTTGCTCGTTCTCGGGGTGTGGGAACGGTTTGCGGGGCATCATCGCCTCGCGCTGCGACGTATTCCAAAGGAAGATCGCCTCGACCACCGCCGCCTGCTCCAGGTCGTTCTCATGCAGCCGGTCGTAGGTGTCCATATCCGAGTGGTGCGTCCGCGTCTCGTAGTCCATCGGGTCCTGAATGAACTGGAAACCCGGCAGACCCACCGCATCGAAGCCGAGGTGGTCGGTGCCGCCGGTGTCGCGGTAGCTGATAGTCGTCA
>JBBRCA010000114.1:0-9214 GCA_038205325.1 Terriglobales bacterium | reverse complement strand
AACCCTCAATGTGAAGCAGCACAAAGGATCCTAATGCCTGCAATCGAACAGCACCATCAGCTACTCCCGGCCACGCATCTCGACTGCGTCGGATTTTCCGATATCGTTTCCATCCGCAACAAGGTCACCGAACTTCGTGCTGCGGGCAAGCCGGTCTACGGCTTCCACGGCGGCGAGCCGGACTTTGAAACGCCGCAGCCCATCAAGGACGCGATGGCCGAATCTCTAAGACGCAATCAAACTCGTTACGCCCCGTCCTCCGGGATCGAACCCTTGCGCGAGGCCATCGCAAAAAAGCTCAGAACATTCAACGGCCTGGACGTCACGTCCGACGACGTGCTCGTCACGGTAGGCGGCATGCAGGGCCTGGCCGCGGCATTTGAAGCGACCCTCGACCACGGGGACGAAATCCTGGTCTTCTCTCCTTACTGGACACCAATCGGCGACCTGGTTCTCATGGTCGGAGCGCGGCCAGTACTCGTTCCGGTCGATGAAATGCTCGCGCGCGGCATCGCTTCAGTTCTAGAAGGCCACCTCACACCCGCGACGCGCGCCATCTACTACAACACTCCGGCAAACCCCACCGGACACGTCTTCACCCGCGCCGATGCTGAGCAGGTCGCGGCCTTCGCCGTCGAGCACAATCTCGTCGTCATCGCCGACGAGGCTTACGAAGACATCGTCTACGAGCAGCAGCATGTCTCCATTGCCTCATTGCCCGGAATGCAAGAGCGCACCATCACCGTCTTCACGCTCTCCAAGAGTTACGCGATGACCGGTTGGCGCATTGGCTACGTCGTTCCCCCGCGTCACTTCTTCAAAGCGTTGCAGAAAGTCGTCTTGTACACCACCAACGGCGTTTCCACCCCAACGCAGTGGGCCGCGCTGGCCGCCTTCGCAATCCATCCAGACTTCTTCCGCGAAAAGTGCGCGCTCTATCGCCAACGGCGCGATGTTCTCGTTTCCGGATTGAACGAACTGGGTCTGGAAACTGCTCTTCCCGGCGGCAGCTTCTACGCTTTCCCCAGAGTGGATACCATCGACAAAAGCAGCCGCAAGGTCGCGGACCTGCTGCTCGAACACGCCAGCATCGCCACCATCCCCGGCGCGGTCTTCGGCCCTCACGGCGAAGGCCACCTGCGTTTCGGATTCGCGGTCGACCTCGACACAATCCGCGCAGGTCTCGCGTCGCTGCGGACCTACCTTAGAACATTTTGATGGACGGATGAACGATAGAACGGTGTGGTGCGGCTTCAGCCGCACCACAAACGCAACAAAGGGAAGACGGCTTTAGCCGCTGAGGGCAATGCCGAAGATTCATTAGTGTTTCCTAATCCATGGTGGAGCTGAGCGGGATCGAACCGCTGACCTCCTCGTTGCGAACGAGGCGCTCTCCCAGCTGAGCTACAGCCCCACACCCAGGCTGAATTCGCACTTACGGCGCTCACAACCTGCATATCTTCTACGTCGATCAGTTTATCAGGAGATGCACCTGCGCCCCAAATGTTGAAATTCGGATTTCCTTCCTCACGCCGAAACGGCGCCACTGAACTATCGCTGAACCTCACACGTATACCTCACCGAACGCATCGAACCCGTTAGAGAGGAACAACAGCATGACCTCGCAAGAGCAGCAGATGATCGACGGCCTCATCGACCGCATTCGCAACACGCAAATAACCGACCGCGACCCGGAAGCGGCCGCCCACCTTCAGCAGGGTCTCGGCGCAAATCCCGACGCCATCTACATCCTCGCGCAAACTGTCCTCGTCCAGCAGCAAGCCCTGCTGCAAGCGCAAACCCAGTTGCAAAGCGCGAACGTAGAACTCGCCAGACTGCGCGACGCCGCCGGACATCCGCCTCAGCAATCCTCCGGGAGCTGGCTCGACCGCTTCTTCGGCACAAGCTCCAACACTCCGAACCAGAACTATCCGCCACAGCCTCAGCAGCCCGCATACGGCACTCCGGTTTACGGCGGCGCG
Organism: Terriglobales bacterium; assembly: GCA_038205325.1. Classification (GTDB taxonomy): domain Bacteria; phylum Acidobacteriota; class Terriglobia; order Terriglobales; family Acidobacteriaceae; genus Granulicella. The sequence goes on along the minus strand of JBBRCA010000114.1, from coordinate 7,232 downwards.
CCGGTTTATGGGGGTGGCGCGCCACAGCAGCCCTCCCCTCCCCAGGGCTACCCGCAGCAGCCTTATGCTCCCCAAACCTACCCGGTGCAAGGTTATTCCCAACCCGCAGGCGGCAGCTTCCTGCGCACCGCCGCGACGACGGCAGCGGGAGTTGCCGCGGGGGCCTTCCTCTTCGAGGGCGTTGAATCAATGTTTGGCGGCCACTCCGGCTATGGCGGAGGCAGCGGTTATGGCCACGAAGGCGGCAACACCATCATCAACAACTACGAAGACCGTCCTGCGGGCGAGCACCACGCCGCCACCGACAGCGATGGCAGCTTCTACAACCCCTCGCAGGACGCCAGCCGCGACCTCGGTGGCTCCTCCGCCACATCGAATGCATCCGGACTCAGCTCCGACATCGAAGACCGCCGCGACTTCAGCAGCGGTGCCAACGAGGACGCCAGCGGGAATGACTTCGCCTCCGACAACAGCAATAGCGCGGGCGACGACAGCAGCTCCTTTGACGACAGCAGCTCCTTTGATGACGGGGGATCTGATGACGGAGGATCGTCCGGAGATGACGGCGGCGGCTTCTAGAGCATATTCTTCATTGGTGTGATGTCCATTTCTGAACTGTCATCCTGAGCGAAGCGAAGGACCTGCTTTAGCTTTTGTTGTTGTCTGTTCTTGCTCTATATCAAGAGGAATCTGCTCTAACGGGGTGCCCCCATGTCCGGATTTTCGGACATGGGTTCAACTGATGCGGAAACCTACCCCTTCTTCGGCGCCTGCAAACCCATCTCCACCATCACCATCTGAAGGTCCTTCCACGCCTCGCCCTTCTGTCTCGGATCGCGCAGCAAAAACGCCGGATGATACGTCACCGCGACCTTCGCCCCACGGCACGAATGCCATCGCCCGCGCAGCGACGCCAGCGACTGCCGCACGCCCAGCAGATACGCCGCCGCCGTCGCCCCTAGCGCGACGATCACCTGCGGCTGCAACACATCGATCTGCCGCACCAAAAACTGCGAGCACGTATTTGCTTCCACCGGCTCCGGCACGCGGTTCTGCGGCGGCCTGCACTTCACAATGTTCGCGATGTACACCTGCTCGCGCGCCACTCCCATCGCCGCGATCATATTGTTCAACAACTGTCCACCCTTTCCGATAAATGGAATCCCACTCGCATCTTCGTCTGCCCCCGGTCCTTCGCCGACAAACATCAGCTTCGCGTTCGCATCGCCGTCCCCGAACACAATCGTATGTCGCCCAGCATAAGCCAGCGGACAGCGGGTACAGTCGCCTATGTCGGCGCGAATCGATTGCAATGCAGCCGCACGTTCAGCCGCTGAAACGCGCATCGTCGGCAGCGAAAAAAGTTCATCGAAGGAAATCGGTTTCGCCATAAAAGGTTCAAGCTCTAGCTCTACAGGAGTCGCAGCAGAAGCCGCAATCGGTGGCCTTTCCCGCCGCGCCTGTGCCGCCGCAAACGGCGACAACACCGCCGCACTCGGCCTCTCCACAGCAGCCGGACGCGCTACCACCCGCTGACCCGCTAGTCCACCTAGCCCAGCGGCAAAACCTTCCGGCAGCAACACCTTTGGCGCATCCTGGCGATAGAGATCGTAGATCCCCATATCACGCAGATAATCGACATAAGCGCGAAGCTGCTGCGGTGACAAAGCGCTCATCGCCGTCCGTCCGCTCAGGAAACAGCGGGCGGAATGAACTTCGCCGCCAACACGGTGTACGTCACCTTGCCCGCGCGCACTTCATCTTCCGCCACGCGACAGGCCTTCAGTGACTTCGATACGCCCAACGACGGCGCGCCCGATTGCAGTTGCCGCGCGCGCCGCGCAGCGCCTTTCACCATGCTGTATTTGTTCTGAAGAAGATCGCCGTAGTTCGTATACATGGGGCCTCCGTGCTGTGCTACCGGGGTTTCATCCGATTCTAATCTCAAATCCGTTCCGCCTGCACACCAAAGCTCCGCAGCGCCGCCGCCAGCCGGGGCGACAACTTCCGCGTAACGCAATCATCGGCTGTCGCGCAGGATCCCACTCCTTCGCCGCGCTCCCGCAAAACGATCGCCCGCATCTCCGCCGCGGCGTGGTCCAGCGTGTCGTTGACCAGCGCATATTTGTAGTCGCCAATCTTCAGCAACTCGCCGCGCGCATTCGATAGCCGAATCGCGATCACCGGCTCCTGCGTCACGCCTTCAGCCTGGCTACGATTGCGCAAGCGCATCTCCAGCACCTCGGGGCTCGGCGGCAAAATGAAGATCGAAACCGCTTCCGGCAGACGTTTCATCACCTGCAACGCGCCCTGGACATCAATGTCCAGCAGCAAGTCCTTGTGGCTCGCGCGCGCATGTTTCAGCGCCGCAATCGCCGTCCCGTAGTAGTTGCCAAAGACCTCGGCCCACTCCAGAAACTCACCCTCGACAATCATCCGTTCAAAGTTCTCGCGGGTCGTGAAGTGGTACTCCCGGCCATCTTCTTCCGAGCCGCGCGGCTCGCGCGTCGTATACGAAATCGAAAATTCCAGCCCTTCCACCAACCTCCGTACCTCGCCCACCAGCGTGGATTTGCCTGAGCCGGACGGCGCCGAAATGATAAACAGAATGCCTGCCATAGAGTCTTGCTTGCTTCTCGCAAGTGTACAGCGCGCCTTTACGCACTCGGATACAGCACCTCTTCAAAACTCGAAACGGACAACATATAACTGAGGACTCCCCAAAACGCCGTCCCTACGCGATTCCTTCCACTGCCGCAACCGTCCCGTCGTCCTCCACCGTTACCTCCGCCTCCCCAAACTGCAAATCGTAAAGCCGCTGATACGTCCCCCCGCCAGCCAGCAACTGTTCATGCGTGCCCAACTCCGTGACCTCACCGTATTCGATAACAGCAATACGGTTCGCCCGCCGAACCGTCGACAGCCGATGCGCGATCACCAACACCGTGCGCCCCTGCATCAGGTTGGCGAGCGCGGCCTGCACCGCCGCCTCGCTCTCCGCATCCAGCGACGACGTCGCCTCATCGAGCACCAGGATTGGCGCGTCCTTCAACAGCGCGCGCGCGATCGCCAGCCGTTGCCGCTCGCCGCCCGAAAGCCGGGCTCCCCGCTCGCCAATCTTCGTGTCGTAGCCTTCCGGCATGTTCAAAATAAAGTCGTGCGCCAACGCCGTGCGCGCCGCCGCCTCGATCCGTTCCATCGGAACGTCCGGCTGCCCATACGCAATGTTGTTGCGCACCGTGTCGTTGAACAACACCGTCTCCTGCGTCACTTTACCAATTTGTTTGCGCAGCGATGCGAGCGTCAAATCGCGCACATCGTGCCCGTCGAGCAGGATCGCCCCGCCCGTTGCGTCGAAGAACCGCGGCAGCAAATTCATCAGCGTGGACTTCCCCGCGCCGCTCGGCCCCACCAGCGCGACGACCTCGCCACGCGCCACATTCAAGCTGATCCCGCGCAACACTTCCTTCGCTTCCCCATCGCTCTCATAGCTGAAGCGAACGTCACAAAACTCAATGTTCCGCTCAAAATTGTTGACCGCGATCGCCTTCTTGCGTTCGAGCACTTCATCCTGCGCGTCCATGAAGCCGAAAATCTCTTCGCTCGCGCCGATCGCCTGTTGAAAGCTGTTGTAATAAATCGGCATCTTCCGCACCGGATCGTACAACACAATCACCGACGCCAGAAACGCGACGAAAGTGCCCGCCGTCATGCCGCGCAAAATCTCTTGCCGACCCAGAAACAGCAGCATCGCAATCGCAACTGCTCCCAGCGCATCCATCAACGGCGAAGAAATCGACTGCACCGCAACCGACCGCATGTTCGCCGTCAGCAGCCTCTGCGCCGCACGGCGAAAACGGTCCATCTCCCACAACTCCATGCCAAACGCCTTGACGATACCATTGCCCGTAATCGTCTCGTGGACGATGTTCTGGATCTCCGCCAGCTTGTCCTGCCCGCGCCGCGTTCGCCGCCGCACACTGCTACCGATCCGCCGCGCCGACGACACAATCACCGGGACGAACAGCAGCAGAATCCACGCCATCTTCCCGCCAATCGAAATCACCACGCAGATCATGAAAAACAGTGTGAAAAGCTGCTGCAAAAAATCGCTCAGCACGGTCGCCATCGCCGTCTGCACGCGCTCCACATCGTTGATGAGCGTGGAAATCAGCGTGCCCGTCGCGTTGCGTTGGTAGAACGCCGTAGACCGCCGCAGGATCGAGTCGTACAGATCGTTGCGCAGGTCGGTAATCATCCCAAAGCCCGCCGTATTCGCCAGCAGTGTCCCCGCATAGTCGCAGATCGACTTCACAATCGCGGAGCCGATCAGGGCCACCGCGACCACGGTCCATGCATTGTGAAAATGGCGCGGAATCAGGTACTGCAAATTCAAATGCCGAGTCGAATGCGGAATCGCAAACACCAGCACTTGGTCGGGCGAGGCCGCCGCGCTCAGCACGTTGTCGACAATCGGCTTGATCAGCAGGATGCGAAACGCCGCCATCGCCGCGAACACCGCCATCAGCAGCACCGACAGCACCCACTGCAGCGTGTACGGCCGCATGTAGCGAATCAGCCGCCAGACGCGCTTCATGCGGTGCTCTTTTCATAGGATCCGTTATGGGGCATATACGTCATTCTACGCGGGCGCGTATTCGCTTACCGCGGCATGTCGCGGTGCTCCGTCTTCACGCGGTATCCCGCCGCGCTCAACCGCTTCTTCAACTCCTCGGCAATCATCACAGACCGATGCTGCCCACCCGTGCAACCGATCGCGACCGTCAAATAGCTTTTGCCTTCCTTGATGTAGTGCGGCAGCAGGAACGTCAGCATGTCCGCCGCCTTGTCGAGAAACTCCTGTGTCTGCGGGAATTTCGCCACATACTTCACCACCTTCGGATCCTTTCCCGTCAACTTGCGAAGCTCCGGAACGAAATGCGGATTGGGCAGAAACCGCACATCGAACACCATGTCGGCATCGGTTGGTGCGCCATTTTTGAACCCGAAACTCGCCACGGAAATCGTTAGATTGTGGTCGTTCTTGCCTCCTCCACGCTCAAACTGCGTCACCACATGCGCGCGCAGATCGTGCACGTTCATCCGCGTCGTGTCGAGCAGAATGTCCGCGACTTTCCGCACCGGGTCGAGCCGTTTGCTCTCGGCGCGTATGGACGAAATCACCGTCTCTCCCCGCCCCAACGGATGCGGCCTCCGCGTTTCCGAGAAGCGCCGCACGATCGCGTCCTCGCTCGCTTCCAAAAACAACACGCGCGTCTTCAGCACCTTGCGGACTTTCTTCAGGATCGCCGGAAACCGGTCCAGCCGCATGCCCTCGCGCACATCGACCACCAGCGCCGCGCGTGAAATTTCCGACGACTGCGCCACCAAATCGGCGAACCGCTCAATCAATTCCAGCGGAAGGTTGTCCACCGAGTAGTAGCCGAGGTCCTCGAACGCCTTCAGCGCCGAAGCCTTCCCCGACCCCGACATTCCGGTCAGGATCACCAGTTCATGGGTCGCGTGCCCGGTCGGGCTTACGCCGGTTGCGGCGATCTTGCGCTTGGCAGGCATGGCAGCATCGTAGCACCGCCGACCTGCGGTGCAGCGGCAAATGCATGTCTCGCCTTGCCGCCGGCCTTGGCCCTCGCCAGCGCCAGATGCGCTGCCCCAACAACGTCGTCGCCGCGTTGGTACTCCGGCGTGACCAGAACGATTCCGATGTTCGCGGACATCGCGACCTGCCGACTCGCTAGCATCATCTTTTCCTGCACGGTTTCGCGCAAACGGTCGGCGATGTTGTCGACGTCCTCGCGCTTTCCCGCCTCATCCAGCAGCAGCGCAAACACGTCCCCGCCAAAGCGTGCAACGGTATCATGCGGTCTCACGCGATCCTGGAGACGCCGCGTCATCTCCAGCAACGCCGCATCGCGTTCGACGTGCCCCAGCGTGTCATATGCGCCAAAATCAAGATCGAGCAGCATCACCGCAAAGGACCGCTCCGGTCGTCGCTGCAACCGCGCCAGCGTCAGGCGCAAACGGTCGAGAAACAGTGTCCGGTTGGGAAGCCCCGTCAGCGCATCGTGCGTCGCGCAATATTGCAGCCGCGCTTCCTGCTCCTTCTGCCCACGAATATCGCGGAAGATATGGAACAGCCCTGTCGCCGTTCCGCTCAAGGCCAACGGCGCGACCAGAACTGAAACGGCAATGGCAACGCCTTCGGCCGTCCGTCGCACGGTTTCCATCGAGGCCCGGTCTGCGGTCGCGACCGTGTCCTGCAAAATATTGTTCTCGTGCGCGCGGTCGTCCGGCAGCAGCAGAGCATCGATATCCAAACCGACGCAAGCTTCTGTCTCAAATCCGAACAGTCGCGTAAACTCGCGATTCACCCGCAGCAGGCGCCCGCAATCGGTCACCGCCATCGCCACTGGCGCTGCGTCGAATAGATCGTCTCCCACCGACTTGCACCGGCCTGCGCAAATCGTTTCAGCCGCCAGGACTTTGAGCATTCTTCACCGCCTCGCAGGCTCTATCGGCAACGAGGCGCAAAGCAACATATCCCAACGGCAAAAATACCTCGGATTCGGACATCCAACCGCCTTCCGCACGGATGCGGGGTGCCCCATGTCCCGCCTTTGGGACATGGGTTTCCGCCGCGCCCGCAATCTCATCCGGCGGGAGGACCTGCTCTAAACCGCCTCGACAACCGGCATTTTAGCGTGCCGCGTAATCGTGTCAAACCGATCTTTATTCTTGACCGCCTGATGTTCCACCTTTTGCAGCGCATCGTGCAGCGCCGCTTCCATTTCGTTCGATTCGCATGTCGCAACCATCTCCCCGTTGCGGCACTTGACCGTCACTTCCGCGATCTTCCGGTACTTGTCTTCGGTCAAAATGACATGCGCCGCGGCCGATTGATCGACCACCTTTGCGATACGGGCCAACCCCGCCTCCGCCTGCGCTTTGAACTTCACTGTGATGGTGGTTTGACGCCCCGTGAACTCTACCTTCATACGTTTCACCTCGGTCGTGCAACTGGTTTTGATGCCTTCATCGCACTCGGCGCTGATGAGTGCTTGGAATGTGCAGATCTTCACGGTACTTCGCGACCGTGCGGCGCGTCACGCGTATCCCCTGGCGCTGCAACTCCGCCGCCAGGTACTCATCCGTCCACGGCTTGCGCGGGTCCTCCTCCTCAATCAGCTTGCGTACCCGCCGCTTCAACAAAGGCA
>JBBRCA010000113.1:0-9244 GCA_038205325.1 Terriglobales bacterium | reverse complement strand
GGCGTTTCCTTCGTATAAAGTTTCACGCGCCGAATCAAGTTGGGCTGGAAGCGTTGCAGGAAGCGCAGTACGCGCTCATACTCTGACTCCGAATCGACCCAGATCGCCGAAAAGTTGTCCGTCACCTGGTCGCGCAGGATGCGCTCGATCAAGTTGAGGTCGTGATAAATCAGCGCAGGCGATTTGCTGCTTTCGGAGCGTTGCTTAATGTCCGCCCACAGGTTTAGCAGGAAGCGGAGGTCGCTGCGCAGCTCGTCCTCGCTCGCACTGGCCGCGGCCGTGCGCACGATGAACCCGCCCGAAGCCTCGCCCTTCTCCGACAATAAAATCTCTTTCAACCGCCGCCGTTCGCCATCCGATTCGATCTTGCGCGAAACGCCCACGTGATTCACCGTCGGCATGAACACCAGAAAGCGCCCGGGGAGTGCGATGTGCGACGTAATGCGCGCGCCCTTTTTCGCGATCGGCTCTTTCGCAATCTGCACCAGCAACTCCTGCCCCGGCTTCAGCAGGTCGCTGATGTCGGGCAGATTGGTCGATTGCATGGACTGCCGCGAACGCCCGCCGCCGCCGCTGTGACCACTGGAACTCCCAGACCGCGAGTTCGCCATGCCGCGCCCATCGCGCTTGCCGCGATCCCGGTCCGGACCGCGCTCTCCGCGACGACCGCTGCGGCCATCCCGCCCATCTCGGCGCGGACGCCCTTCGCGACCGGCATTGCGCTCCAGCCCCGTCGCGTTCTGACCTTCTGCGCGAGGCTCGCTCCCTTCGCCGCCTCCGTTCTCTACGAAATTGTCCGCCTCGGCAAACTCGTCCGCCTCACCCTCTGTGACTTCGCTGCCAGAAAGCTCTTCATCCTCTTCCCCGCCCTCGAACTCGTCGTGATCTAGCTCCTCTTCGTCCAGCTCCTCTTCGTCCAAGTCCTTTTCATCGCTGTCGAAGTCGTCCTCCTCATCGGTATCCGTGGGATCATGCGTCTGCGTCATCTGGTCGATGGACATCTCGCGAATCATGCTGCCCAGGTCCGCAGTCCCCTCCAGCGTCTCTTCTTCCATGTCGTCGTGGCCGGCGTGCGCGTGGAGGGTGGGCAGGTCGCCCTCCTCGTCTTCCAGCACCTCTTCCTCAAGCTCGCCCACACCCGGCGCAAACTCCGACGCAGCTTCCCGTGAAACGGGTGTCAATTCCGCCTCAACTTCGGCCTCGCTCAGCGTGACCGATTGCACCGCCGTCTCGTGCGCGATAGGCGCAGCGAGGTGCTCGGCACTATGACGTTCAGCGGCAGGCTCGACCGGAGCCGAGAGCATCTCGCCGCTCGGCTGAACCGTTGTGAACTCGTGCTCGGAAGCAGACACATTCGACGGCGCAGTTTCAACATAAGCATCGTCCTCGCGGGCCACAAAAACAGGCTCGGGATGAACTTCGGCAGAAGCCTCAGAATGCGCGGCCTCAGAATGGGCGGGGTGCCCCATAGCCTGCCCTGAGCTTGCGAATGGGTCCGGACTCTTGGACATGGGTTTCGTCCGTCCCGATTCAGCCTCTTCCAGCCCCACAAAAGCACTCTGCCGAAACTCACTCGGCGGTGCCGGATCGACTCGGAACGAAGCCGATGCCTCTTCAGCGGGCTCGTACTCTGCGGGCGCGGCCTCGTGAGACGCCTCAAACATCTCCCCCGAAACGGGGGCCACCGGACGCGGCGAAAGCTCGACCGGCTCCGGTTCATGCTGCGAGATTACGCCCAACTGCTCCAACTCTGCCGGACGCTTCTCGCGAAACTCCGCACGCTCCGAACGCGCCGGGCGTTCGTCACGCCCACCGCGGTCCCGATTCCCCCCGCGCGAATCCCGTCCCCGCGAATCCTGCCCGCGTGACTCCTGCCCGCGCAACTCATTGCCCCCACGCGATTCTCCGCCGCGGTGCCGCGAAAGCGTTTCCCCTGGCAGCACCAGGCCACCGTCCCAATTCAGCGCCGGCTCGACCAGCGTCGAAGGCTTGGCCGTCACCAACGTCACATTGACCGGCGTGACCGGCGCCGCCGCCGGTTCGGGCAAACCATCGGCGCCGCGGCGATATCTCGAAAGCGACTCGCCGGGCAGTATAAAAGGCTCCGGCGTCGGTTGAGTATCGGAATGTGCGGTCTGATTCTCCGCGCCGTCCCGCCCGCCGGACCCTGCGAAACGGTCGCGTCCTCCGCCAGTCCTATCCGTCCGGCCTCCGCGGTCATTGCGTCCCTCGCGATCACTGCGGCCACCGCGATCCGCACGCGACCCGCGATTTTCGTGACGCGGTTGCTCCTCAGCCGTCGCCGACAACTCTGGCAAAACTTCGCTCGGCTGTGCTTCGCCCGGCTGCGCTTGCCCGCTCTGCGCTTCCTGAACCAGCGGCGTTTCTACGCCCTCTTCGCGACCGCGACGACGGCCCCGGCGACCGCGCCAGCGACGGTTACTATCGGCCCCCGCAGCGCCTTCGCCGACATCGCCCGCATCGCTATCCAGCGGCCCGGCCTCTACGCTGTCGTGCGCCGCGACCCGCGTCTCTTCGTTGGCGTCATTGTTCGCCGCTTGATTATTGCCGGGGTGGGCCTGCTGCGGACGGGCCTCACGCTGCCCACGATTCTTATCCCGGTTGCCGCGAGCATTGCGGTCGCGACCATTTTCGCCACGCCCATTTTCGCCGCGCCCATTTTCGCTGCGAGCAACCACTCCACCATCCCGCTCGACGGACTCCCCCGGCGCCTCAGCATCGCGCCGCGCCGGACGGTCTCGCCGCCCGCCGCCCTTCGCGTCGCTGCTCTCGAAGTCAGCCGAATCTCCGGCTTCTTCCATGAAGTCCGTAATGTAAAGGAAGGCGTCGCGTTCCAGTCCCACGTCCACGAAACTCGACTGCATGCCCGGAAGCACGCGCGTCACACGCCCGTTGTAAATGGAGCCGGCCAGCGTGTACTCGTTCTCACGCTCGTAATAAATCTCTGCCAACGCATCATTTTCGACGATGGCCAGCCGCGTTTCATGCGGCGTACTGGAGATGTAAATTTCTTTCGACATTGCTTCTGCTCTGCTTTCTGCACGATCGTTCGTGCGGCAGAACAGGCGTCGGGTCGCGCTTCGGGATGACTCCCTAAGCGGCCACCGGGAGGGCGGACAGAATCGAATGCGTTTTGGAGTTCACAGAGGGAGCGGAAGCTGGAGTGGGTGTCTGGGGTGCGACGCCGCGTCTGCGGGCCGAAGAGAGTGTTGTTCCAGAAAATGTTTCCAGTGAAATACCGCGTGTCTCGATACCTGGCAAAATGTCGTTCGGCAAATTGCCGTTGGAAATATCGCCGCGAGACAGACTGCCGCAAACGGATATTGTGGCCACTTCAACCTCATCGAGAGGCGGAGCCGTTGACCGTCCGAGTGCGTCCATTCGCAAAACCTGTCCGGCCACCGGAGTCGATCCGAGCCTGGCCGGCCTTCTAAAGAATCTTTATTGCCGCCCTGTCCGGGGAAATGTGCGTCCGGGAGGGGCAGCGTGGGCCTGTCCGGCATCTGGCCGGACAGCGCTGTAACCAGTATGCACCATCGCCGGGTCAAGTCGCCCGTGCCTGTCCAAATCTGCGTCGCCAATCCCGATTTGATTCTTGCTCAAAGCTCCCAATCTCAAAGCTCAAGCTCTTTAAAGTCCCGCTGTCGAGAGTGCGCCAAAACCTGTCAAGCCCCCACCCCTGTGCAAAACTCCCCATACCCCTACAAACAAAGGTCAAATCCAAACCGGACAACGTGCATCTTATCCCGCTCAACCCGTTATAATAAGAGAACACCCTGAAATTGGAACGGACCAACTGGCATCTGAAAGCCGAACGATTCCTAGCTAACCCCTTCCGATTGAGGACTTTATAGACAAGTCATTTGTTTTGAATACTTTGCACCCGCCAAACCCCGAAGTCCGCCCGTAAGTGTTTATTTATCCGGACTTTGCGCGGAAGTGATGGGGGAGGGCGCTAATTTACAAACCGTCGCATCCGGATGTTCATCACAATCCCCAGCGCCAGAAACGTATAGATTACTGACGACCCTCCATAGCTCATCAACGGCAGCGGAATCCCCGTCACCGGCATCAGCCCCACGCACATCCCGATATTGATGGCAATCTGAAACAGCATCACCCCCGCGACCCCCATCACAATCAGCGTCCCAGGCGGATCGGCCGCGGTCTGGGCGTTCTGTACCAACCGCACCAGGATCAGGAAGTAGAGCAACAGCACCCCCATCGCCCCCACGAACCCATGCTCCTCGCAAAACGCTGCGAAGATGAAATCGGTGTACGGAATGGGTAGAAAATCGCCCCGCGTCTGCGTCCCCTGGTTGGTGCCCTTGCCCCAAACGCCACCCGACCCCACCGCAATCAGCGATTGCCGTATCTGATAGCCCGACCCCCTGGGGTCCGAATCCGGATTGATAAACGCATCGATGCGCTTCTGCTGATACGGCTTCAACCGCTTGCCCGCCGCGAAACCGATACCGCCCAGCAACAGCAAGCCCAGCAGCACAACCGTCGCTTGTTTGAACCGCATCCCGCCCAGAAACAAGCCGACCACCAGCACCGGAAGGTACGTCAGCGCGGTGCCCAGGTCAGGCTGCTTCAGGACCAGCACCATCGGAACACAGACCAGAACGAACGCCTTGCCCACATCCGCCCAACTCAGGTCGCGTCCCTCCCCGGCGCGGCCCCAAAGAAAGCGCGCCATGGCCAAAATGAGCACCAGCTTCACCCACTCCGACGGCTGAAAATGCAGTCCCCCGCCGAGATTGATCCACCGTCGTGCCCCCATCACTTTCTGACCAACATGGGGAACCAGCACCGCCACCAACGCGAGCACGCTAAGACCATACGCCCACCGCGAAATATCGAGCAACCGATGATATTCCACCATTGACACGACAAACATTCCCACCAGGCCAATGACCAGAAAAATCATCTGCTTCTGTTGAAAGCCATGAAACTTCGTCATCGCCGTCGCAGAACGGATCTCCAACACACTGAGCAGCGACAGCAGGAGAACGAACCCCAGCAGCACCCAGTCGAAATCGCGAAAACGGGAACGGAACATGCTCTGGGAGACAGTGTAGCGGTTACCGCCGCCGTTTCCTTTCTGTCATTCCGTAGCGCAGCGAAGGAATCTGCATTCCTGCGCGCGGCGGAACTGCTACTGACCGCTCGGAACTACTTGCGCGGCCTTTGGAGCCGCAGCAGGCTCCGCAGCCTTAGCCGCTTCCGCCACGCGCAGATTCCCCGCCGACTTCCGCTGCTTGCTCACAAAAGCATCGACAATCTGCGCGCCCAGCTTGGCCGAGTTCGCGCCCCAATCGCCGTTCTCCCACAGCACCGCCACTACGATGTCCGGATTTCGGCGCGGAGCCATGCCCACAAACCACGCATTTGGAACCGTCTTATGACCGCCACCGGAACGCGCCAGCGCATCGTGGCCCATCACCTGCGCCGTGCCCGTCTTCCCGGCAAAGTCTATGCCTTCCAGATGCGACGGCGCCGCCGTTCCGCTGATCATCGTCTGCGCCATCGCGTCCGTAATCGTCTCCCAATTCTCGGCGGTCAGGGGCACCGTCTTGTCGCCGGAACCTCGGAATGTGCTCTCAATCGTCGTCCGCTCATCAGCCGAAATCTCCTCCGGGAACACCACATGCGGCCTGCGCAGCACGCCTCCCGAAGCGATCCCTCCCAGCGCCCGCGCCAGTTGCAGCGGCGTCACCTCAATCGCGCCTTGGCCGATCCCCACCGAGATGGTCTCGCCCGCATACCACTTATCGTGCTGCGTCTTCATCTTCCACGCCGTCGAAGGCATCACCCCCGCCGCCTCATTGGGAAGGTCCACTCCTGTGCGCTGCGCGAACCCCACACTCGTCGCGTAACGCGCCACCGTGTCGATGCCCAGCCGGTTCGCCAGGGTGTAATAAAACGTGTCGCACGACCACGGAATCGCCGTATCGATGTTCACCAGCCCATGCCGCTTGTCGCACTTGAAGTAGTGTCCGTAAAAGTCGGCACCGCCGTTGCAGATTACATGCATGTCTTGCGCGATGCCCTCCTGCAACCCCGCCAGCGACATCACGATCTTGAACGTCGAACCCGGCGCAAGTTGCGCCTGGATGGTCTTGTTCAACATCGGGTGGTCGTTGTCGTTGACGATCGACGCCCAGTAGGCCTTGGTCAAATGCAGAAATTGGTTCGGATCGAACGTCGGCCGTGACGCCATCGCCAGCACCTCGCCGGTATGCGGATCGAGCGCCACAATCGCTCCCGTCTTGCCTTCAAGCGCGCGCTCTGCGGCCCGCTGCATATCAAGATCGATGGTCAGCCGAAGGTCCTGCCCCGGCACCGCAAGTTCCTGTCCAAGCTGCCCGACCTCCTCGCCATGCGAGTTCACAACCATGTTGCGCGACCCGTCCGTACCGCGCAGTATCCCGTCGTAAGCCTCCTCGACGCCCGACTTGCCGACCACGTCGCCGGGCTCATACGCGGAAAACTTCGACGTGTTCAGATCGTTCGCGCTGACTTCGCCGACATACCCGATGAGGTGCGCTGCAAAGCCTTCGCGAGGATACAACCGGCGCTGCTCGCCCAGCGTTTCCAGCTCCGGCAACTCGTTGCGGTGCGCTTCAATGAACGCTTCCTCGTCCGGCGTAATATCCTGTTTGAGCGGCAGCGGTTGATACTTCGGCGCGGACGCAAAGCGCTTCAACGTGGCCTCGATCTGCTCGACCGGAATGTGCAACCCGGCGGCGATCATGGGTAGGTCGACTTCAAAGTTCTTCTGCTGCTCGCGCAAAAGGTAGCAGCTCACCGACGGATAGTTGTCGACGAGGATGCGGCCTTCGCGGTCGAAAATCTTTCCTCGCGGCGCCAGCACCGGGACTTTGCGAATCCGGTTCTGCTGCGCCAGCACCCGATAGCCCTGCGCGCCCAGCACTTGCAACCGCCACAAACCGACAGCCAGCACCAGCAGCACCGCCGCAATGATGTATTGCGAAGCGTGCAGCTTCACGGCGGAGAGTCTTTCCTTGCGGTCGAAATGGTGAGTGTTCACGGGCGTCTGAATGCCATTCTACGCCGCTGTTGCCCTTGCTTATCTTCTGTCATCCCCAATGAATCCGTTATCGCTCTTGCTTTTCTTTCTGTCATTCCCGAAGGGAACCTGTTTCTCGAAGCGCCACGCGGCACCGATAAAGACCCACTAATCGCGACGTCGGAAAGTATCCAACAAGTAAAAAATCGGAATCGCAACCACTGTGTTGCAAACCGCCCGCAACAACTCATGCCACAGCTGCAGCGGCCTCGCGTCTGCCACCAGAAAGCGTCCGATGAAGTACAACAGCGCGCTCTGGAGCAGGCAGAAAAAAAAGTTCATCGCCACGCGATTGATGACGTTGTCCACATCCACCGTAAACCCGACGCTCGCCGCCAGATATCCGATGATGGCCTTGGCAATGCCGTTGATACCCAGCGGCAGGCCCGTCAATCCGTCTTGAAACAAGCCGACAAACGTGCCCGTAAGGGCACCCGCGATGGGGCTGCGCCGCGACACCGCGAAAAAAATCACCACAATCAGCGGCAAGTCGAGAATGGCAAACCGCCCCCACAACTTCGGCAGTTCGGCCTGCAACAACACTGCCGCCACCGGCACCAACAGTGTCACCGCGGGATGGAAACCGTATTGATCGAGTTCGCGTCGTGAGGTGTAAGTGTGTTCAGCCATGTAGTGTCGAGCTCAGAACTGCGGCGAAGTCTCCGGCTTTGCAGCAGCGGTGGAAGGCGCGCCGGGTGTGAGTTGTCCGGCCCGCGGCGTACTTCCCGGCGTATAGCGGTCAGGGTGCAGCGCAGACTGCGGTCGCGGAACAATGGGCAACGCTGGGTTGCCATTCACGCCAATGGCCGGAACGACGGGAGCATCGGTCGCGTTGACTGCCTCGCCTTCATGAACACCAGATAGCCGTTCCGACGCGAAATCAGCCGCGCGCTTGACGCTTGCCAAGGCAGTGTCCGCATCCAGCTGCGCGAGCGGCGGCAAGGTCGCCTGCGTCCCCGTGATCACCAGCACCTCTTCCAGCCGCGCTAGGTCGGCCGCTGGCTTGATCGTGATCGCCGTATACGGCTGGTGCTCGGGGTCCGGCCTGATGGACTCGATCATGCCCACTGCAAGCCCTCGTGGAAACACCCCATCGCCGCCCGAAGTAATCACGCGCTCACCCGGCTTGATGCGCGAATCGGCAGTGAGATTGCCGATCTCCACTTGGCCGCCACCCGTGCCGCGAACGATGCCGCGAATGCGCGTCGATTCTAAAATCACGCCCGCTCCCGCAGTCGGATCATTAATCAGCAGCAGTTGGGCCGTATGCGCCCACACGTCGCGCAGCTTGCCGACGATGCCGTCTTGCGTCATCACGGCCTGGTCCGGCTTCAACCCGTCCTTCGATCCTTTGTCGATATACACCAGCCGCGAGCGGTCCGACCCGCTCGTCCCAATCACCTGTGCGGCCACGGTCGACGCAATATATTGTTGCTGAAAACCCAGCAGCGCCTGCACCCGTCGCCCCTGCCGTGCGTCCTCAGCGAACGACGCCTGCTCCTCGCGCAGCCGCGCGATTTCCATCTGCAAATCGTGATTCTGCTCGCGAGTATGGCGCAGATCCACATAGCTCGACCAGAAATGACGGACGTTCAACCCGGCTCCGTGGATCAGCCGTTCCAACGGCGTCACAATGGCCGCGCTCCAGAAGCGAAGCTGTGACACTCTTTTGCCGTCCCCCGGCCTCCCGCCCAACGCGTCACTTTGCCGCGGCACCTGCATGGCCAGCCCAATCGTCTGTAGCAGCACGACGGCGATCAGTACCAGCGAATTTTTGAAACGCGCGAGAAAGGAGTCCATGTGGATTTGCGGTCAGTCCGATTCTAGCGGAGCCGCGAAGGTCGTCGGCCCAACCCTCAAACCTCACTTCTCAAACCTCCCTCCACAACAGACCCGTTCGCCCCTTACGGCATCCTATCTCTCTGATACAAGGAGAAAACATGCCCGACACTCAGGGTCAGCGCGCCGTCGAATTACACAACCTCGCGGCCCACGCCCATCTCGAAGCCGCCGCTTCTCACAACCGCGGCGACCACCTCAGCGCGCACGAGCAATCCAAACTCGCTCAGGAGCACGCGACCGAAGCCCACCGCCACACCGAAGCCCTCACAAAACAGAAGCAATCCT
>JBBRCA010000112.1:0-9531 GCA_038205325.1 Terriglobales bacterium | reverse complement strand
GTTTCCATTCCCCCACCCGGATTGCCCGTGCTCGCTGGTGCCACCGCGCTCGGCGCGCCCACGGACTTCGCAGTGAACGCCGTGCCTTCCACCCAACCATCGTGCAGCGACTTGCGCCAACCGGTCGCAAAATCACCCGTGATATACGTCTTCGCATTGGCCACAACCGCGTCGTACGGGCTTTGCGAAGGGTCGAGCAGCGCCTGCAAAATATCATGCGCGCTCTTGCCGCCGTACAGTGGATCGATCATCGGCTGAATGATCGAAATCGTGCCGTCGTACGCCCGCGCATCCGACCAGCTTTCGAGGTAGTGCGCCTTGTTCACGTGCCATGTCGAGTAGAAGCCCGTCTCATCGACATGTGAACCGAGATGCACCGTATTCGGCACTTTGTTGAACGCGCTTAGGAAATCGAAGTCGGCGGGCGCGCTATACAGCGGGTTCGCACCCAGCATCACCAACCACTGCACCGTGCCCCCATTCATTGCGGCCACCAGCGACTTGAAGTCCGCCCCCTGCTCCGGGGGAATCGGCATCATGGACTGCGTGTACATCACCGTCTTGCCCACCGCGCCCAGCGAAGCATTCATCGCATGGGCCGCCGCATGGACCACCGCCGAAGCGTTCGGCCCGGCGATGACGACGCAGCGCCCCGCAGCCTTTTTCAGATCATCGAGTACAGCAGTGAAAAACTTCTGCGCATCGGGATCGTTCAGTTTTGAACTGCCACCGCCCAAACCATCCGCAAACATATCGATTTCGCTCGGCTTCAACCCTAACCTGTGTTCGGCCTTGTAACCGGTCACCGTCGGCATGGTTTCGACGACATACATCCGGTTCATCGTCTTGCCTTCATCGTAGCGATGCCGCTCGGCCCACGACGCCGCCATCGGAAGATGGCCCGGGAACGCGATCCCGCCCAAGAAATCCGCATCCAGCGCCAGAATTACGTCGGCGTCTTCGAGCTTGTACTGCACGTCGAGATAGTCGCCAAACGCAGCCTTCGATGCGGCGCGCGCACCCGCACCACTCACAGCTTCGTACTGCACCAACTTCGCGGCAGGGTACTTGGCCTGCACCTGCTTCCACTGTGCCGCCAGCGTCGGAGACGTCATCGCCTCGCTCAGAAACCAGACGCCGTCACCCCCACTCGTTTGTCCCACGGCTTGCGCAAACGCTTGTTGAAACCGTCCGAACTCCGACTCGTTGCCGTGGAACATCACGCTCTTCGACCGGTCGGGATCGTATAAATCGAGCAACGTCGCCTGCGTGGTCGCGTCCGATTTGCCCTTCGACATCGGGTGCTCGGGATTGCCTTCAATCTTGATGGGGCGAAACGCGTCCGACTTCACCAGCACCGGAATCGCTCCCGTCGGAAACGGGTGCGCGGTCGCAAAATACATCGCCTTGCCGAGAATCAGGTCTTCGGGCTGCTTCACATACGGAAAAATCACTTCATCCGGCTGTTTAGTGCATCCCGCCAACCCGGCCAACGCGAAACTCGCCCCCATAACCTTCAGGAAGCCACGCCGCGACACCGCATCCACCCACTCGCCCGCGCCAGCTTGACGCGGAAACTCTTCCTGCATCAACTCCTGAAACGCTGGCGTATCGGCCAACTCATCGAGGTTCTTCCAATACCGCTTGCCCGTCCCGCCGTCCAGCTTTGCGCGCACTTGCGCCAGCGTCATTTTCGCCGGCGCAATCTGCGTCACCACCTGCGCCACCCCAGCAGCGTCACTTTTCTTTCTCTCATCCCCGTCGGGGATCTGCATTTTTGGCTCGCCCATAAGTGTCATCTTCATCGGTGGCACACCTCGCAGCTCGCAAGCTCATTGGCCGTGCGGATGTGATATTTGTCCGTCAAGAACCGTCCCAGGTCCATTTGGTTGGTGAACTTGGTGTACGCCACTGGCATCAGGATTACTGGCACATCGGACACCGTCTCGCCTTCTCCAGCGCGCGGATGCGGTTGTAGCGCGGTCCCCGACCCCGCGGACTCACGGCCCTGCCCTTGCGGCTTCGGCCCGTTCAACTCTACCTGCGCCACCTCGGGATTCTGCCCGCCTGGGTCTTTAGTCACGCAGCTTACCGCCTGTGCCGTCGGCCCGGTCCCCGACGCTCCCTGGCCCGTCGTCGCACACCACACTGGCTTGGCGCTCGACGGCCCGGCCCACGTCATGTTGTAAATCTCGCTGGTCGGCCGCAGGTTGGTGGCCGGATTGCGATGGCAGTTCAAGCACCACTCCATTTGCAACGAGTTCTCTTCATACATCAACGGCATCTGATCCACGCGGCCATGACAACTCGCGCACCCGATGCCCTTGTTCACATGAATTTCGTGGTTGAAATAAACGTAGTCCGGAAGGTCATGCACCTTAATCCAGTTGATCGACGCGCCCGTCGCCCAACTCGTTCGCACCGGCTGCAACATCTCCGCATTGGTCCAAATCTGCGAGTGGCAGTTGATGCAAGTCTTGGTCGGCGGAATGCCCGCGTACGAACTCTTCTCCACCGTCGTGTGGCAATACTGGCACTGCAACCCGAGACCCTCCACATGGTGCTTGTGGCTGAACGGAATAGGCTGATCCGGGCGCTGGCCTTGCCGCGTTACCCACGGCGACCGCTGCAACGAGTTCAGCGCCACGCCCACCGAAATGACGATCAAGCCCGTCAGCACCAGGCTCATCCGCGCCAGTGCATTCGAGTTGCGATCAAAAACTTGCGCCATGAGTGCGTTCCTGATTCCTCTCGCGTCAACAGAGCAGAGGCGGTTTGGTATCGGTTTACTGCGCCAGCTAACCTCGGGCGCACGCTTCTATCTAATGCTCAGAGTCCACGCTCACACTTGCGGGGAAACATGCCAAGAAAAGTTGAGTATAGCAGCCACGCGCGGGATGAAAAGCGCTGCCGCCCCGAATCGATTCCATAATCGGCCTAACGTCTTCGATTATCGAACTACTTGATCACATCCCGCTCACTGGCCGCCACAAAGTTCGCCATATACCGCGCATGCTCCACGCTGCGCACACGTGGCTCTGGGCGGATTCACACAGCTTTGAGCTCAATATTTACGCGACGGCCAATATTTCCGGCCACGTTCACCAAAGCCATCGATGGAAACCTCATTGATCTTTCTCCGCAGCAAGTCGTTAATACGCGATGGCGAAACGCCGCAATGCGCTACTTAATCACGCCCCGCTCGCTGGCTGCCACAAAGTCCGCCAGATACCGCACATGCTCCTGCCCCGCACCTTGCGCCAGCATGTCATGAATCGTCTCCAGCGCCTGAGTCGTATTTTTCTTGCCGCTGGTCAGCAGCCGCATCGCGGTCGCAAGTTCGCGAATCTGCTCGGCCGTAAACCCGCGCCGCTGTAGACCGACTTTGTTCAACCCAAATGCATGGTTATTCCGCTCTATCGATGTGAGCGAGTACGGGAGCACATCTTGCGTGATCGTCGTGCCCCCGCCGATGTAACTGTACTTTCCAATACGGCAAAATTGATGCACGGGGCACAGTGCGCCCACCACTGCAAAGTCCTCGACCACCACATGCCCCGCCAGCGTAGCCGCATTCGCCAAAATACATCCATTGCCGATAGACGAGTCGTGTCCGATATGTGTGTAAGCCATAATCAGGCAGTCCGATCCCACTCGCGTTACCCCGCCGCCGCCTGCGGTCCCGCGCGAAATCGTCACGTACTCACGAATCGTATTGCCGTCGCCAATTTCGAGTCGGGTCGGCTCCCCGCCATACTTCAAGTCCTGCGGCGCAATCCCAACACACGCAAATGAAAATATTCGGTTGCCTCGCCCCAGCGTCGCACGCCCGTCGAGTACCACATGCGAGACCAGCTCGCAGTCCTCACCCAGCACCACATTCGCGCCCACCGTGCAGTACGGCCCCACCCTGCAACTGGCCGGAACGACCGCGCTCTCGGCCACGATCGCAGTGGAATGAACGCTCACTCCGCGGCAACCTCAGTCTTGCGCACTCGCGGCACCAGTTGGCACGTAATCGTCGCATCGCAAACCAGCTTGCCCTCAACCGTGCATTCGCCCTTCATCTTCACCGCGCGCGAGCGCCAGTTCACCACCGTCACCTCGATGCGAAGCTGATCCCCCGGCACCACTGGCCGGCGAAACCGCGCCGCCTCGATGCCCGTAAAGACCATCAACTTGCCGGCGCGTTCTTCGTCCGAAAATTCGGTTAACAGCAGCGCGCCGCCCGCCTGCGCCATCGCCTCGATGGTCAACACGCCCGGCATGATGGGATAATCCGGAAAATGCCCGGTAAAGTGCGGCTCGTTCACCGTCACGTTCTTGATCGCAACGATGCGCACCTTGCGCTCCATCTCGATCACACGGTCAATCAGCAGAAACGGATAACGATGCGGAAGCACCGCCATAATTTCAACGATGTCCATGGTCGTCTTCGGGGACGCCTGTGGGATTTCGCTCGCCGCGGATGCAGGGTTTTCGATCATCGCAGCGCCCAGAATACCACCGCGCTCACACGCAGCTTCGTCCCCGGTTACCTTTTCGGCGGCTTGCCGCTCAGAGGCACATTCGGATCGAACAGCGCGGGCTCGAGCGCCACGTTGTAGCGAATGTCGACCAGGAACCTCTGCCCGATCAAGTCGCCGTTCTTGTAGCGCGTCACCGTAAACGGCGTCATCACGCCATCGCGAAGCTGGTAGTTGTCATACTCCTCGCGGTCGACATCGAAGTCTTTGAACACCGCGTCGCGATAGCGGAACTCGCGGCTGACGGGCAGGTGAGTGTTGGCATCGATCTCGAAGGTCACGGTATCGTTGGCCGCATTCGAAACTGACACGCGTTCCGCCTGCCGCCTCGCCACCGTTGCCATCCCTTCATAAAATACCCCTGCTCCCGGCTCCTTCAGCCAACCCATGGCGGCATCCAGTGAATGCGCGCGTTGCCGCTGCTGTTCCGTCACAATGTCTTTCGGAAGCTCATGCTTGCCGCGGTACGTGATCTCGTACGCATTCTCGCTCGTCAGCAACTCCACAATGTCACTGTGGTCCTTGCCGACAGGGATTCCCAACAGCGCGCCTATATTGCTGCCCTGATGCGTGATCACCACAACGCGATTCGCAAACGGCTCGATGCGGTGGAACTCTTCAAACTTCAGCGCCACATCCTGCGGCTGGCCTTTGTAAAAAACGCCGAAGTTTCCGGTCGACTTCCAATTGCGGCGCTCCCGCCACGCCTGTCCACCCAACGCATCCACCATCTGCGCCAGCGCCTGCCGCCCGTGAGCGTCGGCGTCTCCACTCACCACCGGCCCTGCGCTCGGTATCGCCGAAGCCTGCCCGCACGCGCTCGCAGCGACCCCGGCCATCGCCGCCCCCAACGCCACCGCCCGCCAAACTCGCATCTACTTCCCCTTCGCGAAACTTTGCCAACGTCCCGAACTTTGCATCAAGGCTCTTGCCCTTCTTCAGCCTGCCAACACCGCCCCGCCATTCACATTGAACACTTCGCCTGAAACGAACCCCGCCCACGGCGTACACAGAAACACGATGGGCCCGGCAATTTCCTCAGTCTCCGCTGGCCTTCCCAGCGGAATCAAACCCAACACTTTCTTGGACGCGTCAGGATCGGAAAGCGTTCCCGCCGACATCTCCGTCCGCACCCACCCCGGCGCCACGCAGTTGCAAAGTATGCCCTGCGGCCCCAGTTCACTCGACAAGCTCTTGGTCAGCGAAAGCAGCGCACCCTTGCTGGCCGCATAGTCGGCATGAAACGCCTCCCCCCGCTGCGCCGCCGTACTTGCCACCAGCACCACATGCCCCCGCGCCGCGCCCACACCTGTAGAGCGCTCCTGGGACAGCATCACCGCGACCCCGGCCTGCACCAACCCAAACACACTCTCCAAATTCACCCCCAACGTTCCACGCCACTGCGCCGCACTCATCGTCGCGATCGACTGCTCATGTGAAGGCCACACCCCATGATTCACAATCAGGCAATCGATCCGCCCATAGACAGCCTTTGCCTCGGCCACCAGCGCCTGCCCATCCTCCGCGCTCGCCAGCTCCTGCTGTACGGCCCTGCACAAATCCGCACCGCCACACTCGCCCACCAATTCCGAAGCTCGCCGCTCTTCCGTCCGATAGCTGAAGACGACGCGCGCCCCTGTCCGCCGCAACAACCGCACCGTAGCGGCCCCAATGCCGCGCGACCCACCCGTCACCAGCGCCACTTTCCCCGCCAACGAAAATCCCACTGCCGCATCAAGTCCCATGCGCTCCCCGTTCCTTTCTTTCTGTCATTCCGCAGCGTAGCGGAGGAATCTGCTTCTGCTGTGGCCGTAGCTCGTTTCTCGCTTTTATCTTGAGCCGCAGGCGGGGACCTGCGTATTTCGCGCGCACCCCGCAAAGCCTACCGCTTCGACGGCTTCTTGGGTCCACCCTTCGCGGCCTTCTTAACCGCAGGCTTACCAACGGCTTTGGCAGCAACCTTCTTCGCCGCTTTTTTTACCGCAACGGGAGGAACCGAGACAGAAGCCGCGCCCGCCAATCTCATCAGCTTCGCCGAATGCCTCTCCATCAGCCTCTCGATTTGCTGAATCAGTTCCCGCGTGTGCATCGGCTTGACCAGCATCTTGTCTGCGCCCAGGTCCTGCCAGTCCTCATCGGCGAGCGGAAAGGCCGTCAGCAATGCGACCGCCGGATGATAAGACGCCGTCCGCGCGGCCTGAATCACCTCGTGGCCCGCGGCGTCCGATTCCATGCGCATGTCCGTAATCACCATCTGGTACTCGCGCAGCTTGATCTTCGACCGGCCCTCACGCGCGGACGCGGCAGTGTCCACGTCGTAGCCGCTGATCTCCAACACGGCCTTCATGGTCAGCAGAACGCTGACTTCATCATCGACCAGCAGAATGCGGCGCTTGGGCAAGGTCTCTCTCCTAAATGCGTCGGTGCAAGTAACGCTGTCATAGTCTCAGGTACAACGACATCATGCAAGCTAAG
Source organism: Terriglobales bacterium (assembly GCA_038205325.1). Lineage (GTDB taxonomy): Bacteria > Acidobacteriota > Terriglobia > Terriglobales > Acidobacteriaceae > Granulicella. Next base: position 2,530 of record JBBRCA010000112.1, on the reverse strand, counting down.
CGCAAAGACCCCTAGACAAATCCGAGTGCCCGTCGCCTGACCTGAGCCAGTCGAAGGGTCTGGGCTTTCGGACATAGGTTAAACTGAAGCCGAGTCTCGCCCGGCTGCCCCATTCATTCGGCGCTCTTACGGGGTGGGGTCTAGCGTCCGCTTTCCCCTCGCCCACCAAATGCAATACACTCGCGAAAACGCATCCAAAGACTCGAATGACCTCCTCCCCGAATCCAAACAAGAACAGCTCCTGGGTGCTCACGGCCTCCATCCTCGCCTCTAGTATGGCGTTCATTGACGGCACGGCGGTCAACGTGGCCCTGCCGGCCTTGCAGACCGCGCTCCACGCCACCGTCGGCGACGTCCAATGGGTCATCGAGTCCTACGCGCTTCTGCTCGCCTCTCTGTTGCTGGTCGGCGGCTCGCTCGGCGACCTCTTCGGACGCCGCAAACTCTTCCTGATTGGCGTAGTCCTCTTCGCGCTGTCTTCCGTCTGGTGCGGCCTGGTGGACTCCATCCTGATGCTCATCATCGCCCGCGCCGTCCAGGGCGTCGGGGCCGCGCTGCTTCTCCCCGGCAGCCTTTCGCTGCTCACCGCCGCCTTCGACGAGCGCTCCCGCGGCCACGCCATCGGCCTGTGGTCCGGCTTCACCACGCTCACCGCCGCCATCGGTCCCGTCTTCGGCGGCTGGCTGGTCGAACACGCGTCCTGGCGCTGGGTCTTCTTCCTCAACATCCCCATCGCCGTCGCCGTCATTGTCATCGCCATCTGGCGCGTCCCCGAAAGCCGCAACGAGAGCGCCCACGAAAAAGTCGACTGGCCCGGCGCGACCCTCGCCACCCTCGGCCTCGGCGCCGTCACCTACGCCCTCATCGAAGCCCCCAAAGGCGCCCTCCGCGCCATCGTCGCCGCCGTCATCGGAGTCGCCGCCCTCGCCGCCTTCATGGTCGTCGAAGCCCGCTCGCCCCAACCCATGGTCCGCCTCTCCCTCTTCCGCAATCGTAACTTCACCGGGGCCAACCTCATCACCCTCTTCCTCTACTCAGCGCTCGGCGGTATGCTCTTCTTTTTCCCCCTCGACCTCATTCAAGTCCAGCACTACACCGCCACTCAAGCCGGGGCCGCGCTCCTCCCGCTCATCGCGCTGGTGGCCGTCCTCTCGCGCTGGTCGGGCGGCTTGGTCGCGCGTCACGGCGCCAGACTCCCCCTCACCATCGGTCCCCTCATCGCCGCCGCCGGCATGGCCCTCTACATCATTCCAAGCATCGGCGGCAGCTATTGGAAGACCTTCTTCCCCGCCGTCTCGGTCCTCGGCCTGGGCATGGCCATCAGTGTCGCCCCGCTCACGACCACCGTGATGAGCGCGCTGCCTGAAGCCGAAGCCGGAGTCGCTTCGGGGGTCAACAACGCCGTCTCCCGTCTCGCCAGCCTGCTCGCCGTCGCGGTCTTCGGTCTCGTCCTCTACGCGGGCTTCAACCGCGCTCTCGACCACCGCCTCGACGCTCTTCACCTCGCGCCCGCCGTTCGCCAGCAAGTCGACGCCGCCCGCCCTCTCCTCGCCGCCGCCACCAACCCCGACCCGCGCATCGACCGCGCCATCGCCGAGTCCTTCATCGCCGGTTTCCGCATCATCCTCTGGCTCTCGGTCGGCCTCGCCGCCGCCAGCGCCCTCAGCGCCTGGTTCCTCCTCGAACCCGTCAGAGATCCTCGCAACTCAACACCTCAAAACTCATAGCGCATGTGAAATCGCTCTTGTCCGAACTCTGCCCACTTACCGCCCCCACCCCTTATCTTCGGCAAACGGCAGAGAGTCTGGGACATTCGCCCTTCTCGGATCTGAAAATCCGGACATGGTGCGGTCTTATCGCTACATGAGTGGGCCGCCTCACAGAGCCAAAGCCGAATACCCGCGCCACCGATGCGCGGCCTCGCTCTCTTTCTGACACAATAGTTCCACCCCATGCCGTTCGATATCGCCTACTTCGTCAGCAAATGGAACGCCAGCCAACGCGCCGAGCGGGCCGGTTTCGCCGACCATTTTCGCGACCTCTGCGAAGTCCTCGGCGTCCCCCATCCCACCCAGGAAGACGAGGTCGGCGCCAGCTACACCTACGAAAAGCGCGTCACCAAAACCGGCGGCGGCGTGGGTTACGCCGACGTTTGGAAGCGCGGCTTCTTCGCCTGGGAGTACAAATCCAAAGGCGGAGACCTCCGTGCCGCCTACAAGCAACTCAGCGAGTACCACGAAGACCTCGAAAACCCTCCCATTCTCGTGGTATGCGACTTCGTCCGCTTCGAGGTCCACACCAAGTTCGAGAACGTCGTCTCCCGCGTCTACAAGTTCACGCTAGACGACCTGCTGCACGACCGCGACACCCCCACCTGCGCCTTGCCGCCGCTCGAAGTCCTCCACCACGTCTTCGGCGACTTCAACCAGCTCCGCCCCAACATCGCCGCCGCCCGCGTCACCGAGGCCGCCGCCCGCGACTTCCTCCACCTCGCCCAGCGCCTCGAACTCGAGCGCTCCGCCGCCCCATC
>JBBRCA010000111.1:0-9546 GCA_038205325.1 Terriglobales bacterium | reverse complement strand
TTGTAGCACGCAGAAGCGGACCACGGCCCCGGCTCCACTACCCAAATTCGGTGTGTTCTCACAGTAACCGCACGAGCGCGCATCCTCTACAGAACCTCGTCGCGAATCTCCTACGAGTAGGGCTGACACTCGTCCCAAGTGTAATCCGTGTAGGGCTTCACGAAATACCAGTGCTCTGCCAATCGATGCATCTCGACAACACCGCACGGAATTCCCTCAAACCTCCCAAAGGAATGAACGCGGAGTTGCGTGGGCAGGAGGTCGTGGGGATCGTATGCCAGATACACATGGTTATTCGCGGTTCCAGCGAATCCCGATCCGTCCCATTCGACATGCCGAAGCGATCCATCTTTCGGAAGCGGCTCCGCAAGCACAAGGTTCTTGTAATAGTTCGATCCGAAGAGCCACCGCGTCTCGGCCCGAACCAGGAAAGGATGGTGCGCCATGCCCCAACAGGCCCAAACGAAGACTACTGCCATTACCAGGGTGAAAGCGAAGGTCCAGCCCCAGCGTTCGACGCTCGGATCAGCAGACAAATGACCACCAGCGGCGCGAACCCAAAAAAAGCTACGAGCCAGCCAAAGTCAACGCTCCACAGAAGCAGCCCTGAACATACACCCAGTGAAACGACAACGATGACGAAATTCACTCTCCAGCGAAATCCGCCGCGATCTACGAGCTCTTCCATCACAAAATCTCCGGCCCCAACAACTCCTCCACCGTCTCGCGCCGCCTCACCAACCGCGCCTTCCCACCCTCCACCATGACCTCCGCCGGCCTCACCCGCGTGTTGTAGTGCGACGCCAGCGACATTCCATACGCCCCCGCATCCAGCAACACCATCAACTCCCCCGCGCGCACCTCTGCGATCTCTCGGTCTCGCGCAAAAAAGTCTCCCGTCTCGCACACCGGCCCCACGATATCCGCAACCATCGCCTGCCGCGAACTCCGCGCGACAACGGGCCAGATCTCATGGTGCGCCTGATACAGCGCGGGGCGAATCATGTCGTTCATCCCCGCGTCCGTAATCACAAAAGTTTTGGCCCCGTTCTGCTTCACGTACAGCACGCGCGTCAGCAACGCCCCGGCCTGCGCGACCAGAAACCGCCCCGGCTCAAGTAGTAGATGCGCTCCCAACCCACGGCTCGCCGCCATCACAGCCGCTGCATACGTCCGCGCGCTGGCTGCAACATCGAACTCCGCGCTGCCATACTCAATCCCCAGCCCTCCGCCAGCATCGACATACCGAATATCCATGCCATCAGCGCGCAGTTCCTCAACCAGCCTCCCCACCCGCTCCACCGCGGTCGCAAACGGCTCCACGCTGCGAATCTGGGAGCCGATATGCACACTCACACCCACAGGTTTCACGCCGTTCAACTTCACAGCATGCCGGTAAACCCCCCGCGCCTTCTCAATCGCGATCCCGAACTTATGCTCGCGCAGCCCCGTCGAAATATAAGGATGTGTATCGGCGAAAACATCCGGATTCACGCGCAACGCAATCCGCGCCGTCTTCCCCTTCAACGTCGCCCGCGTAGCCAGTAGCTCAAGCTCCGCCTCGCTCTCCACATTGAAGAGCAAAATCCCAGCGTCAAGCGCCTGATCCATCTCCCAAGTCTGCTTGCCCACGCCTGAAAAAACCACCCTCACCAGTGCCTCGGGACACGCCCGCCGCACGCGCTCCAACTCCCCACCGGAAACAATATCGAACCCGCAACCCAACCCTGCTAGCATCCTCAAAATCGCCAGCGACGAGTTCGCCTTTACCGCATAGCAAATCGTGTGGGGGACCGCCGCCAGCTCCGCCTGTAGCAATTTCGCGCGATACGCAATCGCGTCCGCCGAGTACACATACAGCGGCGTCCCAAACTCCTCCGCCAGCGCCGTTAGATCCGCGCCCCCACAATGCAGGAGGTCGCCCTCGTACACAAACGGTCGCGGCGACCCAGGCCGACTCACGCTACCGGTATACTTCCCGCCGCGCTTCCAGCCGACCCCGGAGGATAGTTTGGCGGATAGTTCGTCGGCGGGGGCGGTGCGACATAAAAATACCGCTCATTCGGCATGATGATCCACGCGGCAATGTACAAAATCAGCATCAGGCCATGGGTAAAGAAGAACAGCAATACTGTCAGCAGCCGTACCAGCACCGGACTCCAATCGTAGTGCTCCGCAAACCCCGCGCACACCCCTCCGATCATCCGTCCATACCGTGGGCGCGTCAGCCGCTCGCCGTAATGAGCCCACGACCTGGCCTGCATCGTCCGGCCGCAATAGCTACAAAACCGCGCATCCGAATTCATCTGTTGTCTACACGCTTCACAGAACATCTCGCCCTCCCGAAACCACATTGTGTCATACGCCCCGACCCTGATCTTTGTTCCCCCAGCACAACTTCAGGTCCCCCATCACAAAACCTGGATGGTCCATGTTCTACGGTGGTCTCGAAACGCCCTCCGGGGCTCCCTCACTTCCCGCTATACGCGTTCCTCAAATACTTCCTCGCCGCATCGGCCTGCGACTGGTCCCCTCCACCCGCCGAAGCCATCTGATACATCCTCACCGCCTGCCCGCGATCTTGCAGCAAATCGAACATCTCTCCCGCATTCAACTGCGCGCGTTTCCGCAGCCAATCGCTGCAATTCGGCTGTTCAGCCGCTTGCAGATAGTTCGCCGCCGCGTCCCGGATATCGTTCTGTCCACGCTGCGTGTCCGCCAACCCGAAGTACGCCATTTGCAACCGCGGATCGACGAAATATCCTTTCTTCCCCGCGTCCCCCAACACCGCTTCATACTCGTGAATCGCGGCTGGCCCCTGCCCTGAGTCCTTCAACAAGTTCGCCACTTCCAACCGAAACAAATAGTCATGCGGATACTGCTCCGCCAGTCCCCGCTGCACCGCCAACGCCTCCGCGTAGCGCGCATCGTGACGCAGAAAAAGCGACAGCGCGGTGCGCGACTCGACTCCCGTCACCACGCCATGCGCCGCTGAATCCCGCAGCAAATTCAACCCCAGTTCCTTCGATCCGCTCACGCCGACAATGCCGACGATCATCCGCAGGAACCGGGGCAAACTCGCGACCGCGAACTGCTGGATCCCGACCGCCATCTTCGCGTCCGCATACAGCGGATCGATCTTCAACGCCGCTTCGCTATCATTGCGCGCCTGCAAGCCCTGCCGCGCCGCGCTCGCGAAAGAATGGTCGGCGAGCGTGATGAATGCCGCATGCATTCCCTTCGCATACCCGCGCTCAAAATACGCGTTCTTGTCGTTCGGGTTCTGCTTGATCCGCTGGTCGCACATCCCGACCACCTTGCTGGTCAGCCCCTCGATCGTCTCCCGCACCGGCGAAGGGATCCGAACGTCGCGCTTGGTCGACAAAAAACTGTCATGCGCATAGTAGGTCGTGTCTAACAAGTCCTGATGATAAAGCTCGCGAAAAATCGTCCCCATCAGCATGTAATTCCACGCCATCGGCTCCTGCGGATGAGTCTTCGTCACCCCGTCGAACAAGCGCAGCGCGCCGTCGTAATCCAGGTTGTAGAAGTGCTCATAAGCCGCACGCACCGTCGGGTCGAGGTTCAGCGGATTGGTATGCGCCGCTGTCTGCGCCACGCTCCTTGCACCGGACATCACCATCAGCAGCGCAACGACGGCCAACATCCACATACCGCATCGAGTACTCTTCACCAAAACCCCCGCGCCAGTTTCCGCTCGCGCAAATACACTATATTCCTCACAGAGAGTACGGGCAGCGCCGAGCCCAGAGGCCATCCCCATGACGCGTATCGAGTTGCTGACGATCCTCATCGGCCAAGCCCACGCCAACGGTTTCGAATTCCGCAAGTGGTTCACGACCGGCCTGCGCCTGCCTTGGCAGAACCAGAAATCCGCGCTCGCGGTGCTCGAAAGCGAACGCCGCTACTATGCCCTGCTCTTCAATCATGACTTCGCGCAATCGTTCTGGAAGGGGGGCGAGAGCATCACCTTCCAAGTCCCCGAGAATCGCTTCGAGCGCCGCATGGCCGACGGCACCATTCGCACCGTCGAGCGCAAACCCTTCATGCGCCGCAGCGGGCGTCCCAACGCCTGGCGTTATCACCTCCGCGAAATGGCGCTCGCCGAAGAACCGCTGCGCTACATGCGCAGATATCTGCACGTTGAGGAAGAACCCGACGACGACTTCGAGGCCCCCGTCGATCCATCCGCAAAGCCAAAACCGCCGCCCCTAACCGCCGCGCAGAAGACCCTTCAACTCGCCCGCAAAGCGGCCCAGCGCCGAGCCCTTGCGGTCGCCGCCCTTCCCCAAATGCCCATCACCCGCGCCTCCAAACGCGGCGCCCGCCTCCCCGGCGCCCGCTAACGCACCGACGCCAACTCCTGCAACGCCCGTTGCGACGCCTTAAGTTGTTTCGGAATCGGGTCGAGCTTCAGCACCTCCGCGTAGTGCTCCTTGGCCTCGTCGCGCTTGCCCAACTTGCGCGCCGCCTCCGCCAACGCAAAGTGCGCATTCGGGTCTGTCGGTTGAAACTGCACCGCGTCTTTGGCGCGCAGATACGCGGCGTTATAGTTGCCCACACCCTGATAAAACTCCGCAACATTCAAGTCGTTGGCTTCGCGCGACTCCGGCGTCTCGGGATTCAACTTCGGCAACTTCTTCCGCCGGCTTGGAGCGGCCTTCGTAGTGTCGCCACTGCTGCCCGCATCGGCCAGCGGCCCCGCGCCATCAGGAGCTTCGCCTGAGCTGTCTGAACTGGAGCTGCTCGAACTCGAATTGCTCGCCCCCGCAGCGTCCGGGTCCCCAGGATACGCTGGCGGAGTCTTGGAAGTCCCTGCTCCCGCAGCGTCCGGTTCCCCCGGATACGCGGGTAGCGGTGCCTTCGGAGTCTTCACCCTCGAACTCGCATCGGTCGGAGCATCCGGCACCGCATCCGCAGTCTTGTCTGCCGTCGAAGGCTCTTCGCCCGGGAACGGAAACCGTTGCGCGGTATTCTTCACCGGAGCCTGAGTCTGAACAGCCGAACAACCCGCAGCGCTCTTCGTCGAATCGGCACAAGGCACGGATGCGCCCGGAGCCGTGGTCTGCCCATGTGCTGCCACACTCGCTGCCACCACCGCCAACACCCGCGCCGCCGCTCGAACTCGCATCCTCATCTCTTCCATTAGACGCCACTCTGGTCTGTCGGGATAGAACGGCCTGTCCTCTCGACCGAAGTCTTCGCGTTACCCACCTCAACCCTTGTCCTCTCGACCGTAGTCTTCGCGCACTTTGCGAAGACGCAGTGGAGAGATCGCAGCATTTCAGAATGCCAACCCACTTCCAAAGATTGCCGCTGCTATACTCACTCCCCAGCATGTCCCCCACCGCGACCTCTCCTCGTCTCCTCATCCGTTCCTCCGCCATCCACGCCGCCGGTTGCTACACACTCGACCCCATCCGCCGCGGGGCGCGCGTTATCGAGTACGACGGCCCGCGCCTCTCCAAAGCCGCCGCCGACGACCGTTATGCCGGCCGCGACGTCACCTACCTCTTCGGTCTTGGCGATACGCGCACGGTCGGCGAAGTTCCCATGGTGATCGACGGCTTCGGCACAGCCATGTTTCTCAACCACTCCTGCGCGCCCAACTGCGAAACCGTGCAGGCCAACCAACGCATCTTCATCCAGGCCACACGCGACATCGCCGCCGGCGAAGAGTTGATTTACGAGTACAACCTCTACGACTCCGACGACGACAACGCCGACTGCCACTGCGGCGCGTCACACTGCCGCGGCACCATGTTCTCCGACGAAGAACTCAAACGCCGCACCCGCATCGCCAAGCGCCGTGCTGCTAAGAAAAAATCGATGCAGTGATCGATATCCGCTTCAGTTCGACACGGAACTCCTCGGCCCCCACTACAGGTTGAGCCCAACGCCTTCCCCACCCGCGAGCGATACAATCAAACTCGCCGATGGCCTATCAAGTTCTAGCCCGAAAATACCGCCCCCAGCGCTTCTCCGACGTCGTCGGCCAGGATCACGTCACCCGCACCCTGCTCAACGCGCTAGCGCAAAACCGCATCGCACACGGCTACATCTTCTCCGGCCACCGCGGCATCGGCAAGACGACCATCGCACGTATCCTGGCCTCCGCCCTCAACTGCCGGACGGAAATCGGAACTGCAAAACGTCCGACCCCCGAACCTTGCAACGACTGCGAATCCTGCCTCGAAGTCCGCCAGGGCAACGCCGTCGATGTCCTCGAAATTGACGCCGCCACCAATCGCGGTATCGACGAAATCCGAGAGCTCCGCGACGCCGCGCGCTACCGCCCCGCACGCGACAAATACAAGATCTACATCCTCGACGAAGCTCACCAGATCACCGACGCGGCCTTCAACGCGCTGCTCAAAACCCTTGAAGAGCCGCCCGACCACATCGTCTTCATGATGGCGACCACGCAGCCCGAGGACATCCCTCAGACCATCCGCTCGCGCTGCCAGCACTTCAGCTTCCACGCCGTCAAGCTCGACGACATCGTGGGTCAACTCAAAATGATCGCGGAAAAAGAGGCCATCGTCGCCGACGACGCCACCCTCTCGCTGCTTGCCGAAGCCGGCGACGGCTCCATGCGCGACGCCCTCTCCATCATGGATCAGGCCATCGCCTCCGCCCCCACAGCGCCTGCAGCCCCTGGTGAACAAGCAGGCCGCCCCGCCTTATCTACAGACGAAGTGCGCGAACTCATGGGAACCGTTTCCAACGTCATCTATGAGCAAGTCCTCGAAGCTGTTTCCGAAAACAACTCCGCCGACGTGCTCGCCATCGTCAATCGGCTCCTCGACGCCGGCAACGGCGCCCAGCAACTCGCGCGCCAGTTCGTCCGCTACCTGCGCAACTGCACCATCGCCAAAATTACCAACCTCTCTCCGGACGCTGATGCAACCGGCGTCGCCGCCGACCTACTTCAAATTTCTCCCGAAGAACGCCGCCGCGCCGCCCGTTCCGCCACCCTTTTCACCGAGGAAGAACTCTCCCGTTTCCTCGCCATCATGCTTCGCACCTTCGACGACCTCGGCTTCCGCCAGGAGCAACGCTTCCACCTCGAACTCGGTCTCCTGAAACTCGTCCACGTCCAGCGCCTCCTCCCCGTCGAAGACCTCCTCTCGCAACTCGGCCCCGCGCCCCCAACCACACCCCGCACCACCCCATCCGCCCGCACTACCACCAAAGCGGAGGGAGCAGGGGGCTTCAGCCCCCTGAATACAACCTCGGCCACATCGGGCTTTAGCCCCGGGCCTTCATCCGCGACACCATCGCACCCAGCCCTCTTCGAAGGCTCCCTCGCTCTCGCCGAAGCCCCCGAACCCGCACCCCCGCGTCCCCATCTTGTCCAACCCACCCCCAACTTCGAAGCCCTTCAGAACGCCGCCGTCAACGCCCTCGCCGCCACCAAGGGCCAGCAGTCCGCCGCTGACAAACTGGCCGACTCCACCTGGACCGCAGCCGCTGAGACCCTGAACATCCAGACCACCGTCTCCGCGGCCATGCTCCCGCTTCTCCTCAACGCCGACGCCCAAAACGTCATCAAGTCAATTCTCGCGGAGCACAATGTCAGGCTGCGCCTCAACTTCCTCCCCGGCACCGCCAACGCCGTCGCTTCCAAGCCCAAACGCTCCCCCGCCATCGGAAGCGTCGCCGACCTCGCCGCGAAGCATCCCATCGTGCAGGAGGCTCAGAAACTCTTCTCTGCCGAAATCCGCAATGTCATCGACCTCCGCGACAAAAATTAAGTGAAGCATCTTAAAACAAATACTGACGGGCAACTGGAAGCCCGCAACTGGAAGCCGAACGTAACCCCACCTCAACCGACCTCAAGGCAAACATGGACATCTCTCAACTTGGCAAAATGCTCGAACAAGCCCAAGGCATGAAGCAGCAAATGGACGAGCAACTCGCCGCCCAATCCTTCGAAGCGACCTCCGGCGGCGGCGCCGTCACCGTCCACATGAACGGAAAGAAAGTGCTTCAGAAAATCACGATCGCCCCCGCCGCCGCCAACGCCGCATCCGGCGACATCACGCTGCTCGAAGACCTCATCCTCGCCGCCGTCAACGAAGCCGGCCGCAAGGTCGCCGACGCCGAAACCGCCCAGGCCAACTCCATGCTCGGCGGCCTCGGCCTCCCCGGCCTCTAAGCTTTTCTCTACGGTCCACCTTCTACGCTCGACCCTCTTCTTTCTCTATGTCCACACGATTCGCCGCTCCCATGGCCCGCCTCATCGAAGAGTTGCAGAAGCTCCCCGGAGTCGGCACAAAATCCGCACAGCGCTTCGCCTTCCACGTCCTGCGCGCGTCCGAAGCCGACGCCGCCGCGCTCGCCGACGCCATCCTCACGCTGAAAAAACACCTTCGCCTCTGCTCCCTCTGCAACAACATCACCGATGCCGACCCCTGCGCCTACTGCACGTCTCCCGCGCGCGATGCCCGCACCATCTGCGTCGTCGAAGAACCCACCAACATCGCAGGCATCGAAAAAACCCGCAGCTTCCACGGCCTCTACCACGTCCTCCACGGCACGCTTTCGCCGGTCAACGGCGTCGGCCCCGAGCAACTCCGCCTCCGCAACCTCTGGCCTCGCCTCGCAGTCTCAAACGACCTGCACGACCCCAACGCCCCGCCCCTCGTCACCGAACTCATCCTCGCCACGTCGCCCACCGTAGAAGGTGAAGCCACCGCCCGCTACCTCCTCGACGAAATCCGCAAGACCCACGCCACTCTCCGCATCACTCGCATTGCCACAGGAGTCCCCGCCGGCTCGGACATCGAGTACGCCGATGAAGTCACCATGACCCGTGCTCTCGAAGGCCGCCGCGACCTCTAGCAACGAGCCTTACTCCGCGCCCTTCGCATTCAAGGCTTTCCACCAAAGCGGCACGACACGCTATTCCTCATCCACCTTGTACGTCGGCACATCCCCTCGCAGACGAATCATCTTCCACACAATCGGCGCATAGTTCTTCCCGCTGATCATCGTAAACAGCACTGCCGCAATCGCGTCGCCTGTTCCAACACTACCTATAAATCCCATAGAAGGCGGCGTTAGCTAGATTTTCAGCATCCGAGCGCGGCTCCGACATCTCGCGCCCCCTTGCCCTTTCCAACCGTAGATCGTGAGCACCAATCCCGTGACTCGTCAGCCGTGACAAAACATTCCCATTGAAGTCCAATATCGATAAACGAATTGAGGGAATACGTTGCTCAGGCTTTCGAATCTCATAGCCATATCTACGATTCTGATCACGCTCACAGCGTGCCGTGCCATCGTCCCGGAACCGCTAACCGATCCCGCGGCTCGCTTGCAGCAAGCCATGCAACAAGTGGCCGCCATCACAGACGAATGGAAGACCGGCGCAAACCGCGCCGACCTGAAACGTGAGTTCAAGCTCGACGGCGGGATCATCGCGCCTAATCCTCAACGCTATGTGTATAAGGCCTATCCCGAAGTCAAAATCGACGTCGTCTTCGACTTCGAAAGAGCTTCCGAGAAACTGGGTGACCC
>JBBRCA010000110.1:0-9559 GCA_038205325.1 Terriglobales bacterium | reverse complement strand
CCGGCAGCGGCAACATAGGATCGTACATGGCGGGTGTGGCTTTCTTGAAACGGCGCAGTTTTGATTCGACACCAAAATCATGCGCTGAATCAGCACTTTAAGCCACATCCGCCAGCCTGGGCTGAATAATCCGGGTTAGCTCGCTTGCGATACTCATCAGATTTAGACACCAGCGGCATCCCTTTCGTGGTGGACTGTCCTATTTATAGCCCATTATGAGACAGTTACCTCAGTCAGCGCTCTCCTTTCCACGACCGGCGCGACGTGTGCCGGATATGCGCAATCTCAACAACATCGTCGCGGACCCGATAGAAAAGTTTGTACGGGTACCGGATTACGAACTTCACCCGTACGTCGGAATCATTCGTTTTGTATCCATTGTTTGGCTGATCTCGTAGCAACTTCACTGCGTCGCGAATGCTCGCCATCACATTGCGCGCACCGCTCGGCGAACGGTCCTGCAGGTATTCAAAAATTCTTTCGCGATCCGCGAACGCTTCCGGGGTGTACCGAACCCTCATAGGCCGTGGCGTTTGTCTCCTTCTGCCACGACTTCATCGGCAACGAACTCTCCCCGATCAGCTTGCGCCAATCCTCTCCCCACTGCGGCGCGCTCCTCATCGCTCATGATGTACACGCCAGTGCGGCGCGCTTGTATCTCTCGCGCATACTCCGCCAGCTCCTCCTGATCCTGTTGCGGCCAGGTTTCGGCTTGCTCGATTACGTCTTTGAGGACCTTTGCGACCATAGACTCAGTATATCACATCGATTCTTTATCTCGTACGCCCAAAAAATCGCCCCGCATTTTCTGCGGGGCAATGTCGTCGCTCGTCAGTAATCAGATGCGAGCATGATCGTGAGCACGCGTGTCGTCTTCTTCGGATCGGCCGGGTCCTCCGAACCGCCTCGCATGTCGGAGGCGTAGTAATCGATTTTGAAAAAGAACGTTTCGCCGTCAATCTTGAAGCTTCCGAAGTCGTGCTCGCCGTGCGGATCGTTGGCCGTGCCGAATTCCTTGAAAGATCGCACGTTCTGCAAGACGCCCGCCTTCACATCGATCGGTAACGCATCGACCGCTGCCGTCATCATGACCTTGCCGCCGGTGAAGGTCTGCCGAAGGGCATCATTAAGGAGGGCGATTTTGTTTGCGCGCTCCTTCGTGTCGGCCTTGCTCGTTGCAATATTCACCTTTTCCTCCTCGTTGATCGCCGTCCCGTAAGTGAGGCGGCGAAGTGCGAGGAGGATTTGAACGAGAACGGATTGGAGGGCTACGCTTGCGGAATCATACGCGCGGCGTAGCAACCTGCAATGCCCCTACTTCGAGGCGATTAGGCCGCCTGAGCGCCTGCGAGGGGCCGTGCGAGCAACGGAGCCAGTTCGTTCTCTCAACCTGCCGTTGCTAATTTGTCAAAGACCCCGATAATGGGCGCAGGGTTGAGGAGCCGCCGCGAGTATGCCGGAGCTTCATGAATTCTGGGACCCGAACGAATGGGAGCAACATGTCTACGGCCTATTGCAAGATCGGCATGGGCCGCTGAATGTTCACAAAGTACCTGCGCGCCACAAAGGCGATCATGGGCTGGACTATTACAGCCTGGAGGACCGAGTTGCTTATCAGTGTTACGCCGTGCAAGAGCCGTGCGAAGTTGCCGACCGCGCAGAAAAACAGAAAGCAAAGATCACGACCGATCTGACTAAGTTTTGCACCAAGAAAGCCGAACTCAGCGGCGTGTTCGGATCGGTGCAGATGGCACGATGGATTCTCATCGTACCACTACACGATAGCAGTCAATTAAATACTCACACCACAACGAAGTCGGCAGAGGTGAGATCACTCAGCCTGCCTTATGTCGCGGCCAATTTTGAGGTCATGATTCATGACCTTGATAGTTTTGACGTCGTATCGAGAGCGATGCGCGCGAGTGCGCGACGCTCGATTTCGATTTCAATTCCGCCAACATCACCGCAACAGGTTGAAGAGTGGTCCAGCGCTTCAGAAAGTATGGTAAGTACGCTGAAGGCCAAGTTGGAAAAGCGTGTCGGAACCGATGCCGATAAGCTCAACGAGTCCGTAGAGCAAGCAGTCAGTTGGTTTCTTGATCGTGAAAACGCGCTGGAGGCTTTGCGTTCGACCGCGCCCCAAATTCATGAAGCGTTGATGGGGGCAATTCTCCGACACGGTCAGCGATTGAGCTTCTATGGCCCGCCGGCGGCAGGAACGCCCCATCAGATTTTGCGATCCGAACTCGACGCGCTAGTTGCTGCATTGAAAGCAGAGGTTCCGAACTTCACTGATGCGAGCGCACACCAGCTCGCCATCGGCACACTGGCCGAATGGCTCATGCGGTGTCCGCTCGATTTCCCGCCGTATAATCATGTCAGTTAGTCTCATTAACGCCTTGCTTGACGGGCCATTCGCCCTTACGCCTCGACCTGAGCCGGTACCTGGCGATCTGCGGGTGGCGTGGGGAATTGCGCTTGTTGTCCTGATCTTGAGCAAGAGCCGAGGCAAGCGCGCGAGTTTACAGAAACTCCATTTGCTGGCGCATTCCGCGCGAACCGGTCAGGCACGTCTTGAAGCCCAGCAAGTCTTCTCTCGCGAACGCCGCCCTTCAGACTTTATTGTACGAGTGGAGCCTTGGCTCAATCGCGCTATGGCGTTTGCGCGAGGAGCAAGGCTAATCGATCTTGAGAAAGGCAAGAGTGCCAAATTGACGCCGCGCGGTCTCCAAGTTTGTGAAGCGCTCTATCAAAACGTCACCATGTGTGTGGCGGAGAAGGCATTTCTTGAAGAGGTCGGCAGCAAGGCCACAGAAGCGGCCATCGAAAAGATCATGCGCATGGAACTATCGTTGTGACACTTCGATTGCGACACCTCAGATTACGCGCGGAAACCCAGGCGGGCACGTTTGGAGCTGACCTTCCATTTACGCCGGGATTGAACGTGATATGGGCAGACAATACCAAGGGTAAGTCCACGTGCCTTCAAGGCATTATATATGCCCTCGGTCTCGAACGAATGCTCAGCCCAAGGCGCGAGGTCCCGCTAACCTACGTCATGACCCAGCATCTTGATGATCCCGCGACGGGGACGCGACATGCCGTTCTCGAATCTGCGGTCTGGCTGGAATTGGAGAACGATCGAGGCGAGATCATCACCGTGAAGCGTGCGGTGGTGTCCGCGACCGACCGTAAGCTTGTTTCAGTCTTCTTTGGGCCTCAGCTCACGCAGCCACAAGCGCGGTACAGACAGCAGGACTACTTCGTTTCCGATCCCGGGGCCGCTCAACGTGAGGCGGGCTTTCATAAGATGTTTGCGGGCTATCTGGGGTGGGAGCTGCCCGTAGTACGCCGCTACGACGGAAGCGAGACATCACTGTACCTTGAAACGATCTTTCCACTCCTCTACGTCGAACAAAAGGCCGGCTGGTCATCAATTCCAGCAGCGTTCCCGTCCTACTTTCAAATTCGCGATGTGGGAAAACGAGCCGTGGAGTTTGTCCTTGGCTTAGAAACGCATGAAGTGGAACTGACGCGGCAACGGTTGGACCTCGACATTGCTGCCAGCAACGCAGCCTGGTCTAGCAAACACGGCGACCTAGACAGCCTGGCTGCAATCATCAATGCCCGTGTTGAAGGTGTTCCATCTGATCCCCTGTTATCTCCCGAAGAGATATCACGCGCTCATCTTCTGGTTTCCGACGGCGCGTCATGGCGCCCCCTGGAGGAAGTGGCTTCCCTGCTGAGGGCACGACTGTCTGAACTCACACAAGCGGAGACGCCAACTGTTGGCGAGACAGCATCTGAAGCCGTTTTGGAGGTGGAGCGTCTGTCGATTCTCGTAGCGGAGCAAAACACCAAGCGCATGTCCTTGTTCCGCGCGCGCCAGAGCGAAGGTGCTCAGCGACTAGCTATTGCCAAACGACTTGCGGCACTGGAGGAGGACCTTCAGAAGAATCTGGACGCGCAAAAGCTTCGAACGCTTGGCTCAACAATCTCCGACAGCGTGGCTCCCGATCATTGTCCAACCTGTACGCAGCCGATAGCCGACACCCTACTAGCGCAACGCGCTGGCGCGGAAGTGATGCCGGTAGAACAAAATATCGAATACATCAGAGCGCAACGCGGGATTTTCCAGCGTCTAGCTAGCCAAACGGAAACTGCAATCGCCGATCTCGATTAACAATTGGCCGCCGCCGCTTCTGATGTGAACGAAGCTAGTGCGCGATTGCGGGCGTTGAGAAATGATCTCGTCTCGGCCTCTAGCGCGCCTTCGATAGCAGTGTTGGAAGAAAGGATAAGGCTTGAGGCGCGGCTGAGTTCCTTGGACGATGCCTTGCAGCGATTTGAGCAACAGAAGCTTGCTTTAATCGCGCTTGCCGGGCAGCACTCCGCGCTTCTAGCAGCGCGAGCGGAATTGCCGAGAGATCGCTTCACCGTTGAAGATAAGCAGAAGCTGACACGAATGGGCGATCTGGTGCGCGAACAGGTCGCCGGCTACGGCTTCAGTACCTTCCCTGCCACAGAACTCGAAATCTCCGAAGAGAATTACCGGCCACAGAGAGAGGGATTCGAGATTGGATTCGAGCTTTCAGCAAGCGATGCCATCCGCCTCAAATGGGCCTATCAGCTCGCTCTGCTCGAAGTCGCGAGGTCCGGGTCAACACATCATCCGGGCTTGATAATATTCGACGAACCGCAACAACAAAAGACTGCGAAAATCAGCTTCAAAAAACTTCTGGAAAGGGCGTCGGACGCAAAGACATCCGGGCAACAGGTAGTTTTTGCCACGAGCGAAGATCGCGAGCAACTCGACGCGTTCCTTGCTGGAGTCGATTGTAACTTCCTCCCCTTCGATGGACCGCTAGTTCGTCGAGTGAAGTGAACAACGAAAGCCCTCAATTCCTACCAACTCCGCGACGGGACCTCCTTCAGTGTCCTCTTGAGGACCGGGCCTAAGAATTCATGCGCTTCAATGGCGGCTGAATACTTCTCGACCTGTTCATCCATCGCTAGGCCATACCGACCGCCGCGCCTTGATCTCAGCCAGCGCCGCCGACGCAGGGAAAAGTGATCGACCACCGCCGCGATGGCGAAGACGCCACCCAGCCGTCCATAGAGACTTTTCTCAGGCATGGCTTGCGTGGCCTCCGCGTGCGCGTTATCCGCAGCTGCCACTGCTGAGCTTGGACTTGATGTAGGCCTTGGTCGCGGACCGCGCCATCCGCCGCCACCGACCTGAAGGGAGGCCAGTGCTGCCCTTGTAGGGCCCTACGTGCTATTCGGCTGCGAGCGATAAAGCGAGCTGCATTCGGAAGCGCGCTAGGTCCGCAGTCTTTGCGTCGATAATCTCTTGATACACGTCACGCAACTCGTCGGCAGTCGCATTGTCCATGAAGCGGAAGGCAGACGCTGCCAGATATTCGCGGTTCAGATCGTATGCAATCCACTTCCGTTCAAGCATTTCTGCCGCGTAACCTGTTGTATTGGAGCCGGCGAAGATATCGATGACCGTGTCGCCGGGATCGGTCAGAAATTTGATGAAGAATTCCGGCAGCTTTGCCGGGAAGCGCGCCGGGTGGCCTTTGATGCCGACGGTCTTGCACCCCCTGAGGTACGCCCCATTGCTGTCCGTGTTCGGTATCTGAAGCAGGTTAGACGGGATCGCTCCCCCGTTGTCGCGGCCGAAGCTTGCCGCAATATCGTGCCCGCTCGGACGAACCTTCGGCGAGTAGAAGGCCGCTGGGTCTTTCAGCAACTTCTTCATACGATCGCTGTAGGGCACCAAAACCTTCGACACATCTGCCTTCGGCCATTCAGTCTTGCTGAACCACCAGACGGTGTTGACCGCATCCTTTACCCGGAGCTTCCGCTTGTTCACCCACTCGATCGGCGAGGGCAGCTTGGCCGGGTTGTACCAGTAGAAATCCTCCGCGAGGAAAAAGCCCAGATCGTCGCAGAAGCGAATCGGGACGCGGAAGTTGTACAGACTCCGCGCCGGTACGCCCTTTTGATACGCGCCCCCGAGATCGAGGACGAAACTGCCGTCGTGCCTGAGCTTCCGGTGAACTATGGCCGCGAATTCAGTCAGCCAATCAATGTACTCGTGCTGATCTTTATTGCCGTATGCCTTCTGCCTCTGAAGGGCAAAAGGCGGGCTCGTTATGAATAGGTTGACCGAGCCGTCTTCCAGGCCGGCCAAGAGGTCGAGCGCGTCACCCGCGACTGCGGTGCCGAACCTCGTCGTGTAGGCCGTCTCTTTGTTCACCTTCGGCCCTCGATACCTGTAGATGCTACGTATAGTCTGTCGCCTCATAGTCATCAAGCCGCGAATATCGCGCCATGCGCGCGAGCGATTCGCCTCTTCGCGGCACCCTGGCAAAGAACCTGCGCCAGCTCCGCACCGCCCGGAAGATCAGCCAGGAGGCCCTGGCTGACGAGGCAGGACTCCACCGTACATACATCGGATCGATCGAGCGCGGTGAGCGTAACGTCTCGGTGGATAACATCGAGAAGCTCGCTCGCGCCCTCACCTGCGATCCGGCCCGATTTTTCGCCGGGTGGCGGCCATGAAGCCCCATGAAGACAAGGCGCTGCTCGATAAGCTGTTCCCGGCAGTGCAGGAGTATCAGAAGCTCGCCACGAAGCACGGCATCAAGGACATCTTCCAGGATAACGGCGGTAAGCTCCTCCAGGTCATTCTCACTCTAGGCCTGACCGTTCTGCCTGGTCGTGAGGGCAACGATGCGAAGGACGAGAAGGGCCGCGAATACGAGATGAAGTCAGTCAATATCGACCTTCAGCGCCAGGTGACCACTCACCACCATCTCAATCCGATCATTATCGCCAAGTATCGCCTCGT
This sequence comes from Terriglobales bacterium, assembly GCA_038205325.1. GTDB lineage: Bacteria > Acidobacteriota > Terriglobia > Terriglobales > Acidobacteriaceae > Granulicella. The sequence goes on along the minus strand of JBBRCA010000110.1, from coordinate 2,697 downwards.
CGATTGGGTTTTCGCGGTCTACAGCAACATCGAACTTATCTCGATCTACTTCCTTACTCCGGCTGACCTCGAACCGCTCTTTACGAAGTGGGAAGAGAAATGGAATGCTGACGGCGGAAAGGACATAAACAATCCGAAGATACCGCTCGAATTTGTCATCAAGCACGGCAAGCTAATTCACGGGGTCGTTCCGCCGCCGCGAGCCGCTAAGAAGGTCGTGGTGCTGGGTGAAGAAGAAACCGAAACGATTTGATCATCGCATCATTGATTATATTTCAGTTCAGATCCCGTTCGCCTTACACCTCGCTTCACCGGCTGAGGCAGGAGGACAGTTTACAGCGAAGGTGCCGTGATCCGAACGTAGGAAATTTTGCCGACGCGACGGTGCTGAAGGCGCAATCCGCTCGCCATCCGATTCCGAGCCGTGCTAAAAAGCGGAGCCAAATCGGAGCCAAAAAATCAGAAAACGGCGATTGCGGGCGTAGTTCAATGGTAGAACGGCAGCTTCCCAAGCTGTACTATCACTAAAACATAGCATATCATACCGACCGTAAAACACCATTGTCTCCCTTATTCATTGACTTTTCGGCAATCTGGCACCACATACCAGAACGCCGCAACAACAATGATTTTCCTGCCAATCGCCTGCCAAAATGACAAAGCTCACGCTCACCGATCTCACTGTTAGAAGCCTCACGCCGGGCGTTTATCTCGATACCAAGATGCCGGGCTTCGGCATGCGCGTCGGCAAGCATCGGCGCACTTGGATTGTTCTCAAAGGCGCGCGAAGCACGAAGGTAAGCCTCGGTCGATATCCTGCACTGTCGCTTTCAAATGCTCGGCAGAAAGCTCACATCGCGCTCGGCACCATCGCTGCGCCGAAGGCTGAAGCAGACTCCTCCACCTTCTCCACCGCGCTCACCGCATTCCTCGAAGAAAATTACAAAGGCAGGAAGCCACGCACCAAGAGCGAGGTGAAGCGACTTCTTGAGCGCCACTTCCTGCCGCCGTTCCGCGCCATCAAGCTCGCCAGTATCACAGACCAGGACATCGGCAAGGTACTTACGAAGCTCGCCGAAGTGCCGAGCGAGCAGCTTCACGCATTCCGTGCCCTTCGCGCCATGCTCCGATGGTGCACACGACCACCCCACCGCTTCATCGCGCATAGCCCACTCGAAGGCTACAAGCCACCCGGCCAGGACAAGAAGAGCGCCCGCGTCCTCACCGATACAGAGCTGAAAAAAATCTGGCACGCGGCAGACGGGTTTTTTGGCGATATCGTGCGCCTCCTCATTTTATGGGGCACGCGCAATGGCGAAACCGCGCGGGTGCGCCGCGATTGGATTGATACGGGCATGCTTTCAATCCCCGGGGAGTTCACCAAGAATGGGCGCGCCCATGCCATTCCGCTGCTGCCGACAGCCCGTAAAATTCTCAATAGCCAGCCGAAGCGCAGCGATTATTTCTTTCCCGCCCGGTGGGATGACAATACCCACTTCGCTGACGGCGCATGGGGCAAGCTGAAGCGCCGGTTAGACGAAGCATCGGGCGTCAAAGCTTGGAAATTGCGGGATATCCGCCGCACGTTCCGCTCCAACATGTCAAAGTTAGGGGTATCCCGCGACATCTGTGAAGTCCTCCTCAACCATATCTCTGGCGCGAACAAAACCGAGCTGGACGAGATTTACGACCGCTACGACTTCCTGAAAGAGAAGCGCGAAGCCCTCGCAAAGTGGGAAAACAGGCTAGCCGCCATCGTCCGCTAACGGACGGTATGGTGTCGTATGTGCATCTTGCGGTTGTCCGCCCCTTTCCATAGAGTCGCCTAGTCCATCGGTGGAAGCCGGATGGCGTGCACGCTCTCCAATCGCAGGAGACGTTGCATGTCTATCAAGCCACTTATCGTGGACTGGAAAGGACTCTTGAAAATGGGCCATCCCTTTTCGAGAACTCACACGTCGAGAAAGATGGCGGCGACAATCACGACGACGCGCAAGTTGCGAGATGGGAGCGTGGAGAAACGGGTCATACCGAATCCAGACCCATTCCCAAAATGCGCGAAACTCGGAACTCACGTCAACTGTCCCATCGTGTGGGAGGTATCGAGAGTGCTGGCCTATTACGAGTCCCACGGCCTGAAAGTGAGAGAAGACTGGTACGCTTCCTGAAAAGGGAGCTGGGCGGCTGGGGTGCACACTCAGCCGCCCAATTCCATGTGGGGGACACATGAGGCTCTCTCTCATCTTGCTCAATGCGGTTTTCTCTACTGCAGCATTCGCGCAGGGCATTCCGTTCGGCAGCGGCTCTTCTGACGACCGCGACATGATCAAAATTTGGGTTATGGTTGCTGTTGTCGTCCTCATATTTATTGTCGTCCAGGCCGCGAAAGTTAGGAATCTCGAATACAAAAAGAGTCACACTCTTGCAGATCCCTATTTAGCTTCGTCCAACTCCGCTTCACTTGAAACTTCCGCAAATGCGTCGTCTCCTCCGGTCACTGATTCTTCACCTAAGCACGGCCTCCTTCTTCATCTCGCTCAAAATCAACGCCAGGGAATGTTCGGTAGAGTCATTTTCATACTCGACGCTCGCATTCAGCCAAATGCACAGCAGCTTGACCTAATCCGCAAATACAATCTCGGCCGCCTCGTCGTGTACGAGAGCAAAGCTCACAAACATCATAGTGGCTATGCGGGG
>JBBRCA010000109.1:0-9561 GCA_038205325.1 Terriglobales bacterium | reverse complement strand
CTCAGTTCGTCCAGTCGCTGCTCCACCAGGGTGCGATAGCGGAAGAGGGTCTGCACGCGTTCCTTGATCGGCAGTGCGCTCCACCCCGGCAGCGCCGCGCGCGCTGCCTTTACAGCGCTGTCTACATCGCCCGCATCGGCGGTCGCAATCTTCGCGATGACTTCGCCCGTTGCCGGGTTCTTCGTGTCAAACGAAGCACAGCCAACCTTTGTCCACGCGCCATCGATGTATTGCCCAAAGGAGCGCTTATGCGCGTCGAGCCACTTCGTCACTTCGCCCGCATCTTCCGGCGCCGGGCCATATTCCATGCTGTAAAACTTTTCTACAATGCTGGTTGCCATCATGCTTTCCACCTTCTGTACTCGGCATCTGCTAAACGAGTTGCCAATCCCTTGATTCCAAGCCAATAAAGCGGTCTAGCGAGAACCAGCCGCCAGCTAATGCCATTGACTCTCAGCTTCACCTGGCGTTGAGCTGCGTTAGCAACCAGATGCACATTAACCAATTTCTCAAGTTGATTTTTCCATTCAGGGCCGCTGCTTTCGAGTGCAGTACCCGTGATGTCTTGAATTTCGCGAAGTGCCCTTATCATCGGTTCACCTAGTGGGTCACGCTCCGGGAAAAGCCAAGCCATCTCGGTTTCGAGCGCAACGCGAAAGGCGTCCCATACCGTTGAACAACCCACGTTTTTTTGAAACTGAGATACCGGAACTAATTTCGCAGCAAGAGCTTCAGCCTGCTCCGCAGTAGGTCCGTCGCCGACGTATGAACCGAGTTCTGATTCTCGTTGCTTCATGAGCTCGGCATAACGAAACGCATAGTCAAACGCAGTTGGCTCCACATCACTCATCGTTTCTTCCAATCAATAGCCGACAGTGATCAATCTAAGCAATCGGATGCCGATACGCCGCCGAGTACCTTCCACTCACATGGTGTTCCAACTGCCGCTCGATATCTCCTAGCATCGAACTCGCGCCGTAGCGAAACAGCGTCGGCTCTAGCCACGACCTGCCCAGTTCATCCTTCATCGTCGCCATCCAGTCGAGGGCTTGCTTGGCGGTCTTGATGCCGCCTGCGGGTTTGAAGCCGACGGCCATGCCGGTGCGCTCGGCGTACTCGCGAATCGCGCGAATCATGACCAGCGAAACCGGCAGCGTCGCATTGGTCGCTTCCTTGCCAGTGGAGGTCTTGATGAAGTCGCTGCCGGCCATCATCGCGACCATGCTGGCGCGGGCGACATTGCGGAGCGTCAGCAAATCGCCCGTCCCCAGAATCGCCTTCATGTGCGCCGCTCCGCAGGCTTGCTTGAACGCGGCGACCTCGTCGTAAAGGGCGTTCCATTCGCCGTTGAAAACATGCGCGCGGGTGATGACGATATCGATTTCGGAAGCGCCTGCTTCGACGCTGCGCTTGATTTCTTCGACACGCTCGGCCAGCGGCGACAAGCCAGCAGGGAAGCCTGTGGACACGGCGGCGACGGGAATGCCCGAGCCTTCCAACGCCTTCACTGCTGTTTCCACGAAGGCGTGGTAGACGCACACCGCGCCGACGTGCAGATGTAGCTCCTCAATCCCCAGCGCCTTCACGAGATGATCCTGCACGGGGCGCTTCGCTTTCGCGCAAAGGCGCTTGACGCGCTCGGCAGAATCGTCGCCGGAGAGTGTCGTCAAATCCATGCACGAAATCGCGCGCAGCAGCCACGCGGCTTGCCAATCCTTCTTGACCGACCGCCGCGTGGGAATGGTCGCGGCGCGCCGCTCCACCGCACTGGTGTTGACCCGGACCTCTTCGATCCAATCGAGATTCAAACGCATCCGGCGATTCGACTCCAGCGTCCGCCCATGCAGCGTCACCGGCACCGCTTTGCCTCGTCCGTTGACGACAAGCCCGTGCCCGCTCGTCGCTGCCGCACTGTCTTCGGCCGTCTTCAGCAACTCTTCTTTCACCGCCATCACAACCCCGCTTCGCCCTGAATTACCTGGTATCCCACGATTCCCGCAGCCTCCAGCGGCCCGAACAAAAAGTGTATACCCGCCGAAAATTGTTATCTCGACTGAAGGCGGCGCGTTGGACGCCGCAGCGGAGAGATCGCGGCATTTCGCTGCGGCCACGCATGCCTCCGCTCCGCTACACTCATCATCAGATGTCCACGCCCATTCTCACGCGCGCCGACCGCCACATTCTCGGAGTCGGTGCTCGCAAGCAGCTCGCCCGCAGCGCACATTCGGCGTTCGACCGCAAATCCTCCGCGCACAATCCGCTCGACATCCTGCACGACTCGATGCGCGGCCGCCTCGCCCCGCTGGTCAAGCTGAAGTACGAGCGCATGGCCGTCTCGCCCTTCGGCTTCTTTCGCGGCGCTGTTCCCATCATGGCCGCCGATCTCGCCGCGCACCCCAGCACCGGCATCGTCACGCAGATCTGTGGCGACGCCCATGTCCGCAACCTCGGAGCCTACGGTGCTCCCGATGGCCGAATCGTCTTCGACATCAACGACTTCGACGAGACCATTCAGGCGCCCTTCGAGTGGGACGTCAAGCGACTAGCCAGTTCCCTCATCGTCGCCGCCCGCGACTCCGGTATTCGTCGCCGGGTGCGCCACGCTGCGGTCGCAACCTTCACCGCCCGCTACCGCAAAGCCATGCGCGAGTTTGCATCCATGCCGGTCATCGAACTGGCGCAGTACCAGGTCCACCGCATCGGACGAATTCCCACCATCATGGCCGTGCTCCAGCAAGCCGAGCGCGCGACGCCGCAGCGTTCGCTTGAAAAACTCACCGAACCCGGTGTCTCGCAACTTACCCACGGGACCGCGCACCCCGCCCCGCCCGCCCCACGCCGCTTCAGGTCCGACCCTCCGCTGCTCCAGCGCGTCACGAGGGCCGAGGCTAAACTTGTCCTCGACGCGCTCATCCCGTACGCCCGCTCGCTCGCACCAGAGCGCCGCCACTTCCTTGCGCAGTACCATCCCATAGACGTCGCCTTCAAAGTCGTCGGCACCGGCTCGGTCGGTCTACGCGACTACTGTATCTATCTCGAAAGCAACATTGCGATCGCCGCCGCCTCGCAAGGATCGAAAAATCCACACCACTCGCAGCCCGTTTCCGATCCCCTCTTTCTGCAACTCAAGGAAGAGCCCGCCTCCGCCTATGCTTCATATTTGCCCGAAAATGCCTCTGGCCGCACGCACAACGGGCATCGAGTGGCCGATGGGCAGCGGGCCATGCAACTCACCTCCGACCCTTTCCTCGGCTACACCTCGATCGACGGACGCGACTACCTCGTTCGCCAGCTCAACGATCACAAAGCCTCGCTCGATCTTGAAAAGCTGGACCCCGAAGTTCTCAGCGTTTACGCCGAGCTCTGCGGAGAACTCCTTGCCCGCAGCCACGCCCGTAGCGGAGACCCTATCGCCATTGCTGCCTATCTCGGCACCTCCGCCCGCTTCGACGACGCCATCCTCATCTTTGCCCGCGCCTATGCCCAACAGACCCAGCAGGATTGGAAGGCGCTTGTGAAGTCGATGAGGAAGGGCAAGCCGCCAACGAAATAGTCTTTCCTTGCTGTCACCCTGAGCCCTTTTCTTTCGGTCATCCTGTGTGCGGCAAAAACCGTGTTTTTTTTGCATCGCCGAGAACTCCAGCTGCAATGTCACAGCCACGCATCCTCGTCACGCGCGCCCCCCACCAGGCCTCGGCTCTCGCCGACTGCCTGCGCGCGCTTGGGGCCGAACCGATCCTTGTCCCAACCCTCGAAATCGTCGACCCGACCACCTTCGCTCCGCTCGACGCCGCGATTGCGCTCCTCGCGTCCCCGGAGAGCGATCGACAATTCCACTGGCTCATCTTCACCAGCGCCAACGCCGTCGAAGCCTTCGACCGCCGCCTCAACGCCCCCTCTAAGCCCCACGCTCAACGGACTAGACTCTGTCCGATCGCGGCCATCGGCCCGGCCACTGCTCAGGCTCTACATGCCATCGGCCTCGCGCCCGACCTCCTCCCCCCGCAAGCCGTCGCTGAGTCCCTGGCCGACGTTCTTCTGTCGCATGCCCTCCAGCCCGATGGCTCGCCTACCCGCCTCCTCTTGATCCGCGCCGAGCAAGCCCGGGAATATCTTGCTGAAACCCTCCGCGCCGCCGGGGCCGAAGTGACCATCGCTCCTGCCTATTGCACGGTCGTCCCCGCCGGCTCGACTGAAGCACTGCGCGAACTGTTCGCGCGACCGGAAGACTGCCCCGACGCGATCACCTTCACCAGCTCTTCAACTGCCCGTAACTTTTTCGGCCTTCTCGAAGCCGCGAGCATCACTCTGCCGCCCGGCATCGTCCGGGCTTCGATTGGCCCTGTCACCTCAGCGACCCTTCGCGACCTCGGCCATCCTCCGCAGGTTGAAGCCTCTGAAGCCAATGTGACTGCGCTGGCCGAAGCGCTGCTTCAGCACTTACGCCGCGTAGACTGACCTCACCCCCCCCGTTTTTGTGCAAAGTCCGGAGAACATTTGACTTAGGCCCGAACCTTAAATTCAAAGTCTTGATTCGAGAGGGCTTATGGGTAAAGGTCTCAATCGAAATAGGTTATGGCACAATTATAAGCTTCAAGAGCTTATTCCTGCGGGTGTAGCACTTGCTTCTATTGTACAGGGCGTGTCAAATTTTGGGCGGACGGTGGGGTTGAACCGACGCCTCCTGCATTGATCAGAAGCAGATTTTCTGCGGGAATGACAGAAGAAAAGCAAGAGCAACCGCAAAGGCAAAAGCAACAATGAATGCGGAAGGCGCGGAGGGGGACGCGGAAGGCCAATGCTGCGATCTCTCCGCTGCGCCTTCGCAAAAGGGCGCGAAGGCTTCGGTCGAGATGACAAGGTAGGGTCGCAGAGGGCGCGAGGCTTCGGTCGAGATGACAAGGTAGGGTACGGAGTTACCTGGGGTGGGACGACCAAGTTTTATCACTGGAGTTGCACAGCTTTTCCAAAGAGCAATCCACACAGCGAGGCTTTCGGGCGATGCACACTTGGCGTCCGTGGTGGATGAGTTCGTGGGAGAACTGAATCCAGCGATCGCGCGGAATCACTTTCTGCAAATCCTGCTCGACTTTGACGGGATCGTCTGCCTGGGTCAGCTCAAGGCGTCGGGATAGCCGAAGAACATGCGTGTCGACGACAACGCCTGACGGAATCCCGAACCAGCTTCCGAGCACGACGTTGGCCGTCTTGCGCGCGACGCCGGGGAGCTGGATCATCTCTTCGATGGTTTCGGGGACCTTGGCGCCGAAGCGCTCCACCAGTACGCGTGCCGCGCCCTGGATGTTTTTTGCCTTGGAGTGATAGAAGCCCGTGGTTTTGATGAGGCGCTCGACTTCAAGCGTGGGTGCTTCGGCCAACGCCTTCGGGGTGGCGTACATCCTGAACAGCTCGGGAGTGGCTTTGTTCACGCCGACGTCGGTCGTTTGCGCGGAGAGGATTGTGGCGATGGTCAGCTCGAAGGCGTTGCGGTGCGTCAGGGCGCACACCACGTTCGGGTACGTCTTCCGCAGCGTGCCGAGGATCGCCGCGACGCGCTCTGGCGCTAACGGTTTGGCGGTTCTGCCGCGCTTGGTCTTCCGTGCAACCGGTTCGCTGGCCGCAATTGCGCGTGCCTTAGCCGTTGGAACACCCTTGATTGCGGCCTTGCGCTTGGCCGCAGGAAGCCGCTGTGGAGGCGTTAGACCCCGGGACTTGACACCTCCCGTTCCCACAGGACCTCTCGCCGCCATCTCGCCTACCCCAGCCGGTCCAACATGTCCATCGGACTCAAACGCACGCAACTGAAAATTGGAAAATCCTTGAGCGTGTAGGGGCTGATTTCCGTCTCGCGAAGTTGCTGCACGAGATCGACGAAGTCTTCGGGGAAGTTGGTTTCGAACGCGACTACGAACTCCTGATCGTCGATGCCGAACGAATAGGTGGTATTGAGCTTGACGCGCGGGTACGACAGCCCGACGCGAATGTGCTCGTCCATGAGCCGCTTGCGCTCGGACATCGGCAGCAAATACCACGGGCGCGTCTTCCAGAACGGATAGATGAAGATGTATTTCTGCCCCCCAGGTCGAATTGCGCCGCGGCCTTCGCCTTCGCTCTCGTCCTCGCGGCCAATCTGGTATTGGGAGCGCTTAGTCATGGCGAGGAAGTTGTGCGGCGAGGTTAGGTAGCCACCCAGCGGGGTGCTCATAAGTTCCGCGCGCATCTGGTTCAACTCGTCGACGGCGTAGCCGATTGACCAAACGCACATGTCCACATCGCCGCGCGTGCCGATGGTCGAGTAGGTCAGTGTGAGGAACTCGCCGACCTTATTCCAACGTTCCAGCACGTCGGCGAACGCCTGCTTGTGCGCGGCCTTCTCCGCCGCTGGCAAACGCCGCCATTCGGGCATGACCTTGTAGAAGCTGAAGCACACGATCTGCCGCTTGACGGGAGTTGCGCCGTGAGCGGCAGGTTGCGCGTAGGCGCGTGCCTGGGGCGCGTCGGCCACCGCTGCGATTGCTCTGCCGGAATCCATTGCTGTATCTGCCATAAACATCATGCTACCAAAGCCGGCGCAGTCGCTTCGACCGATATACTCGTTATTGAATGTCAGAAAAACTCATTGCACTTCTCGTCGCCTTGATCGCCGCCGGAGGCTACGGCGCGGTCGCCCTTCTGATGGCGATCCAGTCGGCCTGCATTCCGCTGCCGTCGGAAATCATTATGCCGCTTGCGGGCTACGCGCTGGCGCACACCCAGTGGGAGTTGATCGTGTTGGCAACGGTCGCGTCGCTGGCCTCGAATATCGGCTCGATTCCCGCGTATTGGGTTGGAGCCAAAGGCGGAAGGACGATGGTGGAACGCTACGGCAGCTACGTTCTGCTGAGCAAGCGCGATCTCGATCTCGCCGACCACTTCTTCTCAAAGTACGGGTCGATCACTGTACTGATTGGGCGCATGTTGCCCATCGTCCGCACGTTCATCGCACTGCCTGCGGGCATCGCCAAGATGAACCTGGTTCGCTTCCACATCTACACATTCATCGGTTCGTGGCCGTGGTGTTATGCGCTGGCGTATGTGGGGATGAAGCTGGGTGATAAATGGCGCACCGACCCGCGCTTGAAGGCCTTCTTCGACCGCTTCCATGTCGGCGTTGAAGCGGTATTGGTTCTGGGGATCGTCTGGTTCGTGTGGACGCACTGGAAGAACCGCACTGGCGCATCGGAGTCTGCGCGTTGAACAGACGCATGAGCGATATACTGGAATGTCCGCATAACGGAAATTCGCTTTACGAAGGGTAAGTCGCCTCAATGTCAACACCAGAAACCGCCGCTAAGAGTGCAGCGGGCAGCAAGAATGCGGGCGATATAAAGTCCGCCGCAGGAAAACTTGGAATCATGGTCCCAGGAATGGGCGCCGTTGCGACGACGCTCATCGCGGGCGTGGAAGCCGTTCGGCGCGGATTCGCCAAGCCGATTGGGTCGATGACGCAGATGGGGACCATTCGCCTGGGCAAGCGCACCGAAGACCGCACGCCAATGATCAAGGACTTCATTCCACTCGCTGGGCTCAACGACCTAGTGTTCACGGGTTGGGACATCTTTGGCGGCAATTTGTATGACGCTGCCAAGACAGCGCAAGTTCTGGATCGCGATCAGCTTGAAAGCATGCGGCCGTTTCTGGAGGGCATCGAACCGATGCCCGCAGTGTTCGACCAACGGTGGGTGAAGCGGCTGAGCCCGAAGGTACAAAAAGTCGGCAAGAACAAGTGCGATCTTGCCAACCAGATTCGCAACGACATTGCCGAATTCAAGACGAAGACCGATCGTCAGGTGATGATCTGGTGCGGCTCGACCGAGATTTACATTGAGCAGAGCGCCGTTCATCAGACGCTTGAGGCGTTCGAGAAGGGCTTGGTCGAGGACGACGAGAATATCTCGCCGTCGATGCTGTATGCGTGGGCGGCGTTGAAGGAAGGAATTCCGTTCGCGAACGGCGCGCCGAATCTGACGGTCGATATTCCCGCGTTGCGTGAACTGTCGAAGAAGATGAACGCGCCGATCTGCGGCAAGGACTACAAGACCGGACAGACGTTTATTAAGACGATTCTCGCGCCGGGCTTCAAGGCGCGGCAACTTGGGGTTGCGGGCTGGTACTCGACCAACATTTTGGGCAACCGCGACGGCGAAGTGCTGGATGATCCGGACAACTTCAAGACCAAGGAAGAGTCGAAGCTGGGCGTACTGGAGCATATTTTTCAACCGGAGAAGAATCCCGATCTTTACGGCAATATTTTTCACAAGGTGCGGATTAATTACTATCCTCCGCGCGGGGACAACAAAGAAGGCTGGGACAACATCGATATCTTCGGCTGGCTCGGATATCCGATGCAGATTAAGGTGGATTTCCTATGCCGCGACTCGATTCTGGCTGCGCCGTTGGCGCTTGATCTTTGCCTCTACATGGACCTCGCCGCGCGCACTCCGAGCCTGCGCGGGCTGGGGATTCAGGAGTGGTTGAGCTTCTACTTCAAAGCACCAGATTCCGCGCCGGGAGTTTATCCGGAACACGATTTGTTTATCCAGTCGATGAAGCTGAAGAACACGCTGCGGCACATCATGGGCGAGGACTTAATTACGCACCTGGGGCTGGAATATTACGGCGAGTAGCGCTCAGTTGTCAGTTGTTAGCGGTGGTGCGATGAGCGAAAGCCTTCGACGCAAAGTTCGCGAAGTTTAAACGCGAAGTTTCGCAAAGGGAGTTTTGAGTTTTCAGTTTTGAATGACGTTGAGAATTTCGGGCCAGAGGGCCTTGACGCCGTTCTCGGTTTTGACAGAGACAGGCAGAATGATCTCTTCGGCGTGCGCTTCCTTGAGCGCCTTCATCGACTTGGTGAGCGCGTTGCCGGAAAGGCGGTCGGACTTTGTGCCGACCACGATGTGCGGGCGCTGCATCTGGCGGAGCGCGGTGAGCAGCAACGTGTCGCTTTCTTGCGGCGGAATGTTGGTGTCTACGAGACAGACGCAGAGGGCGAGGGAGTCGCGTTCGTTGAGGTAAGGCTCGATGAACGAGGGCCATTCAGCGGAGATCGATCGTGAGATTTTTGCGTAGCCGTAACCGGGCAGGTCGGCGAAGATAAGCGCGGGGCGGATGTTGTGTTTGAGTTCGGTGCCTTCGTGCAGGGCGAAGAAGTTGATGGCGCGCGTGCGACCGGGCGTGGAGGAGACTTTCGCTTCCTTCGAGCCGAGCAGCTTGTTGATCAGCGACGATTTGCCGACGTTAGAACGGCCGAGGAAGGCGACCTCGGGCGCGCCGCCGGTACGGACTTCGTTGGGGAAGTGGTCGGGGGACATCGCGGAGAGCAGGAACTTGGTCGTGAACCGCATGAGTTTCAGCTTACCCGTTTTCCCGCGCAAGTTGCCCCGCGTTATTAGAATGGTGCGATGAGTGAGTCACGAGTGTTTGCGCACGCCATGCTGCGTGAGATTTTTGAACAGCCTGCTGCGATCGAGCAGACTTTGGCGCGGTATGTCGCGGGCGATGTATTGAATGCGGACAGCTTCG
>JBBRCA010000108.1:0-9647 GCA_038205325.1 Terriglobales bacterium | reverse complement strand
TTAGCTATGATCTCCTGCGAGATCCATAGCCCCAGCCCAGTGCCCGTAATTCCCTTGGTCGAATAGAAGGGTTCAAACATTCGGTCGTGCGTTTCTTCGTCCATGCCGGAGCCGGTGTCGCCCACGGTAATCACGATGCCGCGCGCGCCCGTCGACCAATCCGCGCTCTCAGCCGTGCGCAAAAAGAGCCGTCCTCCCTCCACCATGGCGTCCATCGCGTTGCCGACCAGGTTCGCGATCACCTGCCGAATCTCTCCGCCCTGAACCACCATGCTGGTGTCGGTTTGAAACCGACTCACCACCTCAATTTCAGACCGTTGCAGCCGCGAACCCAGTAACGTCACAACCGTCCTGATCAGCTCTCGAATGTCCGTCGCATCGGGCCGCGTCGAGCCGCGGAAGAACCGCAACGTCTGCACCGTGATCTGCGAGACGCGGTCCAGTTCCGTCTGGGCAAGCTCCACGTACCCGCGCGCATCGTCGGGCAGATTGGTTTGCGCCACCAGGTAAAGGCAATTCGTAATCGCTGCCAGTGGGTTGTTGATCTCATGCGCGATCGCTGCGGCAAATCGCCCCGCCACCGCAAGCTTCTCTGTCTGCCGCAACGCTTCCTGGCTCTTCTTTTGCAACGAGAGGTCGGCAACGAACGCGGCGAACTGCCGCTGCTCCGGCCTGGCTTCGGGATTCAGCAGGGTAACGCCGATCAGCACATCGATCACGCCCCCATCGCTTGCCGTGCAAACGGACTCGAACGGCGCGGCGTCGGAAGCCCCTTCGCTGCAAGCGATTTGTGCTTCCAGGATGTCCCCGCAAAGGCTATCGACCATCACCTCCCCGGATGCAAGCTCCTCCGTCGGACGTTGCAGCAGCCTCGCAATGGCGTGATTGGCATACAGAATCCGGCCGTGCGGATCGTTAAGCACCAGACCCACGGGCATGGCGTCCACCAGATGACGGAATCGCGCCTCGCTGGCTTGCAACGCGGCTTCGGCCGCCAGCTTGCGCTGCCGCCCCGCCGCCTCTTTCAGTTCGCGTTCGACGGCTGGCACCAGCCGCGTCAGGTTTTGTTTGGAAACATAGTCCTGCGCCCCGGCGCGCATTGAATCCACCGCCGTCTGCTCGGACACCGCGCCCGACAGCATGATGAACGGGATATCCAGCCCCGAAGTCCTCAGCAATCGCAACGCCTCGGGCCCGCTAAAGTTGGGCAGGTTGTAATCGCCCAGTACGATATCCGGCTGCGTCCCGACGCGCAGCGCCGTTGTCATCGCGGAAGCGGTTTCTACTCTGGTGAGCGAGGGCGCGTACCCATTGCGACGCAAGTGCCGCTCCAATAGCGCGGCATCGTCGGGATTGTCCTCCACAAGGAGGACAATCAGGGGCTGCGAGTCTAGTTCGGTGGACATTCGTTGAGCACCAGCCAGTACAGTCCTAATTGGCGCGTGGCCTCCGCGAAATCGTTGAAGTTCACAGGCTTACGGATGTAGCTGTTGACCCCCAACGCATAGCTGCGCACCACATCGCGCTCTTCGTCGGACGACGTCAGCACCACCACCGGAAGCATCCGCGTTGGGTCGCACTCTCGAATGCGTTTCAAGACCTCCAACCCGTCCAGTTTCGGCAATTTCAAGTCCAACAGGATGACCTGCGGCTTGATCGGATCCGGGCCGCAAAGCATCTTGACAGCTTCTTCGCCATCGCGCGCAACGATAACTTCGTTGGCCAGGTTCGCCTTCTTGAGCGCGCGAATCGTCAGCACCTCATGATCCGGATCGTCTTCAACTAAAAGAATCAATCTTTTGATGTCCTTCATTGCCATCATCCTAGCGTAAACCAGAAGGTCGCGCCGCTGCCCACCGTGCTATCCGCCCAGATGCGTCCATGATGTCTCCTGACGACTCTTGAAACCGTCGCCAGTCCGATCCCGGATCCCTTGAAATCCTTGTCTCCATGTAGACGGTTGAATGCGCCGAAGAGTTTGTCTTTGTAGTGCATATCAAACCCGGCGCCATTGTCCCGGACAAAAAAAGCGCTTTGCGTCCGGTCCCATCCAAACTCAATCTTCGACTCCGGCTTCTTCGAGCTGAACTTCACCGCGTTGCCGAACAGGTTTTCCAGTGCCACGCGCAGCAGGTTCGCGTCGGCGTTCGCGCGCAACCCATTTTCGATGGAAAACTCGATCTTCTGTTCTGGATTCTGGTCGGACAGTTGACCCGCCACCGCCCCTGCCAGTTCCGACACATCCACAGAGACGCGTTCGAGGTCCGCTCGCGTAATGCGCGAAAGCTGTAGCAGTGCGTCGATCAGTCCGCCCATTCTCTGCACTCCAAATCGCACGCGACTAATGTAGTCCTTGCCCTCCGCCCCCACGATCTCACCGTAGTCTTCTGCGAGCGCCAGACTGAAGCCGTCGATGGTTCGCAGCGGCGCGCGCAGATCGTGCGACACGGAATAGCTGAATGCCTCCAGTTCCTTGTTGGTCGCCTCCAACTCCGCAGTCCGCTGTTGCACCCGGAGCTCCAGGTTCTCATTGAGCGCCTGAATCTCCGCCACCTTGCGCTCCACATCAAGACGCGACACGGCCAGGTTCTCTGCCGTCGCCTCAGCGACCAGGCGCAGGTCGCGCTCACGAGCGAAGTACCGAAACACGAATAAGATGAGCAGCAGGTCCAACGCGCTGGCCAATCCCAACGTGTAGCGCACTCGACGTCCCGCCAACATGGCGGCCCGGACTCGGTCCCCGAGCAGCCTGCGCTCTTCTCCTTCCAGGGCGTTGGCAATGTCGCGCAGGAGGGTCATTTCTTGTCTGCCGGCAGACATCACCACCGTCACCCGGACTGTATCCAGGCGCCCACTCTGCGCGCGTATCTCGTTAAGCTGCTCCAACAAAATGATCCGTTGTTCAAGAACAGCGTTCATCTGGGATATTCGCGTCTGTTGGCTTCGATTGTCCGACGTCAGTTGTTTGAGCGTCGCAAGCTCGACCGGCAGGTCTCGTCGCGCGGTCGTGTAAGGATCGAGAAACTTATCGTCTCCGGTCACAATATATCCGCGGCTGCCCGTCTCGGCGTCTTTCGCGGAACTCATCACCCGCTCGGCCTGCGCGATGACCTGCCAGGTGTGGTCGACCCATTCCCGACTGCTCTCGAGCCGCTCCACCGAATGCAGCGCCGACCAGGTGTTGAGCGCCACAAAAAGCACCGTCCCGACAAGAATGATCGGCACCAATTGGCGGCTCATCTTCGTCTTCATCGGTTTTCCCACCGTCGGTATCTCCTCAAGTGTTTCAACGGCGCCCCAATCTCCATACCAATCCAGCGAAAACCTCTCTAGCCTTCAGATGCGCAAAAGTCCTCGCCAGCAGTGGCCCCTTCCAGCCGGAACCTCCCGATACAATAGAACGTCACCCGAGGAAACCATGGCCGTACTGATCGACGCAATTGAAGTCAAGCGCAAAATGTTCGTCGAACTCGAGAACGTCCCCTACGCCTGCCTGGACCGGGACATTTCCACCCCGACCGCGCGCGGTGGTCAGACTCTGGTGCGTCTCAAACTGCGCAACATGCTCACCAGCGCCGTCTTCGACAGGACGTTCAAGGCACAGGACAAGTTCAAAGAACCCGACCTCCAAACCGTCCCCGCGTCGTATCTTTACAGCGATGGGCAGGGATCGCATTTTCTTGACCAGGAAAGTTTCGAGACGCTCTCGCTCAACGCCGCCATGATCGGCGACGCGCTCGACATCCTGCTCGAAGGCGTCATCGTCCAGATCGAAAAATATAACGGCAACCCCATCGGCCTCGAACTCCCGCCTCCAGGTGGAATTAACGGTCGCCTACACCGAACCCGCCGTCCGCGGCGACACCTCCAGCGGCAGCGTCACGAAGGCCGCCAAACTCGAAACCGGCGCGGAAATTCGCGTGCCATTGTTTGTCAAAGAGGGCGAAAAAATCAAAATCACCACCGAAACACGCGAGTTCGCTGGCAGGGTTTGATGGAAGCCACGCGTTTCTTTGTGTCGTCCCGTAGGAATCTGCATCTCGCTTCGAATCGAATCCATCGTTTCAGCAACCCCCTGGAGGCCTATGTCCACGTCCACCAACTTCATCGAAAAGCCGTACACATTCTTCCGCACGGCTATGAACGCCTTGCAGTCTCCCTTCCTGCTCGCCGTGCGACTGTACTGGGGCTGGCAGTTCGCGCAATCGGGTTGGGGAAAACTGCACAACCTCGACGGCGTCACCAAGTTCTTCGCCAGCCTCAACATCCCAGCCCCATCGGCCAACGCTCACGCCAACGCCATCATCGAGTTCTTAGGCGGCATCCTGTTCGCGCTCGGCCTCTTCTCTCGCCCAGTGTCGCTGGTGCTTACCGCGACGATGATCGTTGCCTACGCCACAGCCGACCGCGAAGCGTTGACCTCGGTCTTCTCCAACCCCGACAAGTTCTACAAAGCCGATCCCTACACATTCCTCTTCGCCGCCGTGCTGATCCTGATTTTCGGCCCCGGCCGCTTCGCCCTCGACACGCTGCTGGCGAAGCGGTTCGCGACTAAGACAACGGTCGAGTAGGGCCTTTTTGATCGTCTTTTCTTTCTGTCATGCTCGAAGAAAACGTGATGTCGTCTTATCTCGCGGAGTCTGAGGACCGCAATGGGTTCGCGGAGACAAACAACCCGGCCTAAGCCTTGGGCAGAGTACCGCACGGAGCTGAGTTCCACGCGATTTCTACTTTTGCATGGGTTCAATTGGGGTCTTTCGTGGGCCGCATGGGCGCTCGGCAATTGGGTGCTGCTCGACGTGTTGGAACACCTAGGGTCATTTTCCATATTGATCGCCGTGATCTTCTATTTTGCCGACAGTGGCAATCGCCTAAAGCAGAAACACTATCAGGCGTGGCAGGTGATCAACACCGCCCAGGGCAAGGGCGGAAGCGGGGGCCGGGTGGAGGCTTTGCAGGAGTTAAACGCGGACCACGTTTCGCTGGTCGGGATCGACGCGAGCGGGGCTTCACTGCAGGGCATCGCGCTGCCGAACGGGAGCCTAAGCCGCTGCGACTTGCACGCCTCCGACCTTCGCAACAGTAACTTCAGAAACGCATCGCTGAGTTTTTGCAATTTACAGAATGCGAACTTTCGGTCGGCGAATCTGGCCAGCTCCAGAATGGACGACGTTGCATTACAGGGCGCAGACCTGCATGGCGCAACGCTTGACGGAGCCACTCTGGCGCATGCCGACCTGAGCGGCGTGGACCTCCGCGAAGCCCACTTGCGCGATGTGGCCTGGGGCGAAATTGCGTCCCTCCGCCTCGCAAACCTGTGGGGCGTTCGGAACGCGCCCCCCGGCTTCGTGAACTTCGCACTCGAGCACGATGCCGTCAGCCTCGAGTCCGACGCGCAATGGGCCGCGCTCACGCAGGCGGCCGTGAAATAATCAGCGGCTCGCAAGCTGCGCGCGCACTTGTTCGACTTGCTGCGTACCGTAAGTGAAGTCACTGGCGGCCTCACGGCAACTGCTTGCGTTCACGATTTGCGCTCGCCGCGACAGTCACTCTAACTCACTCCGCGCGATTCGCTCAAAGAACTTGTGGCGCTTCAGAAAAGCTTCGCGCTGCTGAGTGTCCCGGAAGGCTTCGGTGCCTCCAACTCCTTGCGTCGAGAGCGCAGCGGCGATATTTCCGCAGGTTGCGCTGACGACGGGATCCTTTCCCATAAGATAGGCGCGAAGAAATCCGGCGTCGAAGCTATCGCCCGCGCCGATGGTATCGATTGGCGTGACTTGCAGCGGAGCGACGTCGATGCTCCGGCCGGCAGCGCGAAGGCGCGCGCCACGAGCTCCCCGTTTGACGACCAGGAGTGGCACCTTATTCTCGAAGACCGCGATTGCAGCCTCGACATCCGTGCAGTGAGTCATGCGGCAGAGCTCGGACTCATTCGGCATGAAGACATCGACGAAAGGCAAAAGTTCCCAGAGCGGGGCTCCCCATCGATCATCTGGGTCGTCATTCGTGTCTAGCGAAATGGTTAGCCCCGCCTGTTTCAATTGCGCGAGCAGGGAAGGCAATCCTGGGTGCAATCCCTGCTGTAGAAAGAGCGAGGAGAGATGCAAATGGCGGGCTTGTTCAAGAAATCCCATGTCCAGCCGGGAGCACGTAAGCTCGGTCATGGTGCCTGGATAGGTGAGGATGTGGCGCTCTGATCCGTGCGGGAGAAGCACGGTGATACCGGTCGAGAGCGTTGGGTGAGCACTGACATGAGAGACTTCGACGCCTGCGGACCGCAGACGATCCAGTGCGATCTTTCCGAAATCGTCCGGGCCGACGAGCGAGGTGAAAGCGACACGCGCGCCCAGCATCGCGGCGTTATGGGCAACGATGGCAGAAGAGCTTCCCAGCGTTGCGTGGAAGGCGCTGGCCAGCAGTTCTCGCTCGACCGGCATCTCCACGGGCAAGCCATAGAGGATGAGGTCGAGGTTGATTTCGCCAGCAATTGCGATGTCGAACGTCTTCATCTTGCCTTATGTTAGCAATTGTTTTGCTTCGTTTACAATTCTAATAATAAGGTTTGATTTTGAACAGTCGAAATGGACATGTCGAAGGAGATGAGATCGAGTCAGGCGATCTTTCTCTCTCGGAAGCCTAAGTGAGCGAAGCAGGGTTATAGTCCCATGCGTCAATAGTTCTTTCGAGGTGCGCTCTGTCCGATTTTTTATTGAAGTTTCTTCGCAAATCCAGGGGACGCAGCGGCGTCTATTCGGTGTGCTCGGCGCATCCGTGGGTGGTCGAGGCGGCGATGCAACAGGCGCTCGCCGACGGCACCCACCTGCTGCTCGAAGCGACATCGAATCAAGTGAATCAGGACGGTGGATATACCGGAATGACGCCCGCCGCATTTCGCGAGTTTGCATTTGGCCTTGCGGCGAAGGCAGGGTTGAGCCGGGACCGAATTACGCTGGGCGGCGACCATCTGGGGCCAAACCCCTGGCAGAATCAGCCGGCCAGGGTGGCGATGGAGCGGGCCGCGGAGATGATGCGGCACTATGCCGTGGCAGGATTCACCAAGATCCACCTCGATGCGAGCATGAGGTGTGCAGACGATCCGGCGGTGCTGCCTGACGAGACGGTAGCGCAACGCTCAGCTGAACTGTGTCGGGTTGCAGAGCTTGCCGCCGATGGCGCGACCTGTCCGATGTATGTCATTGGTACCGAAGTCCCGGTTCCGGGCGGGGCCGCTCATGCGTTGACCTCAGTCGATGTGACGAGGCCGGAAGCGGTAGAGCGCACTCTGGAGATTCATCGCCGTGCTTTCCACGCCGCTGGTCTCGATGCGGTCTGGGAACGCGTTGCGGCCCTGGTGGTCCAACCCGGGGTAGAGTTCGATCATGACAGCGTCATTGAATATGATCCTCAAAAGGCGGCGTCTTTGCAGGAGGTTCTTAAGGCGCATCCGGAGATTGTGTTCGAGGCCCACTCAACTGATTACCAGCAGCCGAAGGTGTATCGCGAACTCGTGCAAGATGGATTTGCGGTCCTCAAGGTAGGACCCGCGCTCACCTTCGCGCTGCGTGAGGCCCTTTACGCGCTGGCTGCGATCGAGCGTGAACTGGTTTCGCATGAGGCGTGTTCCGGTCTTGTCGAGACGATGGAAAAGGCGATGATGGCGGACCCGGGTCATTGGACGAACTACTACCACGGCGATGAGCATGCACAGCGGCGGCTTCGCGTGTACAGCTACAGCGATCGCATCCGGTACTACTGGAACAAGCCGGAAGTGGAGACGAGTGTTGAGCGGCTGATCGCGAATCTCCGCCGGTCTGAAATCCCGGAAACAGTATTGAGCCAGCACCTTCCGGAGCAGTATGAATCGGTCCGCGCGGGCGACCTTGAGAACTATCCGAAGGCGCTGGCGCTGGCGAAGATACGATCAGTTCTGAAGAGCTATGCTGCTGCCTGCTGCTGACCTTGACTTGTCAACGAAGCCACTCGTGCAGGTGCTGCTCGACAAGCACGTCATCGTTAGATGAGGATAAGCGCGGCATAGGTCTTCGCTCTTTCCGCAGTCGGCTATCACTGCTTCCACCACTCGATGAAGCGGGGAAGGGCAACCTCCGGGGCTGCAAGTTCAGGATGCCAGAACTTCTCCCATTCGAACGAGACAAAGTTTTGAAAGCTGGCTTGTTCAAGCTGGGCGAACATCTCGTCGAACGGGAAGTCACCGTCGCCGGGCAGAACGTATTGCGCTCCCTGGGTCGTGCCGGAGTCTGTGCGCTTCAAGTCCTTCAAATGAACATGGCGGATTCGGCTTGCGATTGCGGGGGTGATGGAGGGCAACTTTCCATCGACTGCAAACGCATTTGCGGGGTCCCAGATGATCCCAATCGCCGGGTTGTTCGCTTGATTGAGAAGCACGGCGACTTGCTCGGCGGTCGTAAAATCTCCGTGGGTTTCAAGCCACACTTCGATTCCGGTCGGTGTAAGCGCGTCAGCTAGCTGGGCCAATGCGTCGGCCACCCACGCCTGGGTCTCGGCTCGGGTATTTCCCGGCTGGATGCGATCGCCGAAGACGCGAATCGCAGGGCAACCCAGACCGATGGCAATCTCTACCATGCGCATTGCGACATCGATGTTGCGGTGGCGCTCAGTCGTATCGGCGGAGTGAAAGCTGGCGCTTGTGCCGAGGCAGGGAGTTGCGAGGCCCGCATCCTGCGCGCGCCTGCGACTCGAAGGCAGCTTGCCGGGAGTAAAGTCTTCCAGGTTCCAGAGATCGACTGTACCCGACACGACCCTCAGCTCGATGCCGTCATAGCCGTACTGCGACGCTCCAGAGACGATCTGCTGAAAGCTCCACTCCGGACAGGCGAGAGTTGAGAATGAAATCTTCATTCAGGTCATCCGGCTCAGCATGTTGACGGTCACTCGGCCTTTTACGTTGTCTCCGCGAAAGAAGCGCTCCAGATCATCCATCGCAAGATCGGCCATCTCTCCGCGGACGCTCCTGCCGCCGCCGCCGATATGTGGAGTGAGAATCGCGCCCGGATGAGTGCGCAACGGATGCCCTATCGGCAACGGCTCGTCGGGGTCGGTGACGTCTAGAGCGCACCGCAGGCGGCCGGAGGTGACTTCGCCGGTCAGGGCCGCGAGGTCGATCAGGCTGCCGCGCGCCACGTTAACGACTACGGCGCCGTCAGGAAGCAGTGCCAACCGCTTGCGGTTCAGCAGATTGTTCGTCTTTTCCGTAGCCGCTGCCGCGACGACCAGTAGCTTGCTTCGCTTGAGGACGGTTGAGAGAGAGGCGAACTGGATATGATGGGCGCTCGCAAGAGACCGCGGCGCATACGGATCGTAGACGCGCCAACGAACATCGAAGGGACGCAGCATATCGACCATTGCGCGAGCTATGCGACCGAAGCCAATCATTCCGGCCTCGCTACCGATTAGGGATTCAGAGTTTCCGCCGTGTGTGTGCAGGTCTTGATAGACATCATTGGACGTCGAGCGGAGGGTAGCGCGGTAATGATCGATATTGCGCGTGGTGTAGAGGAGAAAAGCCACACCCAGTTCCGCAACGGGGCCGGTCATGGGCTGAGGGGTGTTGACGATCGTCAGCTTCCGGAAAAGCGCGGGCTCAAAACGCTTTTTTACTTCGCCGC
>JBBRCA010000107.1:0-9784 GCA_038205325.1 Terriglobales bacterium | reverse complement strand
GAGGAAGGGCCGTCGAAACTGGACCGGCTGGCCGACACGGGGCGCACTCAGGAGCAGCATGTTTCGGGCATGGAGTTGCGGGCACAGATTCAGGCGGCGCTCAAGCAGGTTTCGCCGGAGCTGCGCGAGGCCGTGATTCTGCGCGACCTCGAAGATATGGATTACAAAGAGATTGCAGAGGTTCTCGGAGTTCCGCAGGGTACGGTGAAGAGCCGGATCAGTCGAGGGCGCAGTGAACTGGCGAAGCTTTTGAAACGTATAGAAGGACAAGTGATTTAGGGGACAGTGAGTAGTGAGTAGTGAGTAAGGATAGAAAGACAGGTGATGTAAGGTGATCGACCAGGGCAAATTCGGAACAGCTATGGGCTGTGAGGCGTGCGAGGCAATGTGCCTGGACGCGGTAGATGGGACGCTGACGGCGTCCGAGCAGGCGGCGTTCGACCGCCATGTTGCCGGTTGCATGGATTGCGCGGAGCAGATGTCGGAGGCGCGGCGTGGCGCGGCGTGGATGGAGGTGCTCAAGGAGCATCGTCCGGAACCGCCGGCCGGGATGTTGCAGCGGATACTGGCGCATACCAGTGAGGCGGAGATGTCGCGGGTGTTCCCGCAGGTGAGCGTTCCGACGCCGGCGTTCAAGGTCGTTCCGGCCATCGGTTTCAGAGAGAGGATGCTCGACAAGCTCGCGGCGACGTTCGCGTTTGACGGGAGCCAGTCACACTTTCAGCCGCGCATGGCGATGACGGCGGCGATGGCCTTCTTCTCGATCGCGCTGACGTTGAATCTGGGCGGAGTGCGGCTGTCGGACTTGCGGCCGGGAACGATTCAGCGCACGATGGCCGATGCGCGAGCCTCGGCGGTGCGCTCGTTCCAGAGCATGAAGGTGGTGTACCAGGTCGAGTCGCGGGTGAATGAGTTGAGGAATGGCGACCGCGATCCGGGCGGGCCGTTCGGTAGCAATAACGATGCTCCCCGGCAACAGGCTCCTGCCGCCAAGCCCGCACCTGAGGGGGCAAAGCCGGAGCAGAAGCAGGCTACACCCAATGGCACGAGTGAGTTGATGCTGCCGGGGGCGCGGTTGGAGCGGGTTTCGAGGGATAGAAATATAAACAAGATTTTTGAAAATCAAGCCGCACCGGACGCAGACGCGCCGCGCGTGCAGAAAGGAGCCTAAGACCATGATTGACGAAACGACAAATACTGAAAGTACGAGTTCTGAACAAATTGGATTTTGCCAGGACTGCGGTCGGCCGCTGACGCCGGAGACCGCACGGACTGTAGGCTCCGCAAAATTCTGCGAACCGTGCCTGGGGACGCGGCTGGGAGCGGCAGCGGGCTCCGGTGGGACGACATCGCCCGCTGGCGCAACGACCCCGCCCTACGCAAATGTGCCTCCGGTCACGCCGAACGCCGGGCCGGTTTATACCGAGCCGTTTCCGCCGGTTGGCGGGAGCTTCCCACGACCTGTACTGGCCGGCTTTCTGGGCTTGATTCCCGGAGTTGGCGCGATGTACAACGGGCAATTTGCCAAGGGCCTTGCACACATCGTAATTTTTATGGTGCTGAGTTCTCTGGCAGACCATAACGATTTTCTCGGCATTCTGGTGGCGGGGTGGGTGCTTTATCAGGCCTTCGACGCTTATCACACGGCTAAGGCACGACGCGACGGTCTGCCGCTACCCGATCCTTTCGGGCTGAACGACATTGGCAAGCACATAGGGCTTCACTTCCGTGGAAATGGCGGGAGAGTTCCGCCGAACCCGGTTCATTCCGGAGGCTATGCGGGGTATTCCGGTTCACCGGGTGCCGTCCCGCCGCACGCCGTGGTGACGCCGCCTCCTACGCCTGGGCAGTCGTGGGAAAGCGTTCCCGTACCACCCCCGGTGTCGCCCTACACGCAACCGGCCGCTCCGGTCTGGGGTACTCCGGTGCCACCGGCCGTGCCGCTCGCTGGACAAGAGTGGGCGAATACATCGAGCTCCTATGCGGGACAGTATCCTGCGCCGTCGACGCGTTCCAGCAGGTTCCCGGGCGCGGCGGTGTGGCTGATTGGGTTTGGCGTGCTGTTCCTGCTGTTCAACATCGTGCCGGACTTGCGGTTCAGCATTCACAAGATCTTCCCGATTGTGCTGATGGCGCTGGGTGTTGGGATTTTTGTGAAGCGCATGGTGGCGACCGGCGGAATAGGTCCGTCGGAAACGGAGGGCGAGGCCTATGCTTCGCGTTCGATTTGCTCACTGCGTGCGCCGGTGATTCTGTTTACGATCGGGTTGCTGATGACCTTGCAAGCGTTCGACGTGATCCGCTTTGGCCGGACGTGGCCAGTGCTGGTGATTGTGATTGGCGCGCTGATGCTGCTGGAACGCTCACTCGGTAGCCGGGCCGTGCCCGCGATGCCAATGGCCGGAGTCGTGCCGTCTTCCGACGCAAGCGCCACCAACGGCGATGGGAAAGGACTCTGATATGGCAGGCTATCCTCCACCGTACTCGCCCCAGGGCGTCGATTGGAAAGCGCAGCGCAGGGTCTGGAAAGAACAGGCCCGCATGCAACGGCAGCAGTTTCGCATGCAGCGTCGCGCGCTGCGGCGCGGGTCGATTGTCGGCCCGATCCTGCTGGTAGCGCTAGGAGTGACGTTTCTGCTGGTCGAAATGGGCCATATGAACGGGTGGTATGTGACGGAGTGGTTCGGACGCTGGTGGCCGCTGCTGTTGATCGCCGCCGGAGCTGTGCTGCTGGCGGAGTGGGGTCTCGACCAACACACGCAGGATTCGCGCGCTGCGCAGGGACTGCCTCCTGTGGGGTCGCGACGCGTGGGGGGCGGTGTGATTGCGCTGCTGATCTTCGTCGCGATTTTTGGTGGGATTGCGCATGTGGCCGCGCGTTCGGTCGATTGGGACAACGAGCATTTCCGGTTTGGCATGGGGGACTGGAACCACGCTTTCGGCGACCCCCACGACAGCGACGATTCGACGAGCCAGGCGATCCCGGCGGATGGCTTCCTGATCGTCGACAACCCGCGCGGCAGCGTGACCGTGAGCGGCACCAGCGACGATGGGCAGATGCATGTTGCGATCCACAAACAGGTGTTTGCATTCAATACACGAGACGTAGATAGCAGAATACGCGGCCTGCAGCCGGAGATTAGTAACGATGGCGGACGGTTGACAGTCCATGTGCCGCAGGTGGAGAGCGGTCATGCGGATTTGTCCATCGACGTGCCGCGCGGCGTGACGTTGACGGTGACCTCGAACCACGGCGATGTTCGGGTGAGCGCGATGCACGCTCCCGTGACGGTGAACGCCAACGGGGACAGCGTGGACCTGAGCGGGCTGACTGGGCCGGTGATTGCGCACCTGCATAACGACGGCGTCAATTTTTCCATACACAGCGTGACGGGGCCGGTGACGGTCGATGGCCGCGGCGGAGATGTCAACGTGTCCGATGTGCATGGCGACGTGTCGGTGGGGGGCAGCTACTCCGGCAAGACGCATATGGAGCGCGTGGATGGCGCGGTGCATTTCCAGACTTTCCGTACGGACTTCCAAATGGCGCGGCTGGATGGCGATTTGGATCTGGATTCGGGGTCGAACCTGAGCGCGGATCAGTTGCTCGGCCCGGTCGTTTTGAAGACCAGCGCCCGCAACATTACGCTTGAGCGCGTGCAGGGCAACGTGCTGGTGAAGAACCGGGATGGCTCCGTAACGCTGACCAGCGCGTCGCCGCTGGGGATCGTCGATGTTGAGAACCATCATGGTTCAGTGGACGTTGGCGTCCCTGCGAATGCTGGGTTTGCCGTGAAGGCGTCGACGCGGCATGGCGATGTGGAAAACGATTTCGGCCTGCTCAAACATGGGAGCGACGACTCTCCGGCGTTGGATGGGACGGTGGGCAAAGGCGGCCCGGCGGTGCTGATCGAGACGACGGATGGCGATGTGACGGTGCGCAAGAGCGCGGTCGATCCGCTGCCTCCAGTGGCCCCGGCGGCTCCGAAAATTACGGCGGCACCAGTGGTTCAGGTCGCGCCGAAGATTACGGCGGCACCAGCGATTCCGGTAACGCCGAAAACGCCTCCTAAGTCAAAGGCCGTGAAGACCCCGGCTGCGCCTGAAGTCCCTGTAGTTCCTCAAGTCCCTGTAGTTCCTCAAGTATCTGCTGCTCCGAAAACGTAGGCGCTACTTTGCGGCTAAGTGGGTCGTGAGTCCAAATGCACCGTCAGGGACTAAAGAACTCATCGTTTTGCGGCCATTTACGGCCTGACTGAAACCAGGCCTCTCCGGAGCGGTGCTCATTCGGCAATGCTTCGCTTGCTACCGCAGGCTGAGGCGTCTAAACTTGAGGAGTACAGTGCTGCGCGTTTTGCGCCGCGCGTTTAGGTTGAAGGAGATCACCGTTATGGCTACTGCTACCGTTACACCCGAAGTCGGCGTTCCCGCTGAGGTCATCAATGCAGCTGAAGTGGTCAGTGCGCCAGCCTCTACAGCACCGGTGGTGTTGACGCCATCCGCCATCGTGAAAGTGAAGGAGATTATGGCGACCCAGGACCCAGTCCCCGCAGGTCTGCGCATTGGCGTAGTAGGTGGCGGCTGCTCGGGATTTCAGTACTCGATGTCATTTGAGAACGCCGCCGGAATGATGGACAAGGTGGTGCGGTTTGACGATCTCAAGGTGTTCATCGACGCGACTAGCGCGATGTACCTGAACGGCTGCCAAGTGGACTACGTAGAGACGCTGGAGGCGGCAGGGTTCAAGTTTGAGAACCCGCAAGTGAAGTCGACGTGTGGGTGTGGGTCGAGCTTCAGCGTTTAGTTTAGGGTTTGTTTAACGACGGTCTCGCTGCGGCGGGGCCGTTTTGTTTGCTGGCGCTTCCATCCCGAGTAGGAACGATAAGTGGTTCTTGTGATGCTGCTTTGCGCCAAACCGGCACTCGACCGTCTAAGCTGGAAGCGATAGCTTTGCCAGCATGACTGAGTTCACAATCAAACTCGCCGACGACCGAGGCCGCGTGCAGGAGCAGGTCCATACTGCTGCGACCGCGGAGGAGTTGCGTACGCGATTTACGCAGGCCGGATATCTGGTGTACTCCGTGAAGTCTAAGTCGACCTTCGGCAGGCCGGCTAAGAAGAAGGTCAAGCTCGATACGTTCTTGATTTTCAATCAGCAATTTTTGACGCTGATTCGGGCGGGGTTGCCGATCCTGAGCTCGCTGGAGTTGTTGGCCAAACGGCAGAAGGACGCCAACCTGCGCGGCCAGTTGGAGGACGTGGCGGCGCGGGTGAAGACGGGCGAATCGATCTCGTCCGCGTTCGAGGCGCAGGGCGGATTTCCGCTGGTCTACACGACGACGCTGCTGGCCGGCGAGCGCTCCGGCAACCTCGAAGAAGTGCTGCAACGCTTTCTAGATTTCCAGCGCGTTTCGCTGAGTTTTCGCAAGAAGTTGAAGTCGTCGCTGATCTATCCGGCGTTTCTGATTACGATGGTGATTGGGCTGTTTATTTTCCTGATTACGTTCGTCGTGCCGCGGTTTGCGGAGCTTTATGACCAACTCGGAACGAAGCTTCCGACGCTGACGGTCTTCCTGCTCGACCTCGGCAAGGCGGCCCAGAAGTATGGCATTTACGCTGCCGTGCTGCTGGGGCTCGGGATATGGCTCTTCATTCGCTGGAGCAAAACGGACGCGGGTTCCGCGGCCATCGACAGGGTGCGCATTGCGCTGCCGGTGTTTGGGTCGGTGTGGCTGAAGTACCAGGTCGGGCTATTCTCGCGCACACTCTCGACACTGCTGACGGGCGGCCTGCCGCTGGTGCCGAGCCTTGAGACGGCGGCGAAGTCGATCGAGTCGCGGCAGATTGCGCGGGCGGTCCATTCGGCGGTCGAGAGCGTTCGTGAAGGCAAGGGCCTGGCGCAGTCGCTGGAGTTGACGAAGGTCTTTCCGGAACTATCAATTGAGATGATCGAAGTGGGCGAGAGCACGGGAGCGCTGCCGCAGATGCTGAACTCGGTCGCGGAGTTCTTCGAGGAAGATGTGCAGACGCGGCTGGGCGCGATTATGAGCCTGATCGAGCCGATTATTTTGATCGTGATGGGCGTGGTGGTGGTAATTATTTTGATTGCGCTGTATCTGCCGATATTAAGTTTGGGCGGGGCGTAGGTGACTCTCCAACGACCATGTTAGAGTGGTCATCGAGGAGCTTTTATGAAAACCCTCGGTGCTACGCAAGCCAAGACGCATTTCCTCTCCCTGTTGACCGACGTGGAGCAAAAGCGTGAGGGCCTGATTGTCACGCGGAATGGAAAGCCGGTCGCCAGGGTGCTTCCTATGCCGGAGCCCGACCGAGACCCTATTTACGGGTTTTACCGAGGGAAGCTCGAAATCAGGGGGGACGTTCTTTCGCCACTTTTCTCTGATGAAGAACTTGAAGAGTTCTTTGAGCGGTCCGCGGCCCAGTACAAATGATCGTCGACACGCAGATCGTTTTCTGGATGGCACAAGTCCCGGAACTGCTTTCAGAGAAAGCCGTTGGGGCGATCGATGCTGCACGCTTGCGCAGCGAGGCAATCTGCATTTCCGACAAGACGCTTTGGGAACTTGCCATGATGATTCAGCGAGGGGTTGTGGCCGTCAAAACGACGCCTCGAGCTTTTCTGTCAACCGTCGAGCAGGTTTTTCGTGTCCTGCCCATCACCGCTGCGATTGCGGAACGATCCGTGCAATTCTCACCACGTTTTCCCAAAGATCCTACAGACCGCATCATCGCCGCCACAGCGATCGTGCATGGTCAGCCACTCATCACCGCGGACGGCGAGATCCGCGGTAGCGGCGAAGTTCCCTGCATCTGGTAAACCTGCGCGCGTCATTGGAGTCAAACCGTTATGACCACTATTCCTGTCATCGCACCGTATTCAAACGAATCGCTTTCCGAAGCCGAACGTGCGCAGATGCTGGCGCGGCGCTATCATGCCGAGTTTGTCGACCTGAAGAACTTCAAGATTCAACATGAGTTGTTCAAGTCCGTGCCCGTGGACATGATGTTTCGCTACAACTTCGTTCCGTTGGAGCAGACCGAGGGGCGGCTGGCGATTGCGGTTTCCGACCCCTCGAAGCTGATGGTGATTGACGAGATTTCCGGGCTGCTGGGAACGCGGATTGTGACACGGGTTGCGACGCTGTCGCAGATTACCGACTTGCTGAAGAAGACCGAGCAGTCGCAGCGCGTGCTGGACGAAGCGAGCGAAGGGCTGGCGTTCGATGTGCTTTCGAGTGAGGAAAACTTCGACGAAAACATCTCCATCGAGAAGCTGACGGCGGATGAGGATATTTCGCCGATTATCCGTCTGGTGGACACCACGATTTTTACGGCGCTGGAGCGGCGGGCCTCGGATATTCATCTGGAGACGTTCGACGACTCGCTGCTGGTGAAGTACCGCATCGACGGTGTGCTGCAACAGGCCATGGCGCCGATTGCGCGCGAGCATCACCAGACGATCCTTTCGCGCATCAAGGTGATGAGCGAGCTAGACATTGCCGAGCGGCGCGTGCCGCAGGATGGGCGCTTTCGAGTGCGCTACAAGGGGCGGCTAATCGACTTTCGCGTCAGCATTATGCCCACCGTGCATGGCGAAAATGCGGTTCTGCGGGTGCTCGACAAGGAGTCGATGTCGGAGAAGTTCAAGCAGTTGTCGCTCGATGTGGTGGGCTTCGCGGAGAAAGACCTGACACGCTTTCGCCGCTACATCAAGGAGCCCTACGGCATGGTCCTGGTGACCGGGCCGACGGGTTCGGGCAAGACGACGACGCTGTATGCGGCGCTCAACGAGATCAAGAGCGACGAAGACAAGATCATTACCATCGAAGACCCGGTCGAGTACCAGATTCGCGGCATCACCCAGATTCCTGTGAACGAGAAGAAGGGGTTGACGTTTGCGCGCGGTCTGCGCTCGATTCTGCGCCACGATCCGGACAAGATTCTGGTCGGTGAAATCCGCGATGCGGAGACGGCGCAGATTGCCATCAACTCCGCGCTGACCGGGCATCTGGTATTTACGACCGTGCATGCGAATAACGTTGTGGACGTGCTGGGGCGCTTCCTGAATATGGGCGTCGAGCCTTACAACTTCGTGTCTGCGCTGAACTGCATTCTGGCGCAGCGGCTGGTGCGGCAGGTGTGCGAGTTCTGCGTGCGCGATGTGCATTACACGGATGCGGAGCTGGAGGACAACGGGCTGATTCCGTCGGAGTGGCGGGACGTGAAGTTCAAGGAAGGCACGGGCTGCATCGAGTGTGGCGGTACGGGCTATCGCGGGCGGTCGGCGATCCATGAGCTGCTGGAACTCGACGACGAGATTCGCGAAATGCTGCTGGAGAAGCGGCCGGGGTCGGAGATTCGCAAGAAGGCGAAGGAGAAGGGGATGGCGTTTCTGCGCGACTCGGCGTTGGATCGGGTGAGGGCGGGGATTACGACTCTGCGGGAGATTAATAAGGTGACGTTTATTGAGACGGGGCGATAGGCGGTTAGAAGCAAATTGTCCAGGAGATGCGATCAGCGATGAAGACATTCCGTGCTGCTTTTGCCGCCGACACGCTCCTCGTCCTCGTCACTTTTTTCGTTCCTGCGTTTTCCGGAATCGGGTCTGAGCCCGGCCTTGCAGACCGCATCTTTCCTAACCGCTCTGGAGGATTTCGGGGAGACGTTCTGTGGATATTTTGGTCAGGCCTGGCGCTTTCATTTTGGTCAGTTCTCATGATCGTCCGCGCCCTGAAAGAGCGGGACCGAGCAGACAGCCTTGACGCCGTGCTGGGAACGGTTTGGATAGCGGAGTACTTCTGCTATGTTGGCTGGACATTCATCCATATGATGGGTTGAAGTTGATGCGGCGGAGTAACGGTGTGGTGCGTTTTCCGTCCAACGCCAGAGCGCACAATAAACTCCTACGCAAGGTAATCTAGTAAGGCTGCATGAATCTTCTTCCCCAAGCCTCCGGAAATCGGCCACGTCTGGCCTGCGAGATCTCGCCCCAGGGCGTGGTTACGGCGCGCGCGGAGACTGCGGCCGTTCCGCTCTCGGCTGTGGCGCGGGTTGCTTTGGCTGAGGGGGCGATAGTCCCGAGCCTCAAGCCGTGCAATATTGTCGACCGCGCTGCGGCGGTCGCCGCTGTTCGCAAGGCGCTGGAGGATGTTGGGGCAAGGCCGAACTCGCGCGGGTCTGACCTGACGCTGGTGATTCCCGACGCTGCGGTGCGCGTGTTGCTGCTGGACTTCGATGCGCTGCCGTCCAAACTTTCAGAAGCGCTGCCGATTGTGCGTTTTAGACTCAAGAAGATGCTGCCGTTCGACGCCGATGACGCGATGGTGACGTATCAAATTATGAGCACGAGCCGCAGCGTGGTGCGAGTGCTGGCCGTGGCGATTCCACGAGATGTTTTGTCGGAGTACGAGGCCGTTGCGCGGGAGGCCGGGTTCGAGCCGGGGGCGGTGCTGCCGAGTACGCTGGCGTGCGTGGCCGCGACCGATGAGGCGGAGGGCGCGGCGCTGCTGATCAACGCCAACCCCATCAGCGTGACGACGGCGATTGTGCGCAGCGGGATTTTGATGCTGCATCGCAGCGTGGATCTGCGCGCTTCGGCTGAGGGAATCCCTGCAAATTATCCGCCGGCATTGTTTGAGTCCAACGGTCACGCGCTGCCGCTGGTGGACGCGCACGACAGCGCGGGAGAGTGGGCGGCGCAGGAGGCGCAGCCCGAGCATGGGCGCGGACTTTATGCCGCGGAAGCCGCGCCCGTCCAGCATTC
>JBBRCA010000106.1:0-9786 GCA_038205325.1 Terriglobales bacterium | reverse complement strand
AGGCCCAGACGGCCGGTGCGCCTACCGACAAGACATCCAAGAGCGGGGTTTTCTATGTGGCGTTCTCGCCCGAACGCGAAGACCCGGGCAACACGCAGGTAGCGCGGCGCGATATTCCGAAGGTCGTCGGCGGCCACGATCCGGTCGCAACAGAGCTCGCGGCGACGCTGTACGAAGGCATTTTCGCGACCGCAGTGCGCGTTTCAACGACGCGCGTGGCGGAGATGACGAAGCTGCTAGAGAACATTTACCGCTGCGTGAATATTGCGCTGGTCAATGAGTTAAAGGTCCTCTCGCTGCGCATGGGCGTGGACATCTGGGAAGTGATTGACGCAGCGTCGACCAAGCCGTTCGGCTTTCACCCGTTCTATCCAGGGCCGGGCCTGGGCGGGCATTGCATTCCGATCGACCCGTTTTATCTGAGCTGGAAGGCGAAGGAGTACGACTTCAATACTCGATTCATTGAGCTGGCCGGCGAAGTCAACGAGGCGATGCCGGAGTTTGTGACGCAGCAGGTCGCGAAGGCGCTCAATCGGCACAAGAAGTCGGTTAACGGTTCGAAGATACTGATGCTGGGCATGTCGTATAAGAAGGACATCGACGACTTGCGCGAGTCGCCGTCGCTGACGATCATCGAACTGTTGCGTAAAGAAGGTGCGGAGATGCTGTACAACGATCCGTTCCATCCCAAGGTGGGCCGGGGCCGTCATTACAACCTGAATATGACGTCCACGCCGCTCGACAATTTGGGCCAGTACGACTGCGTTCTGATCGTTACGGACCACACTCAGTACGACTATGCGGAAATTGTGAAGCAGTCGAAGCTGGTGGTCGACACGCGCAATGCGACCAAGGGAATTTCGGCGGAGAATGTGGTGCGGTGTTAGGTTCGGGGTGAAGCCCATGTCCGAAAATCCGGACATGGGGCACCCCACTTCTTGGTTCTAATCTGCGGAAATCGTTGAGGCCTGTACGTTGAGTTGCGTCAATTGCGGGATGCGTTTGGGGCGCGGCTGCCACTCG
Source organism: Terriglobales bacterium (assembly GCA_038205325.1). Classification (GTDB taxonomy): domain Bacteria; phylum Acidobacteriota; class Terriglobia; order Terriglobales; family Acidobacteriaceae; genus Granulicella. Next base: position 8,763 of record JBBRCA010000106.1, on the reverse strand, counting down.
GGGTAGGTGAGTTCGGGCATGGGCTTGGCGCGGAAGATTTTGCGTGTTTGACTCGCCGTCCATCGAGCCCACGTTTTGGCTTTCTTCTTGCGCGCGCTGTCGGTCGAGATGCCCGTCCCGGCGTACATCTGGCGGTAGAGCTTGGAGAGCAGAACGAACGCGACGCGGGCGCGCAACGTCGGCGTGCAGGCCGAACGCTGCCACACGGAGCCGAGGTTGTAGAAGCGATCCCAGACTTTTTGAGTGCGTGCGCGGATTTCGTCCGCTGCCATGCTGGGATGTGGGGTAAACATTTTTGGGCGAATGGCGGTCGGGATCAGCCAGTAGCGCGTGATGGGGGTGTCGCCGACCATCTCGGGGGCGGCGGCTTGCTCCTTTTCCCAGCGGATGAAATCGACAGTGCCGGGGAAGGGCGTCATCATGACGAATTGCGCGAAGGTGACGCCGGCTTTGAGCGCAAGCTCGACAGTCGCGTCGAAGGTGCTGGGCTTGTCGGTGGGCAGGCCGAAGATGAAGGAGCCGAGCACGTGGACGCCGTGCTCGCGGAATGTCTGTAGCTGTTGAACGAGGCGATCACCCGAGTAGTTGAAGTCCTTGTACACGGCCTTCAGACCTTCGGGGGTGACGGCTTCGACGCCGACCAGCGCGCCCTTGATGTTGGCGCGGCGCATGGCGTCGAGGTACTCGGTGTCTTCGGCGGACTCCATCGTGATTTGGGTGAAGAAGACCATGTCCTTGGGCAGCTTGGCGAGTTCCGCCATAAGCGAGAAACGCTCGGCGCGGATTTGCAGCAGCGACTCCAGCTTTTCGGCGTTCTTCTGTTCGCGGGCGAGGCGCAGGTCGGTGAGCGTGACGGGGTAGAAGTTGTCGTCGGCCAGCGCGATGAAGCGGAAGCCGAGGCGGCGGAGGTCGATGATTTCGTCGATGACTTTCTCGAACGAGCGCTGACGCGGCTTTTGACCGTCGGTGCGCCAGACGGAACAAAATGAGCAGTGCTTGGGGCAGCCGCGAATGGTTTGAACCGAGGCCCACATGTACTTGTCGGTTTGCATGAGGTCCCAACGGGCGGCGAGGAATTCTTCGCCTTCGATTTTTCCACCGTCGTAGATGCGTTTGGCCAGACCGTTTTGTAAATCGTGGAGAAGTTGTCCCCAGGCGACGTCCCCATCGCCCTTGACGACGTGATGGGCCTGACCCTGCTCGAAGGGTTCCTCAGGGAAGAGCGTTGCATGGATGCCGCCATAGACGACGGTGGCGCCGCGCTGGCGGGCGATGCGTCCAACCTCGTAACCACGCAGCGCGTTGCCGGTGTGCACGCTGATTCCGACAACGTCACCGGGTTGAATTGTTTCAGGGTCGAGTTGTTCGAGCGACTCGTCGACCAGGATGGGGTCGCCCAGTGAGCGGGGTGTGGCGGCGGCGAGAACGAATAGCCAACGCGGTGTGATGACGGCGGTCCCGAAGGAATTGTCGCTGGGATTTACCAGATGTACTGCCACAGAGGAGGCTCCCGATATTCGTTGCCTCTGGGCCCGGTACATCCGGCCGATCTCCCATGAGGATAATGCTGTATCTGCGTGCGCCGTAGCGGCGGACCGTGTTCCGCAGATACATCTATCTTAGACGCAGATTTGTTGGCAAGACGACATAGCGCGGAATCACGCTATGCTGGAGGTCGAAAATGATGTTAGGGAGATGCAATGCGGATCGGCGTCGATTTGGGTGGGACAAAGATTGAAGCGATTGGGTTGAACTTCGCGGGAAAGGAGTTGCGGCGCTTGCGGGTGGCGACACCTAAAGGCGATTACGACGGTACAGTGGAGGCGATCGCCGCGTTGGTTCGCCGGATCGAGACGGAGACGCACCGCACCGGCAGTGTCGGCGTGGGGATTCCGGGGACTGTCGTCGCGGCGACGGGGCTGGTCAAGAATGCCAACTCGACATGGCTGAATGAGCGTCCTTTTGCGCGCGACTTGTCGGCAGCGCTGGAGCGCGAAGTGCGTTGCGCCAACGATGCGAATTGTTTTGCCGTAAGCGAGGCGACCGACGGTGCGGCGACGGGTGCGGGAGTTGTCTTCGGCGTGATCGTGGGGACGGGATGCGGCGGGGGCGTGGTCATGAACGGTCGTGTTCACGCAGGGCCAAATGGTCTCGGCGGGGAGTGGGGGCATACGCCGCTGCCGTGGGCCACGACGGATGAACTGCCCGGGCCGTCGTGCTATTGCGGCCAGCGGGGGTGCCTTGAAATGTGGATTTCGGGGACGGGGCTGGCGAGGGATTTTGAGCACATGACCGGGCGCGGTTTGCGCGGTGAAGAGATTGTTGCCGCTGCTGCCAATGGGGATTCCGAGGCTATGGCGGCGCTGGACCGGCTGGAAAATCGCATGGCGCGTGGGTTGGCGGTGGTGGTGAACATTTTGGATCCGGATGTGATCGTGGTGGGTGGGGGCTTGTCCAAGCTCGACCGCATTTACCCCGGAGTGAAGACGCGGCTGGGCAATTTGTGCTTCGGTGGCGGTGCGGAGACGCCGATCGTGCGCGCTCTGCATGGGGACTCGAGCGGTGTGCGCGGCGCGGCCTGGTTGTGGAATCCCGAGCGGCGATGAGCTAATCGTCGGGGGTGAGCTTGGCGCGCTTGTTTTTGCGGTAGGCCGCGATGGCGACAGCGATGATGGCTATGAGAATGATCGCAAGGAGAATGGCGAGCCAGTGCAGGAGATGGAGCGTGCTGTCGAAGACGCAGGAACTGTCGTGCGGATTGGTGGCGCAGTTGGTCTGCTGCGCCAGGGCTGGGAGCGCGTTGGCGAGCAGAGTGACGGCGGTGATGGGGTGAGTGCGCAGGGAGTGTGGTCTTCTTTCGAGTTGTGAGTTTTGAGGTTGGCGGATGTTGGCCTGTATGATGGAGAGACGGCTCTGTCGCGGTCTGAAAAGCCGCTTGATGCAGTCTCCCACCCGGCGGTGTAGCTCAGATGGTTAGAGCGACGGACTCATAACCCGTAGGTCAGTGGTTCGATCCCACTCACCGCCACCATTCGCTCGCCTGCGACGTCTCAACTTATTGGAGTCAGAGTATCATTCTGGTGTTGGGGTGCGTCTAAACTTCGGACGCAATCATTCCGCCTCGGAGTCGCTTTAACATGCTCAAGAACGCCAAGATCCTTCTGCTCGCTTCCTCGGTCGTACTGGTGCTGTGTGTTTTCCTCGGAATGCAGCCGCGCGGTGTGCGGGCGGACACGCAACAGCAGGACGGCGCATACCGCCAGATCGATGTGTACGGCGAAGTGCTGCGGCATATTCAGGCCGACTATGTTGAAGACCCGAACATCGGTGCGGTGACCAATGGGGCGCTGCGCGGCTTGCTGGAGTCACTTGATGCGGACTCGAGTTACCTGACGGCGGCGGACTACAAGACCTATAAGGCGGACAAGGGCGGCAAGGCGCAGGTGGGCATCAACGTGTCCAAGCGCTATGGTTATGCGACGGTGATTTCGGTGGTCCCGGGCAGCCCTGCGGACAAGGCCAACCTGAACGACGGCGACATTATCGAGGCCATCGGCCACCAGGATACGCGGGACATTTCGCTGGCGATGATCCAGTTGCTGCTGCAAGGCGCTCCGGGGAGCGAGTTGACGGTGGCGGTGATCCGCCCGCGCAAGGCCGATCCCGAAAAGATTGTGATGACCCGCACGGTGGTCGCGGAGCCCGCGGTCAGCGAAGTGATGTATGAGAATTCTTCGATCCTGTATGTGAAGCCCGTGACGCTGGACCACGACCATGTGGGGCAGGTCGAAGCGAAGTTGAAAGCGATGCAGAAGTTTGGCAACAAGAAGGTCCTGCTGGATCTGCGGGACGTTGCGGCGGGCGATATGACCGAAGCGACGCGACTGGCGAATTTGTTTTTGAACAGTGGAACAATTGCTTCTCTGGAAGGGCAAAAAGTTGCCAAGCAGACGTTCGCGGCCGATCCGGCGAAGACGGTGAATGCGACCGCGCCGCTGGTGGTGTTGGTGAACCGCGGAACTTCGGGGCCGGGCGAACTGGCGGCGGCGGCGATTGCGGACAACAAGCGCGGCGAGTTGGTGGGCGAGAAGACTTTTGGCGAGGGCGCGCAGCAGAAAACGTTCGAACTGCCCGATGGCGCGGCGTTGATTTTGTCGGTCGCGAAGTATGAGTCGCCGCTTGGCAAGAAATTTCAGGATGATGCGGTCACTCCGGGAACGCTGGTGGCTTCAAACCTGGACGATCTTAACGCCGGCGCGGGCGAATCGGGCGATAGCACAGTGACTCCCGTAGGAGGAACGGCGCGGCCCGATACGGCGAGGAAACCGGCGGCGCGGGCGGACGACCAGTTGGCGAAGGCGCTGGAGATATTGAAGGCGAAGGCAGCGTAGCTGTCAGAGGCGTGGGCCTGTGAGAGTCTGGGGCTTTCGCGCGTGGGGCTTTCGTGCGTGAGAACTCAACAAGGCTCTTGTATTCCACAGGCCCGTTCGAGTTCCCCCCGTCCCCTGTTGAAACTTCGTGACGATTTGCTTGCTATGACCCGGGTAGCGCACAACGTTTCATTATTATCGACGCGACTGGGCTCGTCGGAGCATTCGTCCCGGCTGTTGCTCTTCTAGCTTTACCTCTATGCGAACTTTGTTCTAAGGAACCTCTGATTAAATGCGTGACCCAGTTCGACCGGAGCAAAGCCTTCTGGCCTCTGAATCCAGCCATCAGAACGATGGGCTTTTGCCCGGAGAGATTGCCGACGCGCTGAATCAGACCTTACCTAAAAGTTCAATTTTAGGGCCAGTTGGACGACGCGTGGGGCCACCGCCGTGCTTTGGATATGTCCGAATGTGGGCAACGCGACGTCCGTCGTGGGATTTGCGAATTGCGCGTGATTGAAGACATTGAAGGCCTCGACACGGAACTCGACGTTTGATTTTTCGTGTATGAAGCCCAGGGGAAACAACTTTGCGAGGGAGAGATCGGTGTTGATCTGGTCCGGTCCCTTGAGGATGCCGGGCTTGGTGTTGCCGAACCCGGTGGACCCGTCGGGGCCTACGACCGGCGGGTCCGTAAAGCAACTCGCGTTGATGTAATTGTTGAGTCGGCTGGTCACGCCTCCCGGGGTCCCGACCCGCAAATTGGAACAAGCCGGAGCGAGTTGAGCAAAGTTGTTCGTGATGCCAAACGTGTTGGTCGGGTTGGTCTGTGTGACCGCCAGTTGCTGCCCGGACTGCAGCGTGGTGACGCCCGACAGCTTCCATCCGCCCAGCGCTTCACGGACCAGAAAGCCGTGCCTTTCCAGGGTGGGCAGCGCGTAGACGCCGCTCAGAATAAAGCGCTGCGGACGGATGAAATCGTCGGGTCCGTAGCGCGCGCGCGGATTGTTCTGATCGCCGACAGCGAAGCCGCCGTTGGGTCCGGTGGTGCTCGCCGAATCGGTGGAAAGGGCCTTGGACCAAGTATAAGAAGCGAGGAACTGAAGGCCGCTGCGGAAACGCTTCGTCAAACTGGCTTCGAGGGCGTTGTAGTTGGACGAGCCTTCGGTCTCCAGAACGGACAGGTTTCCAGGGGTGAAGCCTTCCAGCGGCACTCGCTGGGCAATGTTTGCCAGCGTGTTGGTGGTCTCTCCGCGAATGGGAGAGGACGGACTGGCCAGACCGGCCTGGTTGACGGACCGGGACCGTATGAGGTGAATGGCGCGCGTGCCCACGTATCCCAACTCGAAGATCAGGCCCGCGCCCATCGCAGTTTGCGTATTCAGGCTATAGCGTTGCAGCATCGGGGGACGCAAGCCCTGGGCGATGAAAATGGGGCTCTGCTGCGTGGTGGGCGAATAGGGCGTGAAGCCGGGGGTGAAAGGAGCGGTGCTGGGGAATGGATTGGCAAAGGAAGCGGCGCCATTTGCAAACGCCTGCAACTGAGTGATGCTGGAGAAGGGCTGATTGGTGAGCAATTGGAATAGAGGCTGGTTGGTTAAGCGAGAGTGATAGATCCCATAGCCTCCGCGCAAGACCACGTTCCTGGCCGCTTGCCAGGCAAACCCGACGCGTGGGTCGAAGGTGTTCTGGTTGTCGCCGCGAATACCCAGATTGTTGCCCGTGCTGACCACGCCCGGCGGCAAGGCGCCGCCCGAGAAGTTTGAGGGAACGACAAAGCCGGCAAAGCTGCCGCCCGCTGGCGGGTTGGGATTTGCGCGGGCGGGATCGAAGTTCGCATTCCGACCCAACTCGTCGCCGATGTCGCCCAACCGCTCATACCGGAAGCCCAGATTGAGAGTCAAGTGCTGGGTCAATTTGAAGTCGTCCTGAGCATAGGCGGTCCCGTCCCAAACGCGGAACTTGCGGGGAAACAAGCCGCCTACATTGATCGAAAGCAATATGTTGCTGAGTGGGGTGCCATTCTGCGCGGCGCTTTGGCCCAACAGAAAATCGGGAAAGCTCCCGAACAGCAGACCGCCCAAAAATTGAAAGCTTTCCACGTTGTTCTGCACGCGCGTGGCCCCGCCGCCGAAACGGAAGGAGTGCCGTCCGCGCACCCAGGAGAGTGTGTCCTGGGCCACGTAGGTGTTCTGAATCAAGAGCAATGTCTGACCGCCGCCGCCCAATGCGAGCGAACCGTTGATGGCGATATTGGGAAGATTGTCGGAGAACGGGGGCGCAGCCGACCCAATGCTGGAAAAGCTGAATGGCTCGTCCTGGCCGGTTGAAGAAACTTGGCGATGATAGCCGATCTCGGCCTGATTGAGGAGCTTGGAACTGAAGATGTAATTGTGCGCGAGCGAGGCATTTCTAAAGCGCTGGTTGACCGGCCCCGCGAATCCCGGGCTACCTGCTCCCAGCGGAGACGGCGGTAAAGTGATTTTTTGATCGCTGTTGGCGAAGAAGAAGCGCGCATAGAAGACGCTTCGGGCTGACGGCAGGAAGTCTGCGTCGGCGATGAATTGATCTTCGTTGAAGGTGCAGGGAATGCTGAAGGAAGAGAATCCCTGGACCGCAAATGGCGCATTGGCATTGACCGTCTGCGGGGTGGGGATGAGGAACTGTCCGTTGGGCAATTTTTGGTTCAGCAGCGCGAGCGCTTGGGGGCTGATGTTGGAACCATCTGGTGCGACCGTCGCTCCACCCGGGATTCCAATGAGCTGCGTGAAAGTCGGTTGCCCGGCGAAGAGCGCGCCTAACGCGGCGGCAGAGCGATCATTGGTCAACGGCGGCGAGTTGTAGTTACTGGAGCAACGCGGATCGACGCCGTTGGACTGGCGGGTGCCTTGGTAGGACGTGAAGAGCAGCAGTTTGTCGCGCTTGACCGGGCCGCCAAGGGTGAAGCCGAACTGGTTCTGGCGCAGGACTGCTCGCGGCTGGCTGTTCAACTTTCTGAAGTAGTCGTTGGCATTGAGATCTTCGTTGCGGAAGTATTCAAAGACATTGCCGTGGAAGTCGTTGCTGCCCCCCTTTGTGATGAGATCGACGTTGGCCCCGGCGTCGCGTTCCATAGGTGGCGTCGTATTGCCCGGTCTGCACCTTGAACTCCTGGATGGCGTCGGGGTTGGGGGTCGCTATACCACCGCTGAAACTGCCGCTGGCTTCAAAATCGTCGATCTCAACGCCGTTCAACTGAAAGTTGTTGTCGCGCGACGATCCACCCTGCGACACGAAGGCGTCGCTGCCGTCGCTGCCGCCGCCGCGGCCCAGTTCGCCGGCATTGGTGACCTCTGCGGCTACGCCGGGATTGAGGCCGATAACCTGCGTATAGTTGCGCGCCACAAGCGGCAGGCTATTGATCACGACACCCGAAGTGACGCGGCCCAGAGCGCTCGACTCGACCTGCAGGTCCTCTTCCGCGCCTTGCACCGTGACATTCTCGCGGACATCTCCCACGACGAGGTGGATGTTGAGCCCGAGGGTCTCGGTCACGTTAACCTGGAGGTTGGGGTAGGTTGTGCCTTTGAAGCCCGGCTGCGACACTTCCACCGTGTAAGCGCCCGGAGCAAGCTGCGGCACCAGATAAGCCCCCTGCCGCGATGAAGAGACGTTGCGTATCTCGCCCGTGCCGTCGTTGCTCACTCTAATTTGAGCACCGGCCACAACCGCGCCGGAGGGGTCGGTCACGGACCCGGCGATGGCGCCCGTGTTGGCGGTCTGAGCCTGCGAAACGGGGCAAAACGCGGCCGGCGCGACGCACAGTAGCGTGCAGAGGAGGACGCGGCAAGCGCGGGTTGAGCTAATGCTTGCGGCGATTGTTTGAATGGACATTCTCATTGCCGTTCTCCTTCGAGTGTTTCGAGTGTTTCGAATGTTTAGAGTGGTTCGTATTTGTTGCAGGGCTTTCCGTAAATTCAGGGTCGTACCAACGCGTGCCAGTCCGGAATTCCTTGTCTTTGTGTTGCAGGATTTCGATCGAACGCTGGGGATGGAGGTGGGAACACGCGACCATCAGCGCGTCGATCGCGGCCAGCGGCGCGACATACGATCCATGGAACGAAGGGTTCGCGATGGACGCGACCCAGAATGAATCGCAGTGACGAGCAACAGGAGTCTTGTCGCCATCCGTAAGGCCGAAGGTGTGGACGCCGCGCTCCCGCGCGAGCAGAATATTTTCCACGGTCTCGCGCAGGCAGCGGCCAAAGCTGATGGCAATCAACAAATCCTTGGGGCCCAGCAGGTTGACTTTCTGGTGCAGGTTGCCGGTCGATCCCAATGGCGCTTCGGCGTCGTAGCCTAGGCTGGCGAGGCCGTACGCGAGATGGCCAGCTAGGGAATAGGCCAGATCGAC
>JBBRCA010000105.1:0-9940 GCA_038205325.1 Terriglobales bacterium | reverse complement strand
ACCTGGTGGCGGCGCGGGGGCTCTACGTGCCGTCGGCGCGTGAGTTTGCGCTACGGTCGCTGGATCGAGTTCTGGATGTGGCGTGGAGCGCGGATGCGGGGCTGGCGCATGTGGTCGCTTACGGGGAAGGTGTTGCGCCGTCCGAGCGCGTCGCGGGCGTGCTGGAAGACTATGGCTTTCTCGGCAATGCGTGCCTGGACGCGTGGGTGGCGACCGGCGAGTTGCGCTACTATACCGTCGGCAAGGCGATTGCGGATGCGATGATTGCGCGCTTTTACGATACGACAGGCTGCGGATTTTTCGATACGGAGCAGATCGCGGGGGCGGTCGCGCCCATCGGGGCGTTGAGTGCGCGGCGGAAGCCGTTGCAGGACGCGCCGGTCCCGGCGGGAAACCCGGTTGCCGCAACATTGCTGCTGCGGCTCGAAGCGCTGAGCGGCGAGCGGGAGTATGGGGTTATGGCGCAGGACACGCTGGAAACTTTTGCGGGGGTTGTCGAACACTTTGGTCTGTACGCGGCGAGTTATGGATTGGCGTTGGTACGAGCAGTTCATGCTCCGGTGCAGGTTTGCGTGGTGGGCGAGGATGCGGCGGCGCGGGAACTTGAAGCTGTGGCGCTGGCTCGATACGCCGCGAACAAGAGCGTCATTCGGTTGCGGCGCGATCAGTTTCGAACGCTCCCGCCCGCGTTGGCGGATACGCTGCCAAGTCTTCCGCAGGTGGAAGGGAGTTTCGCGGTAGTGTGTCGCGGCAATGCCTGTCTGCCGCCGGTAAAGGATGTCGATGCATTGCTTGGCGCGCTTGCCCGGGTCTAAGGTTTGAGGGCGCGAGGATGGCGGGATCACTTTGGCCGCAAGTTTCCAGCCGTCAAAGGAATGTTGCCTTGCGGAACATTGCGGGAAGTTGCATGATGGTGGAAACCGAGTCAGGCGGCGTGCTCTCAACAAATCGAAGGCAGCGGGTTGAAATCGGGCGACGGGGGGAGGGGCACAATGCGCAGTCTGGTCATAGCGGGAGTTTTGGGTGCGGCAGTATTCGCGATACCCAATGCTGGAGTCACGCGAGTGCCCCCACAGTGGGAACATCAGGACCCCGTAGTAGCTTTTGGATCGCGCATTCCCAATCCGAGCGTGGCCATGGCGAAGGCGGCGCAGGCCCGCGCCGTGGCCAACGACCGGCAGAAGAAGATCGCCGCCGACTCGGCAAAATTGCTGGAACTCGCAACAGAACTGAAGACGGATGTGGACAAGACCACGAAGGACCAGATGTCGATGGACGTGATCCGCAAGGCGGACGAGATTGAAAAGCTGGCGCACGATTTGAAACAACGCATGAAAGGGTAGGCCCAGGGTTCCTGGCGGAGGCGTGCGATGTGTAATTTGTGGATGACGGTCGTTTGGGGCGTTCTGCTTGCATCTGCTCCGAGCGTCGGAATTGGGAGCGCGACCGCACAAACCCAGACCCCGACCCCGAGCCAAGGCTCGGGGCGGCTTCCTCAGGCCCCCCGGCCTCAAGCGTTACCACCGTTTGGCGATCAACCTACGCTCGCCGAAGACCCTCTGGCGGGGTTGCGGGAAGCGGGCCGAGTGCGGGCCGTGGCCAACGAGAGGCAGAAGAAAATCGTAGACGAGACGGCGAAGCTCCTGCAGTTGGCGACGGAACTTAAGTCGGAGGTGGACAAGACCACCGAGGATCAAATGTCGGTGGGAATGATCCGCAAGGCCGAGGAGATTGAGAAGCTGGCCCGCGATGTGAAGCAGCGGATGAAGGGGTAGGAACCCTTAAAGCTGATTCCCTGCGGGAATGACAGAAAGCAAAGCAAGACAAAAACAAGAGCAATGACAAATAAGAGCGAACTGAGCGCTACGGCGCGACCAGCGCGGCTGCGGTGTTGAGTTCCGGCTCAGTCATTGCGGGAGTCTGCGTGGCAGACGAGCGCAGCGCGGCGACGATGTGGGTGGCGGTCCAGGCGGGATGCGCGGCGCGCAGCAGGGCGGCGGCACCCGCGACGAGTGGCGCCGAAGCGCTAGTGCCCATGGCCTGGACGTAGCTGGAGTTGCCGAGGTTGAAGCAGCCTGTCGATGAGCACGCGCCGCGTACAAAGCCATTGATGCCAGTTTCGCTAACGTTGGGAAAGCTGCCGCCGGGCGCGGCGATGGCGTTGAGTGAAACTCCGAAGTTGCTGTAGTAGGCGCGCGTGATGGGGCCTGCCGCGCAGACCGCGCCGGCGGCGAGATTTTCCGCGCAATCGGAGTTAGTGGAAGCGACCACGGGAAGCACGTCGCGGGCTTGCGCGGGTAGTTCGATGTAGCGTCCGCCAGAGAGGTCGAGCGCGTCGTTGCCGACCGCCGCGACCAGAACGACATTGGCGGCGGTTGCGGCGTGGGTGACGCGGTCGAAAGTGGCCTTCCAGCCCGCGCCGTCGCCGCTGTAAAGGTCGACGACAGAACCGAGCGAAAGCGAAACGACGTCGGCCCTGGCGGCGATGGCGTCGTGGATGCCTTGCAGCACCCAGCTAAGAAGTCCCCCGGTTTGGCCTGCCGAGCACTGGGCCGCAATGCCGGTGCCGATGTTGCTGCCCGTGGTAGCGGGGACGCGTTGCAAGACTTTGATATTGAGCAACGTCGCCTGCGGAGCGACTCCGATGACGCCGCCCGTGCCTGGCCCTGCGGCCCCGGTGGCGAGCGATGCGGTCCATGTGCCGTGCCCCTGCTGGTCTTGCGGTGAGCCGTCGTCGCAGGCGTTGGGAAAGACTGTCGGATCGATTTCGCTGAGGTTCAAGGCGAGATTGGGAGCGATGTCGGGGTGGCTTGCATCCACGCCGCTATCGAGGACGGCGATGCGCGCTCCGCTCCCCATGGTGGTGCTCCAGGGGCCGGTAGCGGGGCCGCCGGTGATGTTTGCGCCGTACCCGCCGGCCTGGAGAACGGCCCAGCCTTGAGGTGAGCGATAGAGATCGTCGGCAGGGTCCGCGCCGGGGTCGATGGGCCGCACGGGAGCGGTCCCCGTGACGGTGGTTTGATGGCCTTCAACGTAGCGGTCGTGGAGGACATACTCGACGTTGGGCTGGGCGGAGAGGAGGGCGACGGTGGCCGCGTCGTCGGTCGGGGCGGTCTGCTGCGCCTGTTGGACTGTGAGGCCGAAGAGCGCCATGCTTTGAACGATTTGGATATCCGATCTGGCCGCGCCGGATGCGGGAAGGGAAGCGTCGCGGTACACCACGATGTAGCGGCCTGGGACGATAGTGCTGACGCCGTTGGCGTCTCTGAGCAGCGGCGTCGCGTTGGCGTTGGGGGTGGCCGAGGTCTGGAAAGCGCCGCCGCAACCGCAAGCGGCGAGTATCAGCGGGGTCGCAAAAATGGCGTAGGCGAATCGGAGCATGAAGACCTCTGTCCCACATTGCATCGGCGCGTGGCAGCGGCCAGGGGGCGGAGTGTTGCGATTCGCTACAGAAATCAAGCCGTGCTGGTAAACTTGTTGTTTGGTGCCCTGCTCAGCGCAGGTAGAGCCTGTCCGGAGACCCGAATGACACAGCAAAAGACCACCGATAGCAGCCCCAGCCTGCGCCTGAAACTCGGGCTCGCCGAAATGCTCAAGGGCGGCGTCATCATGGACGTAATGAACGTAGAGCAGGCGCGCATCGCCGAAGAAGCTGGAGCGACCTCCGTCATGGCGCTGGAGCGCGTGCCGGCCATGATCCGGGCCGAAGGCGGCGTCGCGCGCATGGCCAGCCCCAAACTCATCAAGGAAATCATCGCTACCGTGTCCATCCCGGTGATGGCGAAAGCCCGCATCGGGCACTTTGCGGAAGCGCAAGTGTTACAGACGCTGGGCGTGGACTTTATTGACGAGTCCGAGGTGCTCACGCCCGCCGATGAGGCCTACCACATCGACAAGCACGCCTTCACGACGCCGTTCGTTTGTGGCGCGCGCAACCTCGGCGAGGCGTTGCGCAGGATCGCCGAGGGTGCGGCGATGATTCGGACCAAAGGTGAGGCCGGGACTGGCGACGTGGTCCACGCCGTCCAGCACATGCGCCAAATTGTTCGCGAAATGCGCGCGCTGACCGTGCTTTCGGAACAGGAACTTTACAACGAAGCCAAGCTCCACGGCGCGCCGTACGAACTCATCCGCATGGTGGCGAAAACCGGTAAGCTGCCCGTGCCCAACTTCTCCGCCGGGGGCATCGCCACCCCCGCCGACGCTGCGCTGATGATGCAACTCGGAGCGGAAGCGGTCTTCGTCGGCTCGGGCATCTTCATGAAGGAGCGGGCCACGCCGCTGGATGTGGAAAACAACAAGGACGAGCGCGCCGAAGCCGTCTCCCGCGCGAAGGCAATCGTCATCGCGACGACGCACTTCAACGATGCGAAGATTGTCGCCGAAGCCAGCGAGCAAGTCACGGGAACGATGAAGGGCCTCGCTGCAGCCGCCATTGAAGAGTCACAGCGGATGCAGAACCGCGGCTGGTAGTTTTGCTGAACGCACCAGCTAAGAGGATCGAGAATTCGAGATGCGCACAACGCACCCATGCATACTTCCCACACAACGACGCACTGTTAGCCTGGTAGGGTGATCGGTCCGCCGCCCACCATTGGCGTCCTCGCGCTCCAGGGTGCGTATGAAGCCCACGTCGCGATGCTCCGCCAACTCGGCGCGACCGCGGTGCTCATTCGCAAGCCCGAAGAGCTTGCCCCTCTCGACGGCCTCATCATTCCCGGCGGCGAGTCCTCCACATTTCTCAAGCACCTTGAGCGCGCAGGTTTCTTCGACGCCCTCAGCGCCTTCACAAAGCACAAACCCACTTTCGGAACCTGCGCGGGGGCTATCCTGCTCGCCAGGGACGTCACGAATCCTCCGCAACGCTCGCTCGCGGCGATGGACATCGAGGTCGAGCGAAACTTCTACGGACGCCAGAACGATTCCGTCATTCTCTCCGCCGAAACCACGCTCCCCGGCGGCCCATTGGAGATGGTCTACATCCGCGCGCCACGTATCGCGCACGCCGGCCCGGGGGTCGAAATCATCGCACGTCGCGACAACGATCCCGCGCTGGTCCGCGAAGGGAACCTGCTGGCCGCGACATTCCACCCCGAACTCGGCCACGATCTCCGTATTCACCAACTTTTTCTGGACATGGTGGCAGAGAGCGACGCAACCTAACCGCGCAGGTCCTTCACCTTTCAACAGAAAGACCGCGGGATGGCCGCAGCCTACCGAATGGGCACGGGTTTTGAGACAGGGGTTCGCGCTGACCATCAATTCTTCGGTCGGACTTCCTCGATCAATGCCGCCGTCAGGGCATCGAGTGCAAGCTTCGAGTGCCGCGCGAGACGGAACGTCTGCCTCCAGGTATGCGGACGAAGGGCAGTGTGCAACGCAAACGGCAGCGTGTCGAAGTGGCCGTGCCGGGTCTGAAATTTGCCCAACGACGCAAGCTCGAACGCGTGGTCGTCGGAGATGGCCTTGATCGCGCGAAATGGAATTTCGTGCGCCAGCGCCAGTCGGGCCACCGTCGCCGCTTCCATATCGACGGCCGCCGCGCCGTATGCGGCGAACAAACGCGCCTTCTCGCGCGCGCTCGCAATCGACGCGCCCGTCGCTAAAGTTCGGCACGGCAAGCCCGCGGCTGCGACGGCGGTCGCAAACCGCTCGCCGCTGCGAACGTCGATCACCTCCGTCGCTTCGACAACGCTGCTGGCGGCGACGGACGGATCGCATGCCCCTGCCAGGCCCATCGAAATCAGTTGAGTCACCGGTCCAAATGCCAGTGCCGCTTCAACTGCGAGCGCGGCACGAGTAGCGCCCATACCCGCCGCGACAACGACGGCGTCCGGTGAGCTCCAAATAAAGATTCCACGCTGATGCTGCTCTCGATGCGCGTCCCATCCGCGCACCAGCGCCGCAACTTCGCGGGGCAACGCGGTGACGATCGCGATGCGCGCCTTCACACCGCCACCGGAGGCGGGGGCGCATAGCCATTCGCAACAAACCATTGGACAGCGAACCGCAGCGCCTCATCGACTGGCTTCACCGTGAACCCAAGCTCGCGCTCTGCCTTCGCCGAACTCGCAAACATCATCTTCTTCCCCATGCGCACGGCCTCAACCGTCGCTCGTGGCTCCTTGCCGCGCAGCTTCCCGGTGATCGTTTCGTTGAAAAACGCGAACGCCATAGCCACCGCGTGCGGCACGCGATGCTTCGGCGAAGGCAGGCCGGTCATCGCGCCCAGCCGGTCGAGAATCTGCTTGAGCGTCAGGTTCTCCCCGCCCAAGATGTACCGCTCTCCAGGCGTGCCTCGCTCCAGCGCGATCAGGTGCGCGCGCGCAATTTCACGCACATCCACCAAGTTCAGACCGGTATCGACATACGCCGGAAACTTGGTATTCAGAAAGTCCACCAGGATGCGTCCGGTCGGTGTGGGCCTGGCGTCTTGCGATCCGATCGGCGTGGTCGGATTCAGGACGATCACATGCTGCCCGGAGCGCGCCGCCGCAATCGCCTCCTGCTCCGCCAGCCATTTCGACCGCTTGTAGTGGCCGATCATGTCGGTTTCGCGCACTGGACTATCTTCATCGACCACAGTCCCATCGGCCTTGAAACCCATCGTCGCAACGCTGCTGGTGTAGACCACTTTCGGTACGCCAGCCTCGCGCGCCAGTCGCAACAGTTCGCGTGTGCCATCGACATTGGCCTTGTACATATCCGCCGGATCCGGCACCCACAAACGGTAGTCCGCCGCCACATGTATTAGCGCATCGCAACCGCGCAGCGCAGACGCAAATCCATCCGGCTGGCGCAGGTCGCCTTCGACGACGGTCGCTTGCTTAGGCAGATGAGAAAGGTCGGATGTCGGACGAGAGAGGCAGCAAATGTTAGCGCCCTGTTCAACGGCAAGCTGAGCCACGTGCGAACCGACGAAACCTGTTGCACCGGTGAGAAAGAGCTTCATGCCGAGCTAGTCTAGCTTCTCAGGCGCGATCTGAATATCCTTCTCGCCCGCCGCTTTCTTCTCCCAATACTTCTTCACCCAGGCGTCGAACGACTTTCCCGCCGCCGTGTCGCGTCCGCTGAACTTCAGCGCCGCCACATCCGCATAGGCAATACTGACGCGCTCATGCGGCTGCCCCGGCTTCGGAGTCGGCATCAGGCGTATCGCCGACGCCTCCAGCGTGGCCGCGTTATAACGGTCGTAAAGATAGCCCTCGACCGTCGAGCCGTTCTTGCGCGTCACCGTAATGTCGCCGCGATAGTCGAACGCCTTTTCCAACGCCTCGCGAATTTCCGCGTCCGTGGCCAGCGAAGGAATCGAGCCCTCGAGATTCTCGCGCTCGCGACCTGCCGCGTGCTCCAGTTCGTCGGGATTCACATGCTGCAACTGCTCGACCTTCAAATGCTCCTGCTGCAATGTCGACATCGTCAGTCTCCCGCCATGGTGGTGATGTTGGAGGTCTTCGTATTCACCGAAGTCGTCACGACAACTGCTGTTGGCTGCCCATCAATTTGCACCAGCGGCCCATGACCTTCGACGCGCCATTCGTTGAGTAGCTTTTGCGCGCCGACATCTTCGTACTTGCCCATGAACATCGCTTTCGCCGTCTGCAGCAAACCCTTCACCGAGCCGAATGTGTAGTTCACGCCGCTCGCTTCGTACCCCGAATGCACCATGCAATTCGCGCAGCGTGGGTTGCCGCTTTCGGTGCCGTAGTTCGACCACTCGACGGTGTCCATCAGCTCCTGGAACGTGTCCGCGTAGCCGTCCTGCAACAGGTAGCAGGGCTTCTGCCAGCCGAAGATCGAGTACGTCGGCATCCCCCACGGCGTGCAGGTCAGCTCCTTCTTGCCCATCAGGAACTCCATGAACATCGGCGACGCATTGAACGCCCAGGTCTTCTTGCGGTTGGAAAGAATGGCGCGGAACATCTTGCGCGACTTGGCGCGGCCCAGGAAGTGTTGCTGGTCGGGCGCTTTGTCGTAGGTGTAGCCGGGCGAAACCATCATGCTCTCGACGCCCGCATTCATCAGTTCGTCGAAGTGGTCGCGGACCGAGTTGGGGTCGGCACCGTCGAACAGCGTCGTATTGGTTGTCACGCGGAAGCCCGCATCGACCGCCACGCGCACGCCCTCCATCGCAATATCGTATCCACCCTCGCGGCAGACGGAGAAGTCGTGGTGTTCCTTCTGACCGTCCACATGCACCGAAAAGCTGAGGTACTTGGACGGCTTGAAGAGATGCAGCTTCTCTTTGAGTAGCAGCGCATTGGTACACATGTACACGTACTTCTTGCGTGCGACGAGACCAGCAACAATCTCCGGCATCTGCGGGTGCAGCAGCGGTTCGCCGCCGGGAATCGCGACCATGGGCGTGCCGCACTCGTCGACCGCCTTGAAGCACTGCTCCGGCGTCAACTCAGCCTTCAGGATGTGCGCCGGATACTGGATCTTGCCGCAACCCGCACACGCCAGGTTGCAGCGAAACAGCGGCTCGAGCATCAGCACGAGCGGGTAGCGTTTGCGTCCTGAAAATTTCTGCTTCATCACGTAGCTGGCTACGGTCCACGCTTGCGATATCGGTACAGCCATCCGAAATTACTCCTTTACTTACTTCAAATTCGATGCAGCGAACGACGTCGTGACTCGCACTTAGCCTTCCAGTTGTTCCTTCGCAATCGCCTTGCGATAGGTCGTCAGCGCCAGCAGTGGAAAATACTGCTTGTACAAGTGGTACCCCAGATAGAACACGCGCGGGAACCCCGTACCTGTGTAGTAAGACTCGCCATTGCGTCCGGCGGCGAGCTCGTCCCACGAGCCGTCTTCGTGCTGCTTCGCGATGAGCCAGCGCACGCCCTTCGCGACCGAGTCCGAGCGCGTGTCGTTGGCCGCGAGCAGACCGAGCAATGCCCAAGCGGTTTGTGAAGGCGTCGAAGGCCCGATGCCGCGCTGGTCGGGGTGTTCGTAGGTGTCGCAAGTTTCGCCCCAGCCGCCGTCCGGGTTTTGCACCATGCGAATCCATTCGGCGGCTTGTTGCACCGACGGCTCCAGATACGAGTAGTCCATCGCCTGTAACCCGCGCAAGACCAGGAAAGTTCCGTACAGATAATTGACGCCCCAGCGTCCAAACCACGCGCCGTCGGGCTGTTGCTCACGCAGGATGAATTGCACCGCGGCCTCGACGCGTTTGTCTGCCCGGGTGTAGCCGTAGGCCGCGAGCATTTCGAGAATGCGGCCCGTGATGTCCACCGTCGGCGGGTCAAGCATCGCATTGTGGTCGGCAAATGGGATGTGCTGGAAGATTTTTTTGGTGTTGTCTTTATCGAACGCCGCCCAGCCGCCGCCCTTGCACTGCATCGCGAACACCCAGTTGATGGCGCGTTGCTCGATCTCGTACTGGTAGCGCTCGCGAGGGTTTTGAACAGCTTTAAGAGCAAGCAGAACCTCACCAGTATCATCGACATCCGGGTAAAACTCATTGTTGAACTCGAAGTACCATCCGCCCGGCTCGACGTTCTTGACCTTCTCCGCCCAGTCGCCTTTATGCCGAACTTCTTTTGACAGTAGCCAGTCCGCCGCGCGGAGCAACCGAGGATCGTTCTTGTCGAGGCCCGCTTCACCCAACGTCGAAAGCACCTGAGCTGTGTCCCACACCGGAGGAAAGCAGGGCTGCATCCGGAACGTCGGCGTGGGATAGTCTGGCTCGCCTTCTGGTTTGTCGATGCCCAGCTTTTCAAACTCGTCCATGGCGCGAATGACCTGTGGATCGTCCGTTGTATAGCCAAGCGTGTGCAGGCCGACGATCGCGTTCAGCATCGCCGGGTAAATTGCACCCAGGCCGTCGGAACGCTCGAAGCGGTCGAGCATCCACTGCTCAGCTTTTTTCAACGCCAGCTTGCGCAACGGACGGATATGAACGCGTTCCGCCCAGTGGGCCAGGCGGTCCCAG
>JBBRCA010000104.1:0-10089 GCA_038205325.1 Terriglobales bacterium | reverse complement strand
CGGGAACAGGGAATAGGGCTTGAACAACTTGGGGACAGACATTGCCGATTCGGCTGGCGTCGCGAGGTTCAGCCCAAGCACTGACTGGCTGCGGAGCGCTCCATCTCAGCTTTCCGACCGGAGGCGCTGCATAGGGGATGCCGAGAAACGATATAGCAGCCGACTGCCTGCCGACGACGGTCCCCTTTTCGGTCATGACGGAGACCTTCTGTTGCGAAAGGGCGGCCGAAGCATCGAGAATCAGTACAACCACTGTGAAAACGTGCATCACTGAGCGCATATTTGAACTCTCCAAAATTTCTGCTGGGTGTACTATCGCGAAAGTCGCAGAAGAAGACAAAGCTGGCGCTGCATCGACCTGCAGGCAGGAACAACATCTGTCCGGGCGCAGCTCGCACTTCGGAGGGAACCATGGCCCGATTGCAAAAGCTCGTTCTTACGGTGGCCGGCGGAACACTCATTGCATCCTGCAACCGAAGCGCCGATCATATACCTCCCCACAGCCAACCGCATCCCTCTGCCTCTTCGGTCGTTGAGGAACCGTCCGCTCTTCCCGGGTTCTGGTTGGGTTCTTGGACCGGACCGGAAGGCACGTCTCTTCTACTTTCTAGAACAACACCGAATCAATACGAGGTCACGATTCGTTCGCTGGATGGCCTTGCAACCTACCCAGGGGTTTGGGCTCACGACGAAATCGACTTTATTCGTGCGGGTCGAACCGAGCATATCCGCGCCGGAACCGGAACAGACACTGGAATGAAATGGCTGCTCGAGAAGAAAAATTGCCTGGTGATCAGGCTTGGCGAGGGCTTTTGCAGAGGCTAGTGCCTTGAGAAAGAGCAGGTAAATCGGCATCAGGTCGTGGGAAGAAGCCGGCCAACCGCTGGATGGCGCATTGGGCCCGGGGGATACGTGTCAAAGCTTCTAAGGCGAAGTTCGTGCGTGCAGTGAGGCACGCTACAAGCTCATCTTCAATGGACCGCTGACCCGTGACAAACGAAGGGGTGCGCATCTCATCGTCGTTTGGTCTATGTTGAGCGCGTTCACTGCGCCAGCACAAATACTGAGTATTCCTCGGTAGACCCCGGCGCTCCAGTCAAGTCCTGTAGCATGCCTCGAAGTGTAGGGTGACGATAAACCGTCTGCGTGCGTTCGCTTGCTCCGCAACGCGATCCAAGACATTACGCGACCAGAGAACCTACAGTGCTCACCGGATACACGATTTCACATTTTTCCGCGACTCGCCAGCGGTCACCGGGACCCGGAGTTCCCGGTGCGTTCTACAACGTGTATCGGCCGGCTTCAACCATGACGTCCGCGATCTCACGACCGATCGCGACCACGTTTATCAGATCGTGTTTGCTCAGTTGATGCACGATGGCCGCCTTGTTCTTGAGGTCGTCGCCTTCCGCTACAGCACCCAGTACACGCTCCGCGGCCGACTGCACGGTGCGGAACGAACGAGCCGCGTAGTACTGAGCCAGCTTGATGCCCAGAGGCTTCGCGCCCTGCATCTTCTCCGCGCGCACAATGGACGATTCGAGCATCAGGATCTCCGACTGTATCTCTGCCAGCGCACCGATCACTTCCTGTTGTTCGGCCAACTCCTTGCCGAACTTTTCAGACGCAAGTCCCAGGCCTAGCAGCGCCAGCTTCTTCGCGCTGGCCAGCATTCCCTTCTGCACGCCCAGCGGACCATCATGCGTCGACGTAACAACCTGCCCGCAGTCGACCGAATCCATTACCTTGCTGATTGCTGGCAACAGGGCAAGTGTGCCTGCCTGTGCCCGCTTCATCATCCACGTGGTGGTGATGATCCGATTGATCTCGTTTGTGCCCTCGAAGATCTTGTTGATGCGCATGTCGCGATATTGCCGCTCCGCTGGGAATTCCTCGACATAGCCGTAGCCGCCATGCAACTGCAGCATCTGGTCGACAACCCGTTCCACAATTTCCGAGCTCGCAAATTTCAAGATGGAGCATTCAGCCGCAAAATCTTCAATTTTCTTCTGGACATCCGGCGCATAAGTGGGCGAGCTTTTATCGAGGTCGGCAAGTGCTTCGTCGATTGCACCCACGACCCGATATACAGCAGACTCGAGCGCGTAAATGCCCGCCGCGCTGTCCGCAATCTTCTCCTTTACCAAGCCAAAGTTCGTGATCGCCTTGCCAAAGCCGACGCGATCCTTCGCGTAGCGAATGCCGTCGCGGTACGCCTGCTTGGCTGCGCCGATCATGTTCGCGCCCAGCTTGTAACGGCCCACATTCAAGATATTGAAGGCGATCAAATGCCCTTTGCCGGCGGTTCCCAGAAGGTTCTCGACCGGCACCTTGCAGTCGTTCAGGATGAGCGGGCAGGTCGACGATCCGCGGATCCCAAGCTTATGTTCCTCGCCGCCGATGGTCAGTCCAGGCGTGCCGGCCGTTACCAGAAAAGCCGAAAACTTCTCTCCATCAATCTTTGCGAAGATCGTGAAGAGGTCGGCAAAGCCGGCATTCGAGATCCACATCTTTTCGCCGTTCAGCAAATAGTGCTTGCCATCTTCGCTCAGCGTTGCTTTGGTTCGGATGTTCATCGCATCTGATCCGGCGGAAGACTCTGAAAGCGCGTACGCGGCGATCCACTCACCCGATGCAAGCTTGGGAAGGTACATGGCTTTTTGTTCCGGCGTGCCGTACCACGCCAGCGGCAGCGTACCGATGCTGGTGTGCGCGCTAAATGTCACAGAGAAGCTGCCCATGACGCTGATGCTTTGCGTGATCGATGCTGATGTGACCTTATTGAGTTCCAGGCCGCCATACTCCTCTGGAATATCCACGCCCAGCAGACCCAGATCGCCAAGTTCGCGCATCAGTTGCCGGCTGACGGCGAACTGCTTGTCTTCGATCGCCTCAACCTGCGTCAAAATCCTCTCCTCTGCGAAGTCTTGCGTCATCTGCGCAATCTGTCTCTGCTCCGAAGTGAAGTCCTCAGGCGTGAACATTTCCGCTGGTGCGATGTCCTCCAACAGAAACATTCCGCCCTTTGTCTGCTTAGTTGCCAACACTTCCAGCGTTGCGCTCATCGTCGTCTCCTGTACCTTGTCGTTCAATCTGCGCAATGTTAGTTCTGAAGATTTTCGAAGATGCCCGCAGCACCCTGACCACCGCCAACGCACATCGCGACCATCCCATACTTCGACTTGCGCCGCTTCATCTCGGCGGCCAGCGTCGCGGTCAGTTTGGTGCCAGTCGCTCCCATTGGATGCCCCAGCGCAATGGCGCCACCATTTACATTGACGCGCTCCGGATCCATCCCCAGCGTCTTGATCACGGCCAGCGCCTGCGTCGCAAACGCTTCATTCAGCTCAATCAAATCGATATCAGCAAGCGTCAGGCCGGCAATCTTCAAGGCCTTCGGAATCGCGTAGATTGGCCCAATTCCCATCTCTTCCGGCGGGCAACCCGCGTAGGCGAACGCAACGAATCGCAGTAGCGGCGACGCGCCGATCTCCTTCGCACGTATGCTCGACATCACCACGCAGGCCGCCGCACCGTCCGAAGTCTGTGAACTATTGCCCGCTGTGACGACACCTTTTGCATGAAACGCCGGACGCAGGCGAGCCAAAGCTTCGAGCGACGTGTCCGCCCGCGGGCCCTCGTCTACCTTGAAGGCACTTTCATGATTTGAGGTGCGGCCATCGGCGCCGGTCGTGGTGTTCATTACCGGCACGGGGACAATCTCATCGGCGAATCGGCCCGCCGCAATGGCGGCAAGAGCCTTTTGATGGCTCTCCAGAGCAAACTGGTCGCACTCTTCGCGGGTGATCCCGTAGTGCGCCGCAACCCGCTCTGCCGTAAGACCCATGTACATATACGCCTGCGGGCAGTGCTCCGCCAGCCATGGGTTAGCGGTCATCTTGTTGCCGCCCATAGGAAGGCAAGACATCGATTCGGTGCCGCCCGCGACCAGCACGCTCCCACCGCCACCGCGAATTCGCTCCGCGGCCAGAGCGATCGTCTGCAGCCCCGACGAGCAAAAACGATTCACGGTCATAGCGGCTGCTTCGACCGGGAGTCCGGCGCGCAGCGAGATTAAGCGCGCCACATTCTGCCCTTGCTCGGCCTCGGGCATCGCACATCCGATGATCACGTCCTCGATTTCGAGTGGGTCAAGCTGCGGCACCCGCGCCACCGCCTCTTTCACAGCCAACCCGCCAAGATCATCGGGCCGTGTGAACCGCAAGGTTCCCTTGGGGGCCTTGCCAACTGCCGTTCTCACCACACTTACCAGTACCGCTTCCGTCATCACTCATTCCCTCAACTGTCTTGGCCAGGCCAAATCTGTTCTAGTTCCGAAGCGCCTTGCCCGTTTTCAACGTAAATTCAATTCGCTCCAGCGTCTTTGGCTCAGAACACAGAGAGATGAAGGCTTCCCGCTCAAGCTCCAGAAGATGTTCCTCTGAAAGGAGCGTTCCGGGATTGATATCGCCACCGGTGAGTATCTTCGCCACATGGGTGCTCACCTTCATGTCGTGCTCGCTGATGAAGCCGCCTTCTCGCATCATGTAGATGACCATCTTCAGTGTTGCAAACACGTTTTTACCGGGTGCCGGAATGTCCTTACGACTTACGGGCGCGATGTAGCCGGCTCTCACCAGCCGCAACGCTTCTGTCTTTGCGTCGGTCACGAGGCGCTTCCGGTTCATCGTGACGCCGTCGCCGTCTTTTAAGAGCCGCAACGTTAGCGCGTCCGCGGCGGAGGTAGACACCTTCGCCATGGCGATCGTCTCGAAAACCGCGCGGATCGTCTCAAGAATTTCAACAGATTCGCCGCGAGCATCGGCTTTCACTGTCTCAGCATCCGCGATTGCCCGCAGCAACATTTCCTTGCAGCCACCTCCGCCCGGAATCAGTCCCACGCCAGTCTCGACCAAGCCGGTATACAGCTCGAGGTGTGCCTGCCGCGACGCGGAGTGCAGTGCAACCTCACAGCCACCACCCAACGTCATGCCTGCCGTCGCTGACACCACCGGCCTCGAACAGAACTTCACCGCCTGCGTCATCTCCTGAAACTGCTGCACATTAAGAGCAAGATCGTCCCATCTCTCACCGCGCACGCGCTCCAGCAACTGAAGAATGTTGGCTCCGACAGAGAAGTTCTGGGCATCGGTAGAGATCACAAATCCGTCGAAATTCCTTACCGCGTCACTGCCGGAACGCAGATGCTCGCGCAGGAACGTCACGGAATCGTCGCCCAGCGAGTTCATCTTGGAGTGCAGCTCGAAGCACCCGATACCATCACCAAGGTCGATCAGGGATACGCCCTCATTGCCAGCGACGATGCCCTTGGCCTGCTTGTATGTGGCGAGGGACGCCTGCTCCGCGTCACGCTTTACGGCAAGATATTTGCCCGACGGAACATCGAAATACTCCGCTCCGTTCGCCCGGTACCAGGACTCGCCACCCGCCGCCAGCAGCTTTTCTACCGAAGCCGGGATCGGCATCTGCAGGGCTCGCATCTTCTCGACGACCATCCTCACCCCCGCCGCATCCCACATGGCAAATGGGCCAAGCTCCCAGTTGAAACCAGAGGACATGGCGCGGTCGATGTCGACCAGCGTCTCCGTCACCTCGCCGATGCGGTTGGCCGCATAAGACCAAAGCTCCGGCAGCACCTTCCAGTAGAAGGCAGCAGCCTTGTCTATCGCTGGATCCGCACCGAGCAGCGCTTTCAGCCTCACATCCAGCGGGCCCTTGTGCTCAAGCCCAGGAATCGACACCTTCGTTGCAGGCTTGTACTCCATCGAAGCGGGGTTCAATACCAGGCGCTGTTCCTTGCCGTCAGCCCCGCGCTGCTTCTTGTAAAAACCTTGCTTGGTCTTGTCGCCGAGCCACTTTCGCTCGACCAGTTGATCGATGACGTTAGACAGTTCGACGTCGGAACGCTCATCGGAAGCGCTCGCCTTGAAGTTTCGAGACACATGGGCCAACACGTCGATCCCCACCATATCGGCCAACCGAAACGTTCCGCTGCCCGGCCAGCCGATTGGCTTTCCTGTCAACAGGTCGACTTCCTCAATCGTTAGCCCCTGCTCCTCCATGATCTTGATCGTGTTCATCATCGAGAAGGTGCCGACGCGGTTGGCGATAAAATTCTGCACATCGTGCGCCGGCACGACTTCCTTGCCCAGCTGCAAGTCGCCGAACCGAGAGATAACTTCAACTGCATCCGGATCGGCTTCCGGCGTGGCGATTACCTCAAGCAGTCGCATGTACCGCGGCGGATTGAAGAAGTGTGTGCCGAACCATCGTCTTCGCAGCTCGTCAGGTAGATGCTCCGCGATCGTTGCCACGGGCAGGCCGCTGGTATTGGTCGTAAAAATGGCGTTCGCGTGCAAATGCGCGGCCACCTTCGCCAGCAGAGAACGCTTAATCTCAAGGTCTTCGGCCACCGCCTCGATCACCCAGTCGCAGTCTGAGAGAAGCGCCAGATCGTCCTCGAAGTTTCCGACCCGAAGGAGCGACGCTGCGGCCGCGGAAGCGAACGCCAGCGGTTTCGCAGCCTTCAGAGTTTGGAGCGCGGCGATGCCCAGGCTATTGCGCTCGCCCTTGGCCGGAACCATATCCAGCAGCAGCACCGGAAGTCCAGCGTTGGCAATATGAGCCGCTATGCGCGCTCCCATGGTTCCCGCGCCCAGCACGGCCACTTTGCCGACATGATATTGCCGAGTGGAACGCTGCGCTTGCGGCGGAGCAGACGCTGCGTAGTTCACCGGGCCCGAGACCGTTGCGATAGGCACGCTTTCTCCTTGGCACCGACAGACACGCCGACCACGCGCACGATAGCGATGCCAAATGAAGGTTACTGAACGAACGGTAAGAAAGTCAAGATGGGATAAGAGCCCATGAGACTCGGCGGGAGATTTGGGGCCTCAACGGCCAGGTGCGGCACGCTTCCGTCCCAGTGTATAAGTCTGGTTGCCATCCGACCCCGCATGGGTCCTTGCTAGGGAATCAGTTCCAGATCGTTTCGTCCGGGAGCGGCAAAGCAGGCCTGCACCCTCTCTTGTTGAACATCTTCAATCCGTGACGGCGACCACTGGGGGTTTCGATCCTTGTCCACCAGGGCGGCCCTCACGCCTTCGACAAAATCATGTCCTGTCAGGCAGGCCTGTGCGAGGCGATACTCCTGTTGGAGACAGGTGGCCAGATCATTGCGGCCGCGGGCATTCCTCAAGGCGGTCAGCGTCAGCTTGAGCGATGTTGGAGACATCTTCGTCAACACCGTTGCGGTCGCGTTTGCGTCAGGATTCTTATGCTGTCGCAGCAACTCGAAAATGTCTTCGACTGTTGACGCCGCGAAGCACTCCAAGATCCAAGTCTTTTGTTCATCGGTCATACCCGTTGGCGGTGTTGTCGAGGCTGAGCGCAAGGCAAGTTCAACCGCAGCAGCATCTTTGCAGCGCTCCAGCGTGTCCACCAACCCGGGAAGCGCGACACTGGGAACCATCATGTCGGCAAGACGATATTCGATTGCGTCTGCTGGTCCGATGCGGCTGCCCGTCAGACCGAGATAGGTTCCGGCATCATCCGGCGCGGTTCCGAGCAGATAGGTGCCACCCACGTCCGGAATAAATCCGATCGCTGTCTCTGGCATTGCAAGCTGTGAACGCTCCGTGACGATGCGATGCGACCCATGGGCTGAGATGCCGATACCTCCACCCATGACGAGACCGTCCATCAGGACGGCGTAAGGTTTTTGATAGCGCGAGATGAAGTAGTTGAGTTGATATTCGGCACGGAAGAAATCTGTAGCCAGATCGTTTCTATCAGCCAACATGGCGTTGTACATCGCGCGAATGTCACCGCCAGCGCACAGGCCACGCTCGCCGGCACCATCGACGAGGACGAACTTCACCTCGTCCGCCGTTGCCCACTCAACTAGCGCGAGATGCATCGCTTGAACCATTTCGAAGGTCAGCGCATTGAGCGCGTTCGGACGATTGAGAGTGATTCTGCCACAAGCGCCAGAAATCCGAATTTGAACATCACTCATCATGTGAACTACCAGTCAGAAAGGGATGCAGTCGCACCATCTTATAAGAAGGGTTGAAATCGGGACCTAGCGACAAAGGCCGGATGGCGCATTCCCATCAATCGAAAAGCACGACCTGCCTGATCCCCTCTCCACGTTCCAGTCGATCGAATCCCTCATTGATGTTTTCGAGTCGGAGACGATGGGTGAGAAGACGATCCACTGGAAGCAAGCCAGCGCGATAGAGCGCGATGTAACGTGGAAGATCACGCGAGGGCACCGCCGACCCCATGTAGGAGCCCTTCAGGGTCCGTTCTTCAGCCACCAGGCTGACCGCCGGAATCGTCAACCGTTTGTCGGGTGCCGGCAACCCCACACTCACAGTCGTTCCGCCGCGGCGTGTCGTGGTGTAAGCCTGGGCGAGAACGCCCTCGCTGCCGACCGACTCGATCGCATAGTGCGCTCCGCCACAAGTTATCTCTTTCAACGTGTTGACCATGGATGCCACTCGTGCATCGAGGGCATGGTGGGCACCCAGCTCTAAAGCAAACGCCAGCCGTTCGGGATTGATGTCTATCGCGATGATTGGGTAAGCCCCGGCGCAGCGTGCGCCCAGCGTAGCCGCGAGACCCACACCTCCAAGACCAAAGATGGCCACACTCTCGCCAAGCGAGACACGGGCCGTGTTGACGATCGCGCCGACGCCGGTAAGGATGGCGCAGCCGAACAGCGATGCGATCTCTGGGGGAAGATCTTTGTCCACCCTGATCATCGAGTGCACCGATGCGACGACATACTCTGCGAAAGCCGAGACGCCCAGATGATGACGGAGACGCGCGCCCGTGCTGTCGGTCCAATGCTGGCTGCCACCCAGCAGTTCACCGGCTGCGTTCGCGGCTGCGCCCGCTTCACACAGCGCCGGGCGGCCTGTGGCGCATGCTTCGCAATGGCCGCAAATGGGCACGAAGACAAAGACAACGCGGTCACCGACCGAGAAACTATCCACCCCTTCACCCAGTTGGACAATCTCGCCTGAAGCCTCATGTCCGAGGACCATCGGCAGTGGCCGCGGTCGAGAACCGTCGATGACCGAGAGGTCAGAGTGGCACAGGCTGGCCGCAAGGATTCGCACCAGGACTTCGCCACGCGCGGGCGGCGTCAGTTCAACGTCTTCGATTGAAAGCGGGCGCGACTCGGCATAGGGGCGCGGGAGGCCGCTTTGCCGCAGAACGGCGGCTCTTACCTTCATGACTGCACCGGCATGTGGATCGCCTCCAGCGCCGTTCGCATGGCAGGCGTCAGCGCGGTTGGCCGTCGCGTGGCTCGGTCTACAAATACGTGAACGAACCAGCCCTCTGCAAGGGCCGCTGTCTCGCCCGCACGGAAGAGGCCGAGACTGTAGCGCACGCTGCTGCTGCCCAGATGATCCACGCGAAGGCCGCACTCAACGGTGTCGGGAAAAGAGAACTCGGCGAGGAATTTGCAGTGCGATTCCGCACACACACCCATCCCCGCTCCGGCGTGGATGTCGAGATTGCCGAAGCCGATTAAGTAGCTATTGATGGCTGTGTCGAAGAAGCTGAAGTACTCGATGTTATTGACATGACCATAAAGATCATTGTCGCGCCAGCGCGTTGGAATGGAAACGAAGTGACGGAACTCGGTGCGCTGTGCCATTCGACCTTTCCCTCCAGCGTTGCTTTTCCTTCATGCTAACCTAGCAAACCATGACTCCAAACCGCCCTGAACGAACGCCCATTCCGCGCGACAAGCACGACGACTATACAGTGGAGGCAGCAGCCGAAAGACGCGCGTTCGCCGAAGAGCGGACGGGTGCCGAGCTCCAGCATGTTGCGCAATATTCATTCTCACCGGCTCAGCTTCCGGGGAACATTGAGAACTTTATAGGTGTGGCGCAGGTGCCACTCGGATTGGCCGGACCGCTCCGCATCCTCGGCGAACAGGCTCGCGGTGATTTCTATATTCCCATGGCGACCACCGAAGGCACACTAGTTGCAAGCTATAACCGTGGCATGCGGCTCCTGACGGAGTGCGGTGGAGTCAAAACAACT
>JBBRCA010000103.1:0-10218 GCA_038205325.1 Terriglobales bacterium | reverse complement strand
ACAACAAGCAGTGCGAGGCTTTTAATTGCGATTGCTTTGCTCATCTTTTTCAGCATTGTTTTCTCCTGAGAATGTATTTTTTTGCGAGGCCGTCCCTCAGCATGCAGCGGGCAGAGTGCTATTGCCGTTGTTGTCCGCTTTCCTGCTATCCGATTCGTTAAATTTTGTTCAATTTCTCGGTTCCCGGTTTGAAGAAGATCGCTCGCACCTCGACCGGCGTTCGGCAGGCGATGACGGCCTTGCGCGCCCACGCCGTGGCTTCGTCCATGTCAGAGCACTCCAGTATCCAAAAACCACCGGCGTACTCCTTGGCCTCAAGGTAGGGGCCGTCGGTTATAAGGACTTCGCCACTGGGTTCGGCGCGCAACGACTTCGTCTGCGTTGGGCCTCCCAGACCGCAGGCGAAGTTTCTGACGCCGGCGGCGATCATCTCCTGGTTAAGCGCGCCGATGTCGCGCATCAGGGTTTCATCGCTGAAGGACGGAACGAAGTCGCGGGGCTGCTGGATGGCTACGAAAAATTGGGGCATTGTCTTCTCCTGGATTTAGCTTCAGGGCAGGCTTTTTGCCTGCCTTCACTATAACGACGAACGGCGGGACTGAAATTCGACAAGTCGTCAAGAAATTTGGGTCTTCCCGACTTTAAGAATTTGTGGAAGGCTCTTGAAGTAGCTTCTCTGTTTGGGAGAGTTGCCCTCCTCGCCTGCCTCCAGCCGCTTCCCGTCTTCCGCCACCCACCACGCGATCTATTCCTGCCCGCAACGCCGCCCTAAATTTGCTGTGCTCAATACGCGAATCCCGGTTATAGTTTTAGGACCCATCATGAAGCGCCACGTCCTCATCTTCGGTCTCGTCGGCGGCCTCCTCATCGCCACCCTTCAATACACCGAATATCGCTTCGTCGTCATCGAACACTCCGTCGAGCTCTACAGCGCGCTTGTCGCCATCCTGTTCGCGTCCTTTGGTATCTGGCTTGGCCTGCGCATTACGCGCAGTCGCGAAACCATTCGCGAAACGGTCGTGGTGAGGGAAGTGCTTGTCCCCGCGGAGGGCCCCGGTTTCTTCGCTCCCCATACCGCCCCCTTCGCTCCAGATACGGTTCGCCAGCAGACCCTCGGCATCACGGCACGCGAGCTCGAAATATTAACACAGGTCGCCCGCGGCTTCAGCAATCGCGAGATCGCCACGCAGCTTTTCATTTCCGAGAACACCGTCAAGACCCACTGTGCACGCGCCTTCGACAAGCTTGGAGCCGCCCGCCGCACCCAGGCCGTCCAGCGCGGCAAAGAATTAGGCCTGCTGCCCTGACCGCGTCATCTGAACAGGCCAGCATCATCCGAAAGCACGATTTCCGCTCTATTGCTGCAAAATCATCCGAAAGGATGACGACAGCCGGCCCAGTTACGCCGCATAGTGACTTCATCTTCACTTGATCTTCACTCGCATCAGGAGCCTCACATGACGAAAACAGTCTTTACCTTCGGCCTCATCGCCGGTCTTATCATCTCCGTCCTTATGAGCGGCTCGCTTCTCATCGCCAACAAGATCGGCTCCGGCCACAGCCTGGTTTTCGGCTACACCATTATGGTGGCGTCGTTCCTGCTTATCTACTTCGGCATCCGCAGCTAC
This sequence comes from Terriglobales bacterium, assembly GCA_038205325.1. Taxonomy (GTDB): domain Bacteria; phylum Acidobacteriota; class Terriglobia; order Terriglobales; family Acidobacteriaceae; genus Granulicella. The sequence goes on along the minus strand of JBBRCA010000103.1, from coordinate 8,590 downwards.
CGCGACAATACCCTCGCGGGCCAAATCTCCTTCGGCCGCGCCTTCGCCTGCGGAATTTTGATCGTCCTCATCACCACCGTTTGCTATGTCGCCGTGTGGGAGATCATCTACTTCAATTTCATGCCCCACTTCATGGACAGCTACTTCGCTGCGCAGATTCACAAGGTCCAGTCCTCCGGACTTGACCCTGCCACCACCGCCGCGCGGGTCGCTGCCATTCAGCGCTCTCAGCAGAGCTACCAGAACCCCCTCGTCAACATGGCCTACACTTTCATGGAGCCCCTGCCCGTCGGCCTTATCATTACTCTCGTCTCGGCTGCCATCCTTCGCCGCAAATCCCCAGTCGTACCCACCGCCGCTGCAGCAGTTATGCCAATATAAAGTAAAAGGCCTGGGCATAAGCTCCAACTTTTGGTTTTCACCCAACACTTGGCTCGTAGGATAACGGTTCTTATAGGAGGCTCTATGGCTTCAGTCACTGGTTTTGGCGGAATATTTTTGCGAGCGGATGATCCAAAAGCTCTGTATCAATGGTACGAGCAGCATCTTGGTCTGGTGAAGGCTAGCGGGGCCTACGCGTTTCCTGCCTCGACGCACGAGGCACAAGTCGTGTTCTCCTTTTTCAAACAAGACAATGCGTACTTCCCTCCGGCACAGAAAGCAATGATAAATCTCCAGGTAGACGACCTGGATGGAGTGCTGGACCGGTTGACAGGCGAAGGTGTCACGGTCGATCCAAAACGTGAAAGCTATGACTTCGGAAAGTTCGGCTGGATTACCGACCCGGAAGGAAATCGTGTCGAGCTTTGGCAGCCTATCGCAAGCGACTGATGCCGAGCCGACCAAGATTCGTAACCAGAAGTCGGCTTACGTGAACAACCTCTTTTAAGCACAATTAGCGCGGGACATCCGAAGGTGTCGTTGATTTTCGGCTGCGGCTGCGCTTCGGCAACACCGGTACCACGCGCTCCACGCCTTCGCGGCCTTCGTGGATGACTTTGGTCGTCAGGGCTGTCTGATTCTTGAAGGCTTCGCGGTCCACAGGCGGCGCGGCGGTGGGTGGGCCGAGGACGACTCGAGCTGCACCGTTGAGGATGCGGCGGATGGGCCAGGTGGCGTCGGGGTTGGGGAGAAAGACTTCGCCAGTGCGCTGCTTTTCGGGGCGGTAGTACCAGCGGCGGAAAAGGGCGAGATAGTCGCAGCGCTCGGCGATGTCGGGTTCGGGTTGTGCCGCTGCGTTGTTGGTGAGTTGGGCGAGAACGGCGCGGGCGCGATCTTCGGGAGAGACCGTACCGGGGGACGGCGGTGGCGTGTCGCGACGGGTAGGAACTGCGGGTCTCTCCACTGCGTCCGCAAAAAGCGCGGACTGCGGTCGAGATAACAATTCTGAGGTGGGCTCGGCTATGGATTCGCGCGGCGGCAGGATTCCAGAAGGTTCATCGAGCGGAACGGCTGCGAGCATCAGGGGCTGCGCGAAGAGGGAACTGCCGACCGCGGTTTGCTCGCGGACGGCGCGGACGCCGAGGGTGGAGAGGCGGGCGGGGCCGGTGAGGCGGCCGTTTTCGAGGAGGAAGACGGCGGCTTCTTCGTTGCGGAAAGACCTGGCTATGGGCGGATTGGCAGCGGTGGAAGCCCCCATCTCAGTGTCGAGATGTGGGGCACGCGGAGGTGTGGCAGGGGCAGATTCCTGGAGGATGACGGCGAGGAGGGTGGCGACGGGGCGGACGAGTTCGTCGGCGAGAGCGGCGGCGGCTTTTACGCGCTCCCACTGCTTGTGCAGGGCGGCGGCCTGCTCGAAGTCCATGGCCTCGCTGGCGGCTTCGCGTTGCTGTGAGACTTCGGCGAGCATCGACTCGCCGCGCGTGGCGAAGAAGGCCTGCACGCGCCGGGCCTCGGCGGCGTAGTCGTCGGCGGTGCAGACGCCTTTGCACGGCTCCATGCATTTCTTCATCTCGCCGTAGGCGCAGCCGGGGTGCTCGGGATGGACTTGCAGGTCTTCGTGGCAGCGGCGCAGTTTGAAGAGGTCGAGCACGGCGTCGCCGTAGCGTTCTGCTGCGAGGCGGGACGGAAATGGGCCAAAGGATTCGGCCAAAGAGCCGCGTGACAACTTATTGGTGGTATAAACGCGCGGATGTTCGTGCTGCATGATGATGCGAAGGAAGTAGGGCGCGTGCAAGCGCAGACGGCGGCGGGCTTCCGCGTCGCCGAATGCAGCGCGCGTCGCACCGTAAATGACCAGCGCCGACTCGAACTCCGAACCGGTGCGGGTCCACTCGATCCAGCGCACGCGCTCGCGGAGGTTGAGGCGTTTGGAAAGCACGGGGCGGCCTTGATCATCGACCGCTTCGGGCGGAGCGAGGAGGCGGCGAAGGCGGCGGCGGAGATCGGCGGTGCGGGTGAGGTAGGGCTCGGCTTCGGCTCCATCTGCGACGCGCTCGCCGCGCAACGCAAAGACGCCCGGTGCAGCGGGAATCGCACGCAGGATTTCATCGGAGGCGTCCGGGAGAAACTCAGTGCGATGCTGAAATTCGAAGACCGCGCTCACAACTGGATTCTATTCTGGAAGTCCGACTCGTTTAGCTCGTCATTCCGCAGCTTCTACGGAATGACAAAAAAGGGTGGGCAAGACGGAAACACTAACTTCCCGCCACCGTCATGCCTTCGATGCGCACCGTCGGCACCGCGCCGCTGGAGCGGAACTCGAGGTCGTTGCCGATAGCGGTGACGTTGCGGAACATGTCTTTCAGGTTTCCGGCAATCGTGATTTGCTCGACGGGGAAGGTGAGTTCGCCGTTCTCGATCCACAGGCCGCTCGCGCCTTGCGAGTAGTCGCCGGTGACCAGGTTTACGCCGAAGCCCATTGTCTCAAGGACGTAGAGGCCGACCTTTACGCCACCGATGATTTGCTCCGGCGTTTCGCTGCCAGGTTGGAGGAAGAAGTTGCCGCCGCCGATTCCGGGTGCGCCTGCGAGGCCGCGCGAGGCTTTTCCGGTGGAGCGCATGTTGAGTTTGCGAGCGGTGTACGTGTTTAGCATCAGTTCTTTAAGAATGCCGCGCTCAACAATCACAGTGCGGCGTGTGGGCAGCCCGTCGCCGTCGAAGGGCGATGTTCCGAAGCCGCCGACGCGCATCGTGCTCCCGTCCGCGAGTTTGTGATCGAAGACCATCGTTCCGTCGTCAATCATGGTGATGTTTTCTCCCGCGACCCGTTCGCCGAGTTTGCCCGCGAACATCGACGCATTGCGGTAGATCGCATCGCCGTTGGCTGCGCCGAGCAAGTTCCCCATCAGCCCGACGGCGATCTCCGAGGCGAACACGACCGGGCAATTCTGTGTCGGTACGGGGCGCGCGCCGAGACGCCGCAGTGCGCGCTCGGCAGCCTTGCGGCCTACTTCTTCGGGGGAGGCGAGCAGACGCGAGGTGCGCGAGCTCGAGTACCAGTAGTCGCGCTGCATGGCCCCGCTCGCGTCCTGGGCGATGGGCGAGACATAGAAGCCGCAATAGCTGCGTCGGTAGTTGCCGGAGAAGCCGCGCGAGTTGACAATGACGCGGCGCGAACTTGACGCGTCGAAATTTGCTCCGCCGGAGTTTTGGATGCGCGCGTCGAAATTCATCGCCGCTGCCTCGCAGCGCTGCGCGAGTTCGATGCGTGCGGTGGTGGGAATTTCTTGTACGTCGTCGAAATAGAGGGCCAGCGCGTCTACGTCGTTCGACCCAAATGCCTCGCGCTCGGGCAGGCCGGCAAAAGGATCCGCGCCGGTCACCTTCGCAAGCTCGACAGCTCCCGAGACAAGCCGCTCGATGCCGTCGCGCGAAAGGTCCGAGGTGGAGGCGCTCGCGGTGCGCTGGCCGCCCTCGGCTTCGAAGAAGACGCGCAATCCGAGCGCGCCAGAGCCTGATTCTGTGATTTGTTCGACCTGGCCGAGGCGCACGTTGACGGCGAACTCTTCGCCCTTGAAACCGACGGCTTCGGCGTCGGTCGCGCCAGCGCGCAGGGCGCGAGCCACGACCTCCTCGGCGAGGGTATGCAATCTCGACGCCTGCGATGCGTGTAAGTCGAGCGTTCTTTTCACCGGATTCTAGTGCACCGGACGGCTGGACACTCGAAGTTCATGCCCATTGACCGCAGAGAGGAGCCGAATGGCGTCGCAGCAGTGCTCGGAATCGCTCTTCGATTTGTGGGTGACGTGAGAACCGCCGCCCTGCGTCGCGGCACGCTTGTGGAGTTTGACTTCGCCATGGCAGTGCTTGCAGCGGAACTCGGTGTCGCCATCGACCAACGCTTCAACGATTGTTTTTACTTTCCAGAACGGCTCGTATCCGCCACTGGCGCGGACGCGCCTGCGCTTCACTTCGCATTCGTAAATTTTCTCTTCGACGATCACTGATTTGGTTGCCATGGGGCCCTCGGTCTTGCGCTTGCGGTTGTGGTGCGTTGGTGGTTACTGTCCTGAAACTGGCCTCCGGGTATCGAGGCGAAAATTTGTCGGGCGCTATCTGCCCGTCCCTCCGACGGTCATGCGGTCAAGCTTCACGGTCGGCATTCCGACGCCGACGGGCACGCTCTGCCCGGCTTTGCCGCAGGTGCCGATGCCTTCGTCGAGCGCGAGATCGTTGCCCACCATCGAGACGTATTTGAGTGCCTCGGGACCGTTGCCGATGAGCGTTGCGCCCTTTACCGGAGCGGTCACGACGCCGTCTTCGATGAGGTAGGCTTCAGAGGTGGTGAAGACGAATTTACCGTTCGTGATGTCCACCGAGCCGCCGCCAAAGTTCACAGCGTAGAGGCCGCGCTTGACGCTTTTAAGGATGTCAGCGGGGTCGTCGTCGCCTGCGAGCATGTAGGTGTTGGTCATGCGCGGCATGGGGATGGCCTGGTAGCTTTCGCGGCGCCCGCTGCCGGTGTTGGGCATATTCATCAGGCGCGAACTGAGCTTATCCGAGAGGTAGCCGCGCAGGATGCCATTCTCGAGCAGCACCGTCTCCTGGGTGGGGTTGCCCTCATCATCAACGTTGAGCGAGCCGCGCCGTCCGGGGATGGTCCCGTTATCGACGACTGTGACTTTGCTCGACGCAACTTGCTGCCCGATGAGGCCGGCGAAGGCGGAGGTTTTCTTGCGGTTGAAGTCGGCTTCGAGGCCGTGGCCGACGGCTTCGTGGAGCAGCACACCCGGCCAACCGGGGCCGAGGACGACTTCCATTTCACCAGCGGGGGCGGGCACCGCGTGAAGTTGGAGGATGGCCGTGCGCGCGGCTTCGCGGGCGAAGTGCTCGGGGGATTTGTCTGCTCCGTCGGGGACGCGGGCGCTTTCGAAAAAATCGAGTGCGACGCGTCCGCCGCCGCCTGAAGTTCCGCGCGCGGTGTTGACGTCGTCCTTGGCGATGACCAGGACGTTGAAGCGCGCAAGAGGCTGCGTGTCGCTCGCGAACGTGCCATCGGAGGCGACAATCAGAATGCGGCGGAGTTCATCGTTGAGCGAAACGCTGACCTGCGTGATGCGAGGATCGAAGGCGCGCGCGGCCCTGTCGGCGCGGTCGATCAGCTTCAACTTCGCGGCGATGGTGGCATCGCTGCTGCTGCCCGCGACGGGATAAAGTTCTGGAGTGCGAGTTTCGGTGAACCCCTGGACGCGCTCGGTCTGTGGGCCGCTGGCGATCGAGGCGGCGGTGCGCGCGGCCTTCAAAAGACGTTCCGTGCTGAGGTCGTCGGTGTAGGCAAAGCCGGTGCGCTCGCCGTAGAGCACGCGCACTCCGCAGCCGACGCTCATGCCTTGCGATGCGGTTTTGACGATGCCCTCGTCCATGCCCAGCGAGGTGGATGTGACGGCTTCAAAGTAGAGATCGGCGAACTCTCCGCCCGCGCTCAACGCCTCCCCCAGGCAGCGTTCGAGAAGACGCTCGGTGAGGCCAAGTTTCTCGAAGAAATATCTTTTATGATCGGTCATTTCCGGTGTGGAAAACCGTGCAGCAGAGGGCATGTCTCCATTCTAGCCCTTATTTTCGAAGACGGTCAGCGCCCGTTTGAGGGATCGGCGCTTGCGGCGACGTCCATGTCGAGAAACACCTTCGGAAAGCCGCTCGCGTAGCAGTTGCCGTCGGCGGCGTAGGTCTTCGCACAGCTTCTGGTGATTGCGGGTCTGCGGGGTGATTGTGCGTATTGCCAGGCGAGGGCGCCGGACGTTCCGCTGGTCGAAAGAGGCTTCGGCGTCAGCGTGCAGCCGGGGGCGGGCGGGCAGTCGTCGGCAGCCACGAATATTTCAACGGTGTGCAAGTGCTGTTGCCGCACGCGGTTGCGGATGTCTTCGACGGTGGTGATGAAGACTCCGGGGTCGTCCTCGACGCGCTGGCCGCTAGCGTAGACGCCGGGGCGGTAGGCGGACGCGGCGACGGCTTCGGTCCAAGCCAGCAGGTACGCGGCTTGCTCGTCGAGCAGGCGGCCACCTTCTTCCTGGTCGAGAAAGAGGATGGTGTGGGATGGGAAGCCTTCGTTTTTTGCCGCTGTGACGGCGGCGGCGGCATCGTCGCGGCCGAGCGTTGAGGGGGACGTTCCGGCCTTGCGCGTCTTGATGATTTCGGCGTCGAGCTTGCCGTTGGCGAGCACGAGAAATCCCCAACCCTGTTGTTTCAGAGTTTCGCGCTTGCCCTGCCATTGGTTGAACATTGCGCCCGGAGGCACGGTGAGCCAGTAGCCGGTGAAGGCGAACGTGTTGTGCATCGCGGCCATGGTCGTGTCGCCGGGATACTCGTTGCGGTCGAAGCCAACGAATTGCTTTTTGACTGTGGCAACACGTGCTGTGCGCCCCATGTCTGGATTTTCGGATATGGGAGCGGCGGAGATGGTACCTTGCGTGCGAGTACATCCCGACGAGATCAACATCATCATGCCCACAATCAATCCGCACAAGGTACGCATCCGAGAAACCTCATTGCCAGACTACATCGGTTCCAAACGACGATGTACTCCGGGCCTGGAGCGCGGAGCCTGTCGCTAAGCTCAATCTGGAACATCAGCAAGCCGCATGGCAGGAAGCGCTTCACGACAAGCGCCCGGGAGTCTCTCCGGAACCATAGCGCAACTTCTACATGCCGCTCAGGCATTGCGCGGCTGTGATTGAATAGTTCTAAGAGCATCCTGCTCGCAAAAGGTGTCCGCTTGCGTCCTATGAATATGTCTCGTTTTTTTGTTGCCGCTTTCTTTATCTCACTCGTTGCGGCGACCGCGCCCGCCCAGACCGCTGTGCCTGCCGGGCAGGGCGACCCTTTCAAAGACACGTCGATGTTCAAGCCGCCAGTTGGCGCGAAGGTCGCCATCATCGAGTGGGAAGACCTCGAATGTCCGGCCTGCTCGCGTGCGTTTCCCATCGTGCATGAGGCCGCGAAGCACTACAGTATCCCGTTGGTCCGCCGCGACTTTCAGATTCCCGGACATATCTGGAGCCACGAGGCTTCGATCTACGCGCGCTATTTGCAGGACAAGGTTTCGCCGGCGGTCGCCGAGGAGTATCGCCGCGAGGTGTTCGCGAGCCAATACCAGATTGCGAGCAAGGACGACCTGCACAACTTTACGGTGAAGTTTTTCCAAACCAACCACCAGGCGATGCCGTTCGTGGTTGACCCGACGGGGCAGTTGGCGAAGGAAGTCGATGCAGACCGGGATCTCGGCACGAAGATGGGGCTGGTGCATACGCCGACAATCATCGTTGCGACCAACAGGAGTTGGGTGCAGGTGGTGGACGTAATGCAGCTTTACAGCGCGATCGACGCGGCGCTGGCGCAGACGGCCGCGGCCACAACGAAGGCACCGGTTAAGAAAGCGACGACGGCAGCGCACAAGAAGAGCTAGGGATTCGGAGTTGCTGTACCCTGGCAACGTAGACTCCTCCCAGTCGGCAAAATCGCGGGCGCGGTCGAGATGACAATTCTGTGGAGGTCCGGAATGCGGGTCTCTCCACTACGCTTTCGCAAAATCGCGAAAGCTCCGGTCGAGATGACAATTTTATGAGGCAACTGCGCCGCCTCCGGTCGAGATGACCGTTCCGAGGCAGGCTGTAGGTTGGAGCTATTGAATCTGAACTAAGTCTGCCTCGGTGCCGTGTCCCGCGCCGCCGGGCGTGATGGCGGAGTGCTGCGGCGCGCGCCAGTGGTCGATATAGCTGACTTGATGCACGCAACTGATGGTGCAGTTGGGCGCGCAGGATTTCTCGGTGAGGAACTCGCGCTGGACGATTTCCGTGGTGTAGTCCGCGACGGGGATGCCGGGGTAGCCGCGTTGTTGCGAGCAGTAGCTGACAATGCCGTTTTCGTCCAGGTATAGGTAGCGCGAACCGGCGCGGCAACGCCAGTCGTTAGGCTCGCCGTTGGCGATGGCCTCTTGAAAGCCGTTGAAGCGCGAGTAGCTGCGGCGCGTGAGTCGACGCACCTCATCCCACACTTTACGCTCGCGCTCGCTGAGCGGCTTGAGCTGGCCGCTGCCGTCGTGGATGATGCCGATGGTGGAGCTGAAGCCGAGCGCCAGAGCGCGTTTGGAAATCGTCAGCGCGTCCTCGGGGTTGCGGATGCCGCCGCCGACGACGGAGTTGATGTTGACGTG
>JBBRCA010000102.1:0-10284 GCA_038205325.1 Terriglobales bacterium | reverse complement strand
CCGCATCGACTACCTCGCGCCCATGGCCAACAACCTGGCCTACGCGCTGGCCGTCGAAAAACTCCTCGGCCTCGAAATCCCCGAGCGCGCCCAAGTCCTCCGTGTGCTGTTCAACGAACTCTCCCGCCTCAACTCGCACTTGGTCTGGCTGGGCACGCACGCGCTCGACCTCGGCGCGATGACCGTCTTCCTTTATTGCTTCCGCGAGCGCGAGCAGCTGCAGCGCTTCTTCGAGGCCGTCAGCGGCCAGCGCATGATGACCAGCTACATCCGCATCGGCGGCGTCGCGCTGGAACCACCGCTCGACCTCTTCGACAACATCCGTGCCTTCCTGAAAACCTTCCCCGACAAAATCGCCGAGTACGAAGGCCTGCTCAACAACAACCCCATCTGGAAGTCGCGCCTACAGGGCGTTGGCCTGCTCTCCGCCGCCGACGCCATCGCGCTAGGCGTCACCGGCCCGCCGCTGCGGGCGTCTGGTGTCGATTTCGATGTCCGGCGGGACATGCCCTACTCCGGCTACGAGAAGTTCAGTTTTTCCGTTCCCATTTCGAACGCCGGCGATGTCTGGGCGCGCTACATCGTGCGCATGGACGAGATGCGCGAGAGCACAAAAATCTGCCTGCAAGCGCTCGACGGCATGCCCGGCGGCCGCATCGTCGCCGACGCCCCCAAGATCATCCTCCCCGACCGCGAGCAGATGAAGACCCAGATGGAATCGCTCATCCATCACTTCAAAATTGTCACCGAAGGCTTCGCCGTGCCAGCGGGCGAGGCAACTAGTTCCATCGAAGCGCCGCACGGCATGATGAACTACTACGTCGTCTCCGACGGCACCGCCAAACCCTACCGCGTCCACATGCGCAACGCCGATTTCGCCACGCTGCAAGCGCTCGAAACCATGTGCAAGGGACGGCTTATTGCCGATGTGGTCGCGGTCATAGGCTCAATAGATATCGTGTTAGGAGCCATTGACCGATGACCGGATGGAAGTCCCACAGGATTCTGCTTGGGTTTGCAGCGTGCGGCCTGATTTCGGGTACGTGCGCTGTCTTCTGCCTGGCTCATCCGCTCAGAGCACGGTCTAAGCCTCCCACGAAGTGGCTTGCCATAAGTCAAACGGCCATGTCGATCACTGGTGATGCCTACCTATCGGATGATGGTTTAGTTTTCCAAAATCATCGCCTTCCTCTTACCCTTGAGAAGAAGCTTGGCGGCGAAGAGTTGAAGGCAGCGGCCAACCTGCTAAACGCGACATTGAACTCCACGACAAGAGGGGAGCTTTATAAGACAAATCTCTCCGGGACTGTTCATTTGCGAGGCTCAAACACTCTCTGCGGCAAGCGGGACACGACTTGGATACTGATAATGAGCACAATCGACGGCACCGGTGGAATAAATCTCAATTTAGCCACATTTTCTGGAGCGTTGCGTCCCCTAATCCAGACACAGGCACTCGGAAAATCGACCGACCTCTGCGGTACGTATTGGTATCAGAAGTGAGTGGCCTGACCGTGAACCCGAGAGTTCTTGCGCTCACGCCGCAACTCCACACCGAACTCTGGACATCCTGGGCCTCGCTGCTCCGCTCCTACGCTGCCGCCCACGGACTCAACACAACCCAGCACGCCGTCGTCGAAGTCGGCGCCGACGAAATCACTCTCCGCGTCGGCACCCACTGGCTCCGCTTCACCGCAACCACTCTCCAACACGAAAACTCAGCCCTCATCCCCTTCAACCTCAAAGAGAATGGCACCGTTCGCATCAACCACGGCCCCGAAGAAGAGATGGATATCGCCGCCGAACGCTTCGCACGCGAGATGATGTCCGCATAGGCAACAATGCCATTGCGAGCCTTGGCGTCCTCCGAGCCCTCGCGTTCGCCTTTGCTGTCTACGCTGTAAACTGGAGACACGCATGAGTGCCATCGCCTCCACCATCTTCTCCCCTGCACTCGCCGCCCGCTTCGATAAGCTGGTGACGATTTACCCGCTCAAGCGTTCCGCGCTGGTGCCCATGCTGCTCTACGCGCAGGACGAAATCGGCTACGTCTCGGACGCGGCGGTCGCGGAGATCGCCCAGCGTCTAGACTTGCTCGAACTCGATGTGCGCAATGTCCTCAGCTACTACTCGATGCTTCGCGTCACCCCTGCCGGCAAGTTCAACGTGCAGGTCTGCACTAACATCTCCTGCATGTTGCGCGGCGGCTTCGAGCTGCTCCAACACTGCAAGGACACTTTGCACATCGGGCACAAGGGCGTCACGCCCGATGGACTTTTTTCTCTCGAAGAAGTCGAGTGCATTGGCGCCTGCTGCTGGGCACCCGCTGTGCAGGTCAACTACGACTTCCATGAAGACCTCACGCCCGCAAAGATGGACGCCGTGCTCGAAAGCTATCGCGCGGCTTCAGAGGCTTGACGTTGCTGTCTCCAAACCAGCAGCATACCCGCGCTGGCAACCAGACAAACGACATCCACAGGCGTTCGGAAGCGCGGTGCGGTGACCGACAACAGGTGCGGCAGCGTATAAACCGCGATCAACAACGCGACAATTAGCCGGGACGGATCGCCTTTCGCATTAGAAGTAAAGAAGCACAGAAAAATCCACAGCGGAAGAGCGCAAGTCTCAAGAACTTTAAGCAGTCCACCGACCGTGTTCGCTGGATGAATCTGTAGATCGGGCCGCAGGAAGATGGCGAGCTTCAGCCCAGTGAGCTTCACCATTGTGAGAGGATGGCCCTTGGCGAATTTGAGCGCTTCAACGTTGTAAAGGTGTGCAAAGCGAGGATTGCGAATCTCGTTGTCACCCGGGATATTGTCGGGTCGCCCCCAGTCGTGATACGCGTCGATTCCGCGCAGCTTGAGTGCGGGGATGAGCGACCCTTCAGCGGCGTTGTCGTAGGACGTCAGCATGTCCTGTTCGGTGTATTCGTTGGCCCCCGAGAACAAGACATACGAACCGACTTGTGGCCAGAAAACTGACCCATGCACCGCGATGGTCACCGCGACATAAATTAAGGCAGCCCCAAGCGTTTGGCCTGTAGCGCGCAATAGCGCATTTGGCAGCTTATATTTCCACAGAAAAAACCACGTCAACGGCAAGACGACAAAGAGATTGGACCGACACAGGACAGCGACGCCCACAACGATCGCTAGTAATACGTCCGCGCGGTAGCTGGTCCGGGAACGCACAAGATACAGCACGGCGGAAAGACACGCCAGCAAGCACAGCGAGGTCATGTTGGTCTGGTAGACCTTGTTGACGCTGAGCAAAATATCCGGATAGAGCACGAATGCCAGCCCGATCACAAACGCTGCGCGCGCCGTCGCGCCCAATTGCCGCAGAACGACCCAAACGACGCTCACCCACGCCAGGTAGATAGTGATGTTTGCAACCGCCAGTCCCGAGATTCCCGGAAAGATAGAGAGCGCGCAACCTACGAGAGCCGAATAGCCAATGGAAAGAAACGCGGAAGAGATTCGATGGGTGCGAGCGAATTCGAGCGACGGCAATCCGTACTCGGTGAGTTCAAGGGTGAAAGGCAGCCTGGCATGCGCGATAAGCGCGGCGATAAGCCCGAAGGCGAGAAGAAACGCAAGCCAGCGAAGGTCCTTCGCGGAGTTTTTCCTGACTTGCATCCGTAGTGCTCCGACCCGGCGAAAATAATATCTGCCCGTATCTCACCAGCTTATCAGCGCCGGGAGAGAGCGCCGCCACAGTTGACGAAATCGCGTAAACTACATCAGGGTTAAATTTCTTCAGGGGCGCACGAATGCCACGCTTGGTCTCCCATCCGGACGAAGTCAAAGTCATCTCGCGCCGCTTCGGCACCGGTGCCGCCGACATCGAAAAGTACATCGAGCAGGACGGCTACAAAGCGACGCAGCTCGCCATCGAGAACGGCTCCGAGTGGATTCTCGCCGAGATGAAAGCCAGCGGCCTTCGTGGTCGCGGCGGCGCAGGCTTCCCCACCGGCATGAAGTGGAGCTTCGTCCCCAAAGTTTCCGCCAAGCCCAAGTACGTCCTCGTCAACGGCGACGAGTCCGAACCGGGCACCTGCAAAGACCATGTCCTCTTCCTCGAAGACCCGCACGCGGTCATCGAAGGCACTCTGATTGCCGGCCTCGCCGTGGGCGCGAAGATGGGCTTCATTTATCTGCGCGGCGAATACCGCTACCTCCTCAACATCATGGAGGAGGCCGTCGCCGACGCCTATGCCAAAGGTTTCCTTGGCAAGAATATTTTCGGCAAAGAAGGCGTCGACTTCGACATCATCACGCAGACCGGTGCGGGCGCTTACGAAGTCGGTGAAGAGTCCGCGCTCATGGAGTCGCTCGAAGGCAAGCGCGGCATCCCCCGCATCCGGCCGCCCTTCCCGGCGGTCGTCGGTCTTTACGGCGGCCCCACCGTAATCAACAACGCCGAGACCATCGCCAACGCGCCTCATATTCTCCTCATGGGCGGCGCGTCCTACGCCAAGCTCGGCACAGAACGCAACGGTGGCACTAGATTGTTCGGCATATCAGGGCATGTAGCGCGTCCCGGCGTTTACGAACTCCCCATGGGCTACTCGCTGCGCAAAGCCATCTACGATGTCGCGGGCGGCATTCCCAACGGCAAGAAGCTCAAAGCCGTCGTCCCCGGCGGCGCGTCCTGCCCCATCCTCACTGCCGATGAAATCGACATCGGCCTCGACTTCGACCAGATGGCGAAAGCCGGGACGATGCTTGGCTCGGGCGGCATCGTCGTGCTCGACGAAACCGTCTCCATCGTCGAGTTCGCGCTCCGCACAATCCGTTTCTACCAGCACGAAAGTTGTGGCTGGTGCATCCCCTGCCGCGAAGGCACGGACTGGATCAAGAAAACCCTGACTCGCTTTCACGCCGGCGGCGGCAACAAAAAGGACATCGACAACATCCAGTACCTCGCCGAAAATATGATGGGCCGAACGTTCTGCCCGCTTGGTGACGCGGCGGCGATGCCCACACTTGGCTTCGTTAAGAAGTTCCGCAAAGAATTTGAAGACTACATCGAAGGCGCTCGCGTCGAGCATCCGCTGATCCAGATTCAACCCGTCGGCGAGCCTGAGCTCGCGGGAGCCCACTAGCCCATGCCAGACCTACCTTCACCCCAAGTTTCTTTCGTTGTAGACGGCCAGAAGCTCACCGCACCGGCGGGCACCCTTCTCATCGACGCCTGCAAGTCCGCGGGCATCGAGGTTCCCGCCTTCTGCTATTACCCCGGCCTCTCGCTCCAGGCCGCCTGCCGCATGTGCGTTGTGCGCATCGAGAAGTCTCCCAAGCTCGCCACCGCCTGCACCACCACGGTCGCCGAAGGCATGGTTGTTGCGACCGAGACGCCCGAAATCGCGCAGGCCCGCAAAGCCACCCTGCAAATGCTGCTCGGCAACCACCCGCTCGACTGCCCCGTCTGCGACGCCGGCGGCGAGTGCGAACTGCAGGACATGACCTTCAAATACGGTGCCGCCGACAGCTTCTACGCCGAGCCCAAAACCCACCGCGACGAACAGAAATGGTCGCCCGTGGTCTACTTCGACCGCCCCCGCTGCATCCTCTGCTACCGCTGCGTGCGCATGTGCGGCGAAGGCATGGACGTGTTTGCGCTCGGCATACAAAATCGCGGCGCGTCGTCGGTCATCGCGCCCAACGTCCCCGCGCAACTTTCCCCCGAAGACCTCCCGCAACTCGACTGCGAACAATGCGGCATGTGCATCGACGCCTGCCCCGTCGGCGCGCTCACCTCTGGCGCCTATCGCTATAAAACGCGCCCCTGGGAGATGAACCACGTCGCCACCGTCTGCACCCATTGCGGCGATGGCTGCAAGACCACGCTCGGCGTGCGCTCGGTTTCCGATGGCAGCGAAATTGTGCGCGGCGACAACCGCGACAAGTCCGGCATCAACGGTGACTTTCTCTGCAACAAGGGCCGCTACGCCTTCGACTTCGCTAACAACATCGAACGTCTCACCGCGCCGCTCATCCGCAAAGACGGCACGCTCAAACCCGTCTCCTGGGAAGAAGCCCTCACCTTTGCCGGAACAAATTTGCGTAAACTTCGCGACGAATGCGGAGCGGACTCCATCGGCATCATCGGCTCCAACCGCACCACCAACGAAGAAAACTATCTCCTGCAAAAGTTCGCGCGCACGGTCATCGGCACCAACAACATCGACCACCACCGCACCGCCGACTACGTCGCCTTCGCGCAGGCCCTCGCCGCAAGCCATGCACAAACAGCCTCGCAGCGCGATGTCCTCAGCGCCCCCGCCGTCCTCATCATTGGCGGCGATCCCACAAATCAAGCCCCGCTCACCGCCTGGAACCTCCGCACCGCTGTCCGCCTCAATCAAGCTCGCCTCTACATCGCGAACCACGCCGACATCAAGCTCAAACGCCAAGCTAAAGCTTTTACGGAAGTCGCCGAATTCGGCTACGGCAGCTTCATCGAAACCCTCTCCAGCAGCAACGAATTCGCCGACGCCGTTCGCAGCGAAAAGAAACTCATCGTCCTGATCGGCAACGAAGTTCGCGCAGCCAACCTCCAGAAACTCGTCGCCACCTTCCCCACCGCCGAGTTCGCTCTTCTCGCCGACTACGCCAACTCGCGCGGCGCAGCCGACATGGGCGTGCTTCCCGACGTGCTGCCCGGCTATCAGCCGCTGGACGCGTCCGCAATCGCGAACGAGTACAAAACCTCCGCCAACTCCGGCCTCAATCTCACCGCCAGCGGCATGGATATAGTAACCATGTTTGACGCTGCTGCTGCGGGCGATCTCTCCGCGCTCTACGTGGTCGGCTCGAACCCCATCGCCCGCTACAATATCGATCCCGTCGCGCTCCAAAACACATTCCTTATCGTCCAGGACCTTTTCCTCACCGAGACCGCCTTGCTCGCCGACGTCGTCTTCCCTGCTGCCAACCTCTACGAAAAATCCGGCTCCGTCACCAACTCCTACGGCGACCTTCAACTCGTCTCCAAAGCCGCCGACAAATCCGGCACTCGTTCCGACTTCGAACTCATCGTTCGCCTCGCCGACAAGTTCGGCCACAAGATCGCGCAACTCGTTCCGTTCGGCAAGGGTCTCCGTGCCGACATGGGCCAGAGCCGAGGCGCGCAATCCGGCGAAGCCGACCGACACTCCGTCTGGCTCACCGCCAACAATCTCGAACCCAAACTTTCACCCTTCGACCCCTTCGCCATCCTCGACGAAATCCAGCGCCTCGTTCCCGGCTACGACAAACTCTCCCGCTTGCAACTTCTCTCCGGCAACGACCAGCATCTCTCTCCCGCCGCTGGCGACCTCATTCAAATCTCCAACCGCAACGACCTCGTCCTGCCCTCCAACGACACGCTCTTCACCTCCGGCTCCCTCACCCGCTTCTCGCCCATGCTTCAGGAGGTCCAGCGCCACCAGTCCAAGGAAGTCGCCGACCACTTAGCTGCCGACCAACGATGATCGATAAATACATCACGCTTGCAAGTCTGCTTGGCTTCTGTTGTTGCATTATTGCGCTTTCGCGGGTAGCTCTACTCCCGGACTGGCCGAGTTGCCCTGTCCAGGGTATGTTGCGCTTACGGGCTTCTCATTACGTTGGCGTTCGCAGGCGGCTTTCTTGCCGACGATGGGTTCGCGTACATCCCGGCTGCTGCCCTGGGTGCGCCCTGGAGCTTTCTTCTAGGGATGTTACCGGCCCTTTTTACGGACTGGATTGCGAGAGGATTATTTGAAAATTTCGCCTTCTACGTGGTAATTTGCGGTGGACTGAATGTTGCGATGGTGACAGGCTTAGTAGGGCTTTTATCCACAAAACCTTTGAAGCCATTGGTTGCGCAAATGCCAGATACTGAGGAGTTATCTAAATCAGCGTGAGCCACTTGACCTCATTCCAAATCTTCCTCCTTATCAGCATCCTAAAGATCGCCGTCGTGTTGGTCATCACCCTCGCGGCCGTCGCTTACACGGTGCTGCTGGAGCGCAAAGTCCTGGGCCGTATGCAAAACCGCTGGGGGCCCTCGCGCGTTGGCCCCTTCGGCCTGCTACAACCGCTCGCCGACGGCATCAAGCTCTTCCTCAAGGAGGACATGATGCCCCTCGCCGTCGAGCGCCCGCTCTTCGTCATTGCGCCCATCATCGCCCTCAGTTGCGCACTCATTTCGATCGCCGTCGTTCCCTTCGGCGCGCGCACTTATGTTCACGGCGTGGACATCACACAAATCGCCGATCTCAACATCGGCCTGCTCGTCATTCTCGGAATCACCTCGATCGGCGTTTACGGCATCGCCCTCTCGGGCTGGTCGTCGAACAACAAATACTCTCTCTTCGGGTCCCTCCGCGCCGCCGCGCAAGTCGTCAGCTACGAACTCGCCCTCGGCCTCTCGCTGGTGGGCGTCGTGATGCGCGCCCAATCTCTCCGTCTGCGCGACATCGTCGACTCGCAGGGTGCGCACGGAATGATCTCCTGGAATATTTTCGGGGGCTTGCAGATCGTCGCCTTTTTCATCTACCTGATGGCGGCCTACGCCGAAACCAACCGCTCGCCCTTCGACCTCCCCGAAGCCGAATCCGAACTCGTCGCCGGCTACCACACCGAGTACAGCTCCATGAAGTTTGCGATGTTCTTCATGGCCGAGTACGCCAACATGATCACCGTCGCCTGCGTCGCCACGCTCATGTTCTTCGGCGGCGCCTCTTCGCCGTTTGGTCACATCTTTGACCGCTTCGGCGCTGGTATCGTCGCACACGCAGCCTTCTCCATCTTCTGGTTCGTCTTCAAGATTTTCGCGTTCATCCTGCTCTACATCTGGGTCCGTGCCACGCTCCCCCGCTTCCGCTACGACCAACTAATGGGCTTCGGCTGGAAGTTCCTGCTGCCCATCGCTATGGTCAACATCCTCGCCACAGCGCTGGCGCTCGCCTATCATCCTCACGGCTGACGATTTACAATCGAAGTTCACGCTTAGAAGGAACACCGAACCGCCAATGCAAATCGCCCTTTTCATCATCTTCGGCTTGCTGGCCGTGGCCGGAGCGCTCAACCTGCTCTTCCAGCGCCACCCCATCAACAGCGCGCTGTCGCTGGTGGTGGTGATGATGTCGCTGGCGGTTCTCTACTGGTCACTCGGCGCGGAGTTCCTTGCCGCCGCGCAGGTCATCGTCTACGCGGGCGCCATCATGGTACTCTTCGTCTTCGTCGTCATGCTCCTCAACGCGGGCGAAGAGGAGCGCACCCACGGCTCGAAGATCGCCTACATCGCCGGAATGCCCGGAGCCGCCGCGATCTTCTGCCTGCTCACCTTCGTCTTTCTTTCTAACAAGACCGCCCTCGGCGTCACCCAACTCGGCGGCTACTTATCCAACGCAACCTCGAACATCCGCGACCTGTCGCACGTCCTCTTCACGTCGCTCTTGCTGCCCTTTGAAGTGACTTCCATCCTCATCCTCATCGCGATCCTCGGCGCTGTCGTGCTCGCGCGAAAGGAACTATAACGGATGCGCCTCTTCGGTTGGTTCCCTCTGCTGTGCGTCATTATCGTCATCGCAGTCATCGCGCGACGGAGGAAGCTCTAATGATTGCTCTCGCTTTCTTAGCTATCGATGGATGGGTTCCGTTTCTCTCACTTGTCGCTCTCGGTATATGCTGCGTTTTCGGCATCATTGTCTATGTTATCTATACAAAGCTCTTCAAGAAGCGGCGGAGGAAGCTCTAGTGGTCCCCATCGCCTACTACCTCGTCCTTGCCGCGATCCTCTTCTCGATCGGCATCGCCGCCTTTCTCATCAAGCGCAATGTCATCAGCATCTTCATGTCGATCGAACTAATGCTCAACGCTGTCAACCTCACCTTTGTCGCCTTCGCGCACATGTGGCACCAAATCTCGGGCCAGATTTTCGTCTTCTTCGTCATGGTGGTCGCCGCCGCCGAAGCTGCTGTCGGACTCGCCATCATCATCGCCCTCTTCCGCACCCGCCAAACCCTCAACGTCGACCAGGTCAACCTCATGAAGAACTAGATTTTTGACTTGTCATCCTGGGATCTGCTTTTCTTTTTTGTTTTTCTTTCTGTCATTCCGTAGGAATCTGAATCTGCACTTCGTTCCAGACCGAAATCATGTCACCTCAACTCCTTTGGCTCATTCCGCTGCTTCCCTTCGCCGGTTTCCTTGTCAACGGAACCCTCGGCCGCAAGCTCCCGCGCGCCGCCGTCTCCGCCATCGCACTGCTCCCCACGCTCGCCTCTGCTCTGATCGTCCTGAAGCTTTGGCT
>JBBRCA010000101.1:0-10476 GCA_038205325.1 Terriglobales bacterium | reverse complement strand
GGCATCACACCGGACTGGCCTCGCGTCACGACGCCGTGATGGATGAACTCGACAAGTTGCAGGACGTCACCACCGACGCCGCACCCGAAGCAGTACCAGCCCTGTTTGTCGAGCATGATGTGCAGCGACCGGTGTGACTGGCTGCTGTGGTTGGGACAATCGCACGCCAGCGTTTGACGTGTTTCTTGGGTGATGCGGGCACCGAGAAATTCCCGGGCAATCGCGCCGATATCGACTTCAGTAATCTGGCGGTAATAGGTATGTACATCAATTGGCGGCGTCAGTGGCGAGGCTCCTCATGCAAAAGAAAGGAAAGAAAGGTCTTGCGCTGGTCCACCTGGCGTTTAGCTGCGCAGTTATCGATGCCCCACCGGTCGCCGAGGATAATGACCGATTGTTTTGCGCGGGTCACCGCTGTGTAGAGCAAATTGCGGTGATGCATAAAGGCATGCGATTTGTGGGCGATGATGACCGCACAGGGGAACTCGGAACCCTGCACCTTATGGATTGACGTCGCATAGGCCAGTTGGATATTACCGAGTGCGTTCGAGTCGCCTTCGATCTTGACCGGGAGACCGTCGAAGTCGATGGTCAGGCTGCCGTCGGGGGCGGCTTCGAGAACAAAACCCATCGCGCCATTCATGATGCCCAGATCGTAATCGTTCTTTGTCTGGATCACTTTATCTCCGCGATAAACCCGTGGGCGGTGGCCAGCCTCAACGGCAGGCGTTTCAAAACTAAACAACTTCCGCTGCAAGAGGCGCTGCAGTTCGATATTCAGTTCCACGGTTCCGAGCGCGCCTTTATGCGTCGGCGTCAACACGTGGACATCTCGAAGCAGGTCGTAACCGAGTCGACCCTGCAGCACTTCGTCGAACAGAAGCAGCAGCATACGCCGGATGTCTTCGCGATTCGTGAAAGTGTCGATTACGTACCACGGGCGGCGGGCCTCCACCTTCTCATCTGCCGTCGGCCGCACTTCGCCGGTGAGAATGGCGGTCGAGTTCTCTTTCAGCAGGCCCGCCTGGCGAATAATTTTGGTGAGGACCGTGGTGGGGATGGCCTGCGACCGCACCAGATCGCGCAGCAGGTTTCCAGGCCCCACCGGCGGCAACTGGTTGTGGTCGCCAACAAGAACCACTGCCGTCCGTTTGCGATCGACGGCCTCAAACAGCCGCCAGGCGAGTGGCACGTCCACCATCGAGACCTCGTCCACCACGAGGATGTCGGCCTCAATCGGGTTCGATGCGTCGCGGGCGTAAGTATGGCCGTTGTAGCCGAGCAGCCGATGAATAGTGCTGGCGTCGCGACCGACGACTTCCTCAAGGCGTTTGGCCGCCTTGCCGGTGGGCGCAGCCAGAACGATCGTCAATTCCAGGCGGTCCGCAATGGTGGCGATCGTCGAAACGGAGTATGTCTTGCCGCTCCCCGCGCCGCCTGTCATCAGCGAGATGGAATAGGTAAGTGCGTTCCGCACGGCCTGTCGCTGTTCGGGGGTCAACTCGCCGCCTTCGGCACCAATCAACTGATCCACTTGGGCGACCGCATGCGGGTTGCACCTCGCCGCGGTTCCTAAGACCGCGGCAAGTTCCGTCTCCATTCGATGGATCTCGGGACTCGCCACCACGAGCCTCTCGAACGGTTGTGAAACCAGAGTGTTGTCGGCGATCAGAGCCTCCAGATGACCCTCGATTAGCTCGCGGCTGTCGAGCGTATCCATCACAAGCAGCGTGTTGGCGCGGTCGAGCAGATCTTCGTATTCGACCCAGCAATCGCCGTCATCGAGTGCCGCCAGCACGCAGTACTGCAGTCCGGCGCGAATCCGTGAAGGCAGATCCTTCGGCGTGCCCATCTTGCGCGCGATCTTATCGACACGCTTGAAACCGAACCCTGCGATCTCGCGCATCAGCACATAAGGGTCGCTTTCGAGAATGGGCACCACCCGGCTACCGAATTTCCCGACCAGTGTTGTGACCTGGTGGTGCGTGAGCCCGTAACCCGCCAGGTAGGCCATCGCCGTGTTGAATTGGGTGTTGGCGATCCAGATTCGCTGCAGCGCAAGCGCAGTTTCGATCGGAACCTTCGCGATTGCAGCCACCCGCTCGGGGGCGTTACGAATGGCCTGGTCGAAACGGACCCCGAACTCATCGGCGATCAGCCGCGCCTTCGCGGGACCAATGCCTATCACGTCCGGATGGTTGGCGAGAAAGTTAGCGAGCCCGTCGGGCTCCATTTCGAGGTCGTGCCCCATGGACTCGGCTTGGAACTGGCGCCCGTACTTTGGATGCTCCACCCATTGGCCTTCCATCCGGACGGGGTCGTTCTCGCGGACGTACACTGCGCCCGCAAACTTGACTAAGGCTCCGCTCGCGGTCCGTAGCGCGCCTGCCGAGAACGTCGGTCCGCAATAGAAGACCGTCTCCACTACTCCGCGAATACTGGCGCGCTCCGCCGTCAGCTCCCCCACCTCGCGTGTGCCGCAAGCAGATATGTCTGCACGAAGTGGCAGGCCGCCTGGCGATTGGTACAGAAGAAAACCGGAATGCGGTGGTCAAGGATAATCGCGAGGGCGCTGCCGAGTACGGCGTTTGGATTCGCGCCGCTCCGATACCGCTTCTGCAACACGTCGGCGAGGTTGGCCTCGACCACCACGCATGCTGCCCGATAGCCGCCAAGCTTTCGCAATTCTTCCAGGAAGCGCTCACGGCTGTGAATCACCGTCGAGACGAAATCATCGAGCGTTTTCCGCTCAACCGCGACACTGTTCTCAAGTCCCTCGACGGAATAGTCCCCGGCCGGCAGCGCCCGCCGTACAGCGGACACCAGCCGGGGATCGAAGGAGTAAGGCTCTTGCTCGCGCGTGTCGGCGATGATCGTTGCGACGCTCGGGTTAGAACGGGACAAGAGAGTCGCCGGCCTCCTGGCGGAACTTGCTCGATGTCCGGTCGTTTACGATGCGGCCGTTGAAGTAGATGTTCTCGTTGTCGCCCTTGGTCTTCTTGGTGACCTCCAGCTTCACGTCGAGCAGCTTGCTGAGGTGCTTCGGCAGTTCCGAAAGCTTGTCCAGATCCAGACCGCAGATGTGCAGGTCGGTCTTTAAGTACTTCAGCGTGTTGTGCGTGATCACGCTGTTGCGCCACATCAGGCGGTCAACAAACTTCGGGGCGATCACGCGGAGCGTCCACTTAAGCATCGGGTTGCCCGTGCTCTGGGCCTCGGTCAACTCGACCTTCTCCACAGTTACCTGATACTTGCCATCGGGCACTCCCTCGAAATCGCCACGCTCCTCGGTCTGCTCACCGCGGAAGTCGTCGTCGAACTGCGCTAAATCGATTGATTGTTTACCCACGTCATTTCTCCTTTGTTGTTTGGATTCACTACTTGCCGGCCGCAGCCGGCGCAAGTTTGCCCGCTGGGACCGGCTTCGCGGCTGACTTGTCGCTTGCCGTATTGAACGCGTCGAGGAAGCTCGAAAATTCGAGGTCCAGCGTCTCGGGCAGCCGTCCCGTGCGGTCTCCGGCTTCGTAATAGATGCTGGGTTTTGTGCGGATCACCCGCCGGGCGCGCGGCTCGCCGTCGCCCCCGGTCTGGACGTCGAGGTCGCAAAACAGGACCATGTCGGCCATGCCCAGAATGATTTTGCGGGCCTTGTCCGGCAGGGTCGGAACGATGCGCGTGTACTTGCCGGTGCGCGAGTCCATCTCCATTTCCTTGGCGTGGGAGATCACGAACAGCCCGCAGGGCAGGAACGCCAACTTCGTCATCACCCGCTGGAATTCGTTGTTGATGAGCGCATAGCCCTTGCCGTAGCCGAGGTCGGACTCGTGTTCGATCTTGTATTTCTTCAACACGTAGTCGGTGCAAAATTTATAGGCGTTGTCGATCGTGTCGATGATTACCGTCCGGAACGGGTGATTGCCTTCGCCGATTTCGGCGCAGGCGTTGAGCAGGTCCTCCCAGTTGAGAATCGGGACCTGATACACGTCGAGCGCGTTCAGGCCCGGCTCGGTCGCCAGAAACAGCGCGCCCTCCGCCTGTGAGCAGAGCGTTGTTTTTCCGATCTTCGTCTGGCCATAGACCAATACAGTCAGGTCAGCCAGAGTATTCTTGGGCGCGGTTTTTGTTGTGGGTAAAAGAGGCATCGTTTGTTTGTCCTTTCAGAAAGCGGGTTCGCTTGCCGGCGGACGCAGTTCTTCGTGCGGCGCCGTAATGCTGTAGAAGTTTTCGATCACGTTGGGATTGCCGTTGGAGCGGCAAACCGGAAAGTACGCGCACGGACGGTGGTAGTTGAAGCAGAACGCCGTGTTCTGGTAGAAGACCTTGCTTCTGCGGGCGTCGAGAAACGCCTTGGTCAGTTGCCAGAGTTCGGCCCGCAGAACATCGAATCGGTCCCGCGAGAGATATAGCTTCTCGCGGTGGAACATCTCCGGGTCGGAGTATTTCTCCGCCAGCCGTGCCAGGTATTCCTCGTCGGATTCCGGCATTTTCCGCTTCGCGGTGCTTTTGCCCGTCTTCGACTTTGCGATCAGTTCCGCGCGGC
Organism: Terriglobales bacterium; assembly: GCA_038205325.1. GTDB lineage: Bacteria > Acidobacteriota > Terriglobia > Terriglobales > Acidobacteriaceae > Granulicella. The sequence continues at coordinate 5,936 of JBBRCA010000101.1, read as the reverse complement.
GATCGAGATACTCCTCTTCGGTTTCGCCCTTTCCCTGTTGGAGCCGCCCTTTCCCGAGAACGTTATAGATGACTCCGGTGATCGGGATGCCGAGGGCTTCCTCGACGTAATGGGAATAGATGGCGATCTGAAAATCCATCCACAGCCGTTCGAGATAATCGCCGTCGATCGTTGCCGCGGTCTTGTGCTCGAGGACATAGTGCTCATCGCCGATACGAACGATCCCATCTACCTTGCCGGCAAGCCTGAAGCTGCGGGACGCAGCCCCCGTTACTGGATTGACGATTGGACCCTCGAAGGTTTTCTCCAGGGCGACGACCTCGAATTCTTCCTCGGGATACCGGGCCGCGTAGCCGCGCATCATGGCGCGCGCGAGGTGCCAGTCGCGGTGGACATGCTCATCGCTGACGCGGGCCGCACAGGCGCGGTCGATCAGGGCGATGACCGCGTCGAGGTCGCGGCACTGGTGCCACAACTGCAAACAATCGTGAATCAGGGCGCCGAAGTTGAGGTTGGGATCCTTTCCGTTCGGTGTGAGGCCGAGAACGTAGCGATACTCGACCGCCTTCCGGCAGTTCCGGAACAGGCTCCACATCGAGTATGTGGAGGTCATCACATTTTGCATACACCGGATAGTAGCACTAAAGAAATATTGAAAGCAATAAAGAAATATGGAGTAAGCTAAAGGTATGGCAAAGGAAACAACGGGCAAGCGCCCGATCTCAATATTAGTTCCGGAGGCTTTGGCTCTCCGGCTTGACCGTTATTGTCGGTCACAGGCGGGCATCAGAAAGAGCGCGACATGGATCGTCGCCATCACCGCATGGCTCGATCGCAAGAAGGCAGCATGATCGTTTACTGCCTCGTGGGATTCGTCGGGATTTGGACTCTCGCCGGGGTGGCGAAGATCTGGTGGGAGGAGAGAAACGCGAAGAAGAATAAGATAGAGTGGGTCAACCACGTCCGAAGCATCGGGGAAGAAAGATGAAGTGGAGACAAGAACCGCTGATCACGCTGGACGACACCAGCGCAGAGAGGCAGCACTCGGGGACGGACTACGCGATCTCGGATGCCCATCAGCTGGGCATCCTCTTTGCCGTCTGCGTCGTGGCGCTGGCAATGTTCTGGCTGGCGTGGCAACTGGCATAGCTCGTGCGTGAGACGATTGGCCCGGTCCGAAGAAATACTTCCGTCGAAGGCCAGATTTACTCCATAGGGGGTAAAGACGACACCATCAATGTGCACATGCAAAACGGTGAGGAGCACATTCGCTGCGTCGTGTCCGTAGCACTGGCGCGAAAACTCGGCCCACATCTGCGGGGCAAAAAAGTACGCCTTTTCGGCAGTGGAGCCTACTTTCGAATCGACGGCGTCTGGCAAACGAAGAGCTTCACCGCAGATGACTTCGTCGTGTTGGACGAATCGCCTCTGGATTCCACCATTGAATCCATTCGTGAAGGTTTTGCTGGCCAGGACGCAACTGCATTCCTGCATACAATGTCTGAATTAAGGGTGTGTAAGGTGTGACTAAGCTAAGTTCGTGGTATACTTTACTATGGAAACAACCGAAACGAAGTCAATAACACTCCATGGGGTTGCGCTGACGGACTGGCGCAAGATCAAGAGTTACTGTGCCAGGGTGGATGAGGTGCTCCCGAAGTTTATCATCCGAGCTGCCTTGGCAACCGCCATGGCAGAGGACGCCGCGGCAGCCCGCCGCTATGCCGATACCAAGGAAACAGCCATATGAGCATCCCCCAGCGCATGGACGGCGGTGCGGCATGACATGCGACCGCTGCCGCCAGTGCTTTGTCCCCGAGTTTCGGTCGCACTCTTACTACGCGCTGGTCTGCCCCTGTGGTGCTGAGTACCGCGTGGAGTCGTTGCCGGTGGAGATCCTTTGTTGCTGCGGGCGGGAGTTGTCGGCATAACCTGAGCCTGGGCGCGGTCCACCACGCGGCCCGGCTCACTGTCGCAGACTGCACCAAATACGAGTTGCGCTCACTGTCGCGGACTGCACCAAATACGAGTTGCGCTCGTCCGCTCCAGCATCGCCAGCCTCTATCCACGCCAAAGGCCCGAACACGCGCTCAGCGGCACGTCTGGCCCCGCTGGCGTCGCGCTCAGCGCGGGAGAGGCCAAGTGCGTTGGGCTGATTGATCCCCGCGCGGATGGTCCAGCGGAAGCTGCGGGGCTGGCGGTCACGGGTTACTACGACGGTGATGATCATCTCGTTGCCGCCGCATCCGCTGCATCCTCATCGTCCCAGTCGCTCCAGGCGTCGCCTGAGATCCTTTCGTTGCCGGCGACCCAAGCCTCGCCGATCCAGGCGTCGCCGGCGACCCAAGCGTTGCCGGATATCCGGGCGTCGCCGTAGACCCAAGCTTTGCCGGAGATCCGGGCGGCGCCGCCGATCCAGGCGTCGCCGGCGACCCAGGCGTTGCCGGATATCCGGGCGGCGCCGTAGACCCAAGCTTTGCCGGATATCCGGGCGTCGCCTGAGACCCAAGCGTTGCCGGCGACCCCAGCGTTGCCGGATATCCGGGCGCCGCCGTGAACCCAAGCGTTGCCGGATATCCGGGCGTCGCCGTAGACTTTGGCGTCGCCGCAGACCTGTGCGACGCCGAAAACCATGGCGTCGTCACAGACCCGGGCATAGCCAGACACCCTGGCGTCGTCACAGACCCGGGCATAGCCAGAGATCTGGGCATAGCCGGATATCCGTGCGGTGTCGTAGACCCGTGCTTTGCCGGCGACTATGGCGTCGCCGGAGATAATGGCAGTGTCATCGACTTGGGCGGTGTTCTCCACCCAGCCATCGCCATAAGAATGGCGATGCCACGTTTCCGAGGTAGCCTCAGGAAAGATTGTCTGCAACTTTTCGAGTGTCATATTAATTCTCCGCGCGGGGTTGCCGCGCTGGTGCAATCACATACATGCAGCCGGGAGACTTGAGTTCCTGGAGGACCTCAAGCGCCAGTGCGGCACTCATAACGAGATACTTATCCGACCCTGCCGCCCAGGCCGACCCTGAATCCTCCCCTGCCGACCACGCAGCCTCTGCCGCCGACCCTGCCGACCAGGCGGCCTTTGCCGCCGCCCTAGCCGCCGCCCTAGCCGCAGCCTCTGCCGCCGACCAAGCCGACCAGTCGGCCGCGGCCTCTGCCGCCCACGCCGCCTCTGCCGCCGCCCACGCCGCCTCTGCCGCCCCTGCCGCCTGTGCCGCCGCCCTAGCCGCCGCAGCCTCTGCCGACCAGGCGGCCCCTGCCGCCGCAGCCTCTGCCCTAGCCGCCCTAGCCGCCGCATATGCCGCAGAGGCGGCGGCTGCCGATCCGTCCTGCTCGCACTTTTGGGCGGCGGCTAGGGCGGCGGGATTACGCGGGAAGACATCCCGGAAAAGCTCCGGGATTAAGACCTTTATGGTCTTTTCCGCCAGACGGGTGGAGAACGCTACGTCGCTCACGACCCCCAAACTCCCAAGTTGCGCCAGCCCCAACTGGCGCAACCCGGCAGCCCTTGTAGCTGGACTCGTCCAGCTACAGTCGTTGAGCGCGATCTTGTACCTCCGGACGCTCAACGCCACGCATCCAGGGTCATCCCCGTGGGGCAGCCCGAGTACCTCGCAGAGCGCAGCCTCTATACAAAGCTGCCCGCCCTTCTCGCCAAGGCCCCCTGACAGGCCTTTTTCCAGGATTCGATCGTATGACTCTAGTTGCTCTCGAGTGAGCAATGTGTTTTTCATTTTTCGGTCTCCGCGCGGGGTTGCCGCGCTGGTGCAATCACATACATGCAGCCGGGAGACTTGAGTTCTTGGAGCACCTCAAGCGCCAGTGCGGCACTCATAACGAGATACTTATCCGACCCTGCCGACCAGGCGGCCCCTGCCGCCCACGCCTCCTCTGCCGACCAGGCGGTCCCTGAATCCTCCCCTGCCGACCACGCAGCCTCTGCTGCCGACCAGGCGGCGTGGGCGGCCCCTGCCGCCCACGCCTCCTCTGCCGTTGCCCTAGCCGCCCATGCCGCCTCTTCCGCAGCCTCTGCCGCCGCCCCTGCCGACCAGGCGGCGTGGGCCCACCCTGCGGCCCCTGCCGCCGCAACCTCTGCCCTAGCCGCCCTAGCCGCCGCAGCCGCCGCCTCTGCGGCATCTGCCGATCCATACTGCTTGCACTTTTGGGCGGCGGCTCGGCAGTCGGCATTACGCGAGAAGACATCCCGGAAAAGCTCCGGGATTAAGACCTTTATGGTCTTTTCCGCCAGGCGAGTGCAAAACTCTACGTCGCTCACGACCCCCAAACTCCCAAGTTGCGCCAGCCCCAACTGGCGCAACCCGGCAGCCCTTGCGGCTGGACTCGTCCAGCTACAGCCGTTGAGCGCGAGCTCGTACCTCCGGACGCTCAACGCCACGCATCCAGGGTCATCTCCGTGGGGCAGCCCGAGTACCTCGCAGAGCGCAGCCTCTATACAGAGCTGCCCGCCCTTCTCGCCAAGGCGCCCTGACAGGCCTTTTTCCAGGATCCTATCGTATGACTCTAGTTGCTCTCGAGTGAGCAATGTGTTTTTCATTTGTCGGTCTCCGCGCGGGGTTGCCGCGCTGGTGCATCTGTAACTAGTATATGCTATGGCGACATAAGATGCATTAGCATATACAGTTTATTTGTGTTTATTTTTGCCTCCCGTCTGCGCCAATCAGCAACTGACCGCAACGATCATTCCCGCCGGGAGCTGCACGGCGGGTGTGGCCCCCGGTGTCGTTATCAGCCATGTGCCGTTGAGTTGGCGGGTAACGCGACCCGTTAGAATCGGGGTGCCCTTAACCGCGTGCGGGAACTGGCCGAGCGCCGTGTGCTGGACTCCGCTGATCTTCGTCAGAGAACCAATCGCGGCGGAATACTCGGTGGTCGTGCCGACCGGGGCAATCGGGCTCGCCGCAGAGCTGTACTGAATCTGTGAGTATGTCGGCAGGAAGGAGACCGTCGGGCTGAAAAGAACGAATCGTTGAAAGCCAGCTACCGGAACCCCGCCCGCCGCGCCGTTCGCCGTCCTGCTCAGGAATCGTCCGAACGAAGTGTGCTGGACACCGCTGATCTTGGTAAGTGATCCGATGGTGGCGGAATACTGTGCCATCGATCCGGCTGGCGGGGCGATTGCGTTCTGGAGTACAACCGTGGCCATGGCGTTACGGAGTCACGATGAAAAGCGTCGCCCGGTCGCTGCTGTCTGTATCCGTTAGCGCAATCCAGTTATGAGAGTCGAACGTGGTGGTCGTGTCCCCGGCAAACGTGTCATGAATGACAACTGAGTCCCAAAGCTGCCCCCTAATCAGCGGTTCGACGCCCGTGCTGGAAGTCGGCCACGCGATCAGCGGCTCCAGCATCAATGCCGACCCGTCATGCCAATGCATTCCCGTCTGGCCACCGGGAACTCCGCGCGGAAGCTGCGCAGCACCAATAATAATCTGGGGTGTGGATACGAGGTTCGAGGCATTATTGACGTCCAGCAGGTTCGTGTTGACGATGGTCTGCGTATTGGTGCTAGCCTGATTGTAGGACGTCGTATGGCAGTAGCCCGTCCGGAAGCTCGGATAGATCCCGCCCGTCGAGTCGTTGTAAGCGTTGCCAATCAGCCAACTGCACTCGGTAATGACGCCCTGCAAGAACGTGGGAAGGTAGGGCGTGCCGAAAGCAATAAACGATCTGCTGCCGGAAGTCGCAGGCTGAAAGATCCAGGCCTGATACTTGTTGGCGACGACGCGGAACGTTTTCCCAGTGGCCGGAAGAAGGTACTGGCCACTCGTTGTGTTGTTTCCCCCCGCCAGCGCGCTCGTCGAGTTCTCAATGGAGAAAGTGATGCAGTTCGAGCCGGTCCCGTTGTCGCGGAAGCGTACCCGCATTGTCACACTCCAAGGCGTCGCGGCACTCGCGAGAAGGACTTCAGGC
>JBBRCA010000100.1:0-10561 GCA_038205325.1 Terriglobales bacterium | reverse complement strand
GGACGACGACCTTGGCTTTGTTCGCGCATTCTTCAAATTCTTTCTGCGGGACGGAGTCGGCGACGATGCCCGCGCCGGCCTGGATGAAGCCTTTTTCGCCGTCCATGAAGAGGGTGCGGATGGCGATGCAGGAGTCTAAGTTACCGGAAAAATCCGCATAGAAAACCGAGCCGCCGTAGACGCCGCGGCGCGTGGGTTCGAGTTCTTCGATGATCTCCATGGCGCGGATTTTTGGCGCGCCCGAGAGTGTGCCCGCAGGGAAGCATGCGCGGAAAGCGTCGATGGGGGCGAGGTCTTTTCTCAGCTTGCCTTCGATACGGGTGACCAGATGCATGACGTGGGAGTAGCGCTCGACGAACATGAGGTCTTTGACCTGCACGCTGCCGAACTCGGAGACGCGGCCGACGTCGTTGCGACCGAGATCGACCAGCATTATGTGCTCGGCGACTTCCTTCGCATCCGCCCGGAGATCTGCTTCGAGAGCGCGGTCGGCGGCTTCGTCGTGCCCGCGCGGACGGGTGCCGGCGATAGGACGGTATTCCACGCGCCCTTCGTTGACGCGGACGAGGAGTTCGGGAGAGGAGCCAACGATGTGGCACTCGCGGGAACGCGTTGCCGCAGCGGAAGAGGACAAATGCAGGGGTCTCTCCACTGCGGCGGCAAAGTGCGCCGCCTTCGGTCGAGATGACAGATTCTGGGTGCCCCCCTTCGTTTGCGGGTCTGCTGCTTCCAGCCCGAAGCGGAGGAAATACATATAGGGCGACGGGTTGACGATGCGCAGGGAGCGGTAAATTTCAAAGGCGTCGACGCCAGGGTTGCAATCGAAACGCTGCGAGAGGACGCATTGAAAGACGTCTCCCGCGGCGATGTACTGCTTGATTTTTTCGACGCCGCGCAGGAAGTCGGCGGCCCGAGTGCGCGGTGTGAAGATGAGGGGGGCTGGGGTTTTGTGCCACGGGAGTTTGGAGGTTGCTTTGGGGACAGGGCCGTAGAGTTTCCGCTCCAGACGATCGAGGCGCTTGAGGGCGACCGCATATCCGGCCGCGTTGGCGGGATCGCGCGTGCCCACCGTAACGATGATGTGGATTTCCTTCTTGACGTGATCAAAGGCGAGCACCTGGTCGAAGAACATGAGGTAGGCGTCAGGGACTTGCAACTCGTCGGCGGCGGTTTCGGGGAGGCGCTCGATTTGGCGCACGACATCGTAAGCAAAGAAGCCCACCGCCCCCCCGGTGAATGGCGGCAGGCCGGGAAGGCGCGCCGGAGTTTCGCCTTCGAGCGCGGATTTCAGCTCGGCGAAAATATCGGCCTTGCGGGTCGTATGCGTGCGCTCGCGCTGGATGGTGACCTGACCGTCGCGGGCCATCATGCGCTTGTAAGGGCGGATGCCGATGAACGTGTAGCGACCGACATGTTCGCCGCCTTCGACCGACTCAAGCAGGAAGGCTTCGGGTTCTTTGGCGGCGACGCGCAAGAAGGCCGAGACGGGGGTCTCTAAATCTGCCGCCACTGTTCGATAGATGGGAACAAGCGTGTGCGTGTGCGCCAAGTGCAGGAAGTCGCGGAGGGATGGAGTTGTGGGGGAGGTGGACGACATGGCGCTGTGAAGAGAGGATACAACGTGATGTTTGAAGTTTGAAAACGGCTTGCGCTTGCGTCTCGTGCCGCCCAAAATACACGGGTCCTTCCCCTTCGACTTCGCTCAGGGTTAGGATGACGGCGAAAAACAAGCAACGGCAACAGCAAAAGCAGATTCCTTCGCTACGCTACGGAATGACAACAAGAGAAAAGCAGATTCCTCCGCTACGCTACCGAATGACAACAAGAGAAGCGATGCGGCGCCGCCGGGGTTTAGATACTGGAATTTCACAAACTTGTGTGGTACTTCGGAAGGTGCCAAAGCCTTGCTTGTGTCGCGCGCAGCGGCCTATACTCACCAGGTTTGGCCATAGAACGGTCTGGTCAGGCGATGCCCAATGAAAGGGACTATGCTGTCTTCAGGTTCGAAGGATTCGAGATTCTGGAGGGATAAGCACGATGGCCGGAGAGTCGCTGATACCAGCAACCGAGAGGACTAGAACTGGCATGACAACGCTCACGCTTGAGCAAGAAACAAACCCCTGGGAAGCGCAAGCTGCGCGCTTCGACGACGCCGCCCAACGTCTCAACCTCGACGCCGGCATCTGGAAGGTCCTGCGCTACCCGTCGCGCGAAATCATCGTTCACATCCCGGTGGGGATGGACGACGGGTCTATCGAAGTTTTCACCGGCTATCGCGTGCAGCACTCGATGGCGCGCGGGCCGGGCAAAGGCGGCATTCGCTATTCGCCCGACGTGACGCTGGACGAAGTGCGCGCGCTGGCGAGTTGGATGACGTGGAAGTGCGCGGTGGTTAACATCCCATTCGGCGGCGCCAAGGGCGGCGTGATCTGCGACCCCAAGAAGATGTCGCAGGGCGAACTGGAACGAATGACGCGGCGCTACACCGCGCAGTTGATCGAGTTCATCGGACCGGAGAAGGACGTTCCCGCGCCCGACATGAACACCAACGAGCAGACTATGGCGTGGATCATGGACACCTACTCCATGCACATGCGGCAGACGATTACGTCGGTGGTGACGGGCAAGCCGGTCAACATGGGCGGCTCGCGAGGGCGTCGCGAGGCGACCGGACGCGGCGTCGGAATCTGTTGCGACCAGGCGCTGAAGCATCTCGGCATGTCGATCGAGGGCTGCCGCGTGATTGTGCAGGGCTTTGGCAACGTCGGGTCGAACTCGGCAAAGCTGATGTGGGACAAGGGCTACACCATCATCGGCATCGGCGAGTGGGACGGCGCGCTGTATAACGCCAACGGCATCGACATCGAAGCGCTGCTCGAATACAAGGCCAAGCATGGAACTATTCATGGCTTTAGTGAAGCGGAGTCGGCGGACAAGGATGAGTTGCTCACGCGGTCCTGCGAAATCCTCATTCCCGCGGCGACCGAGAACGTCATCACCAGCCGCAACGCCGAGCGCATCCGCGCGAAGATTCTTTGCGAAGGAGCGAACGGCCCGACGACGACCATTGCCGACGAGATACTTTCCGACAAACGCGTCTTCGTGATTCCGGACATTCTGGCCAACGCGGGCGGCGTGACCACCAGCTACTTTGAGTGGGTGCAGGACCGGATGGGCTACTTCTGGACCGAGGCGGAAGTGAATCAGCGGCTGGAACGCATCATGATCGACAGCTTCGACGACGTGCTGAAATATGCCATGGAGCATTCGGTGAACAACCGCACGGCCGCGTACATGCTGGCGATCGATCGCGTCGCGTACACGACCAAGCAGCGCGGGATGTACGCTTAGAGCAGGAAACAGGAAATAGTAAACAGCGAGCCTTTGCTGTTTACTGTTTCCTGTCTGCTGTTTCCCAGGTGCGAACGTGAATCTACCCAACTACATTACGCTGAGTCGGATTGCGAGCGTTCCGCTGTTTATTTGGGCGCTGTCGCCTAAGTTTCCAGTGCATGGGACGCATGGGGAGCAGGAGGTTTTTGCCTCCGCGATCTTCATTCTGGCGTCGATTACGGACGGCGTGGATGGATATCTGGCGCGACGGCGCGGTCAGATTACGACGTTGGGAATGCTGCTCGACCCGCTGGCCGACAAGCTGATGATTACCGCGGCCTACATCGCGCTGGTGGCGTATAACCCGCGCATAGTGCCACCGTGGATCGCTGTGCTGGTGATTGGGCGCGAGTTCCTGGTGAGCGGTCTGCGGGCTATCGCCGCCAGCGAGGGCTTCACCATCGAGGCCAGCGAAATCGGCAAGCTAAAGACCGTGATCCAGATTGTGTCGGTGGTGGCAGCGATTCTCAATCATCGCTGGGATTACTGGAACCTGCGGGGCTTCCCGGTAGGCGTCCACCTGATCGCGGTGACGGCGATCTACTGGATGACGGCGGTGTCGATTATCTCGGCAGTGGATTACTTTGTCGGCTTCTGGAAGAAGATCGACCACGCTTCGGGGCGGAGGCGGAGGCGGAGTTCGGTGCTCAGCCGCAAGAAGCCGGAAGCGTCTTCGCCGTTGGTTTAGGCCGTTGTTTAGAAAGGTTACGCGTTCGTGCTGTGGTTGCCGCTGGCGTTGTGACGGTGGACGAAGTGGTACGGCGGCCAGGGTCCTGAAAGCTGCATCGCGCAGTCCTTCATCTGCAAGCTCGCCGAACTGTACTTGTTCTGATAGCGCTCGATAGTCTTCTTTTCGACCAGGTGGGCGATGTCGAGCAGCATCTTGCCGGAGTCGGTGCGTTTGCAGGTGATCTCCTCCGCGACGGGCAGAAACATACGGTGCATTTGCACCGAGAGTGCGCGGGCGCGGGATTGGCGCTCGCGTTGGCGTCCCGCCGACTCGCGCAGGTTGGAAAGATATTGCCGGCTGGCACCGCTTTGAGGACAGTAGTCGGCATCGCGAGGGGCGGCGATGACGTCGTCGACCAATACCTTCAGGTGCATCTCGGCCATGCCACGCAGGCGCTCGACGTTGGCCATGAAGTGGCGCTGGTTGGAGCGGACCGAGCGGCGCAGGGCGTCGTCGTCGTCGAAGGTCGTGCCAAAGCGGAACGGCAAAACGGTGGACTGGGCAAAGCAGTTCGCAATCACGCGGGCGTGGTCGCGGGCCGCGGTTTGGGCGCCCGTGCCGGCGAGCAGGGCCGCGTCTTCAGGCAAATGCTCGGAGACCACCACGGCGAGGTCGGCCGCCGGAAAAAGGAAGGCTTGATTGCGGAAAAGGCCCGTGACTCCATCGAGAGGCACAGGACGGCGGTGGCGGGCAAGTTCGGGAAAGGCGTTACGTTCCGCTATGCAATATGCGTACCAGGCCATGATCTTTTCGCTCCAGGGGACGTTGTGAGAGTCTGCGCTCCCAGTCAAGTATGTTTTTGAAGCGAAGGACTTCAAAAACGCAAAATGGCGAATAAGTGCGGGGTGCGTGATACGGGGCCCGAAAACAATGCTGGAATGATGGCGAAACGGATACTATGCCTGTTCGGATACGTTTGGCAAACGTTTTCTACGGGAGATTGTGTGAGCTTGGTCGATCTTCTTGTCTCTAGGGACCGTGCTGGTAGACTTGAGCGATGCGCCGCTAACTGTGCGACGACACTCTCAAGCAGCAATTTAACCTCTGAAGGACGGACCGATTCGTGGACAACGCGACCAAGCGTGAACTGAAAAAACAGGACCAATTTGTCACTCTCACCGAGCATGGGGTCGCGTGGGCCAGCCAGAATCGCCGTTCGGCGATCGTGACTGCCGCGATCTTGCTGTTGGTCATTGTGGCGGCCGTGGGAGGGTTCGCGCTCTTCAATCACCGCTCCGAGCAGGCCAACGCCGCGCTGGGCGACGCGCTGCACACCTACCAGACGCCCGTCGCCGCGCCGGGCCAGCAGATTCCCCCGGGCATGAAGACGTTCCCCAGCGTGCAGGAGCGTGCCAAGGCCGCCAACGCCCAGTTTCTGGATGTAGCCGACCACTACGGCATGACCAAGGATGGCAATGTCGCGCGCTACTTCGCGGGGCTGACCTTCATGGAAGAAGGCCAAAACCAGGCCGCAGAGGACTCGCTGAAGAAGGTGGCCGATTCGTGGAACGGCGATCTCTCGGCGCTGGGCAAGCTGGCGCTGGCGCAGCTTTATCGCGGAACCGGGCGCGAGGCGCAGGCCGTTTCCATTTACCAGGAACTGGCCAAAGGCAATGCCAGCACCGTATCTCCAGGGATGGCGCAGATCCAGTTGGCCGAGATGTACGAGTCGCAGGGCAAGACGGACGAAGCCAGAAAAATCTACGCGCAATTGAAAGACAAGGACAAGGACGCCAAGGGCAAGCCCGGACCCATCGGGCAGTTGGCGGCGGAGAAGTTGAACCCGCAGCCCGCGGGAGTACAGTAGACAGGGAATGACAGAAACAAGAGCAAAGCAATAGCAATTGCTTCCTGTTCTCCATTCCTGATCCCTGTTTCCAGCTTCCCGCCTTTACAGCGGGTGCAGAGTATCGTCTCCCAGCCGCGACGCGGTGGACTGCGTGCTGACGTGCTGCGAAAACTCCGTCGTGGAGGCCAGCGGCGTGCGCAGGTTGGAGACGGCGGTCCATTGGTCGGGCTTGCGGGCGGGGTCGCGCGGCGGGGGCATCCAGAGCGGCAGATCCATGCAGAGAAACTCCGACATCGCCTGTGCATGCGGCTCGTAGAGCAGGCGGATGGCGGCGAGGCGAGCGCGCGTATCGGGTGCCGCGCACAGCGCCAGGCCGCTGGGGATGAGTGTCTCGCACAACCGCTCAAACTCCGCGTCGGAGAGCCGCGGCTGGGGCGAGTCGCGATAGCGTTTCTCGATCCCCTCACGATGGAAGACGTGACCTAAATCGACCAGCGTGTGGCGCGCCATGGCGAACGTGAGTTGAGCCTGCCGCGTGCTCGGGCCTTCAATGGTGGTGATGAGCAGCGCGCAGGTGTCGAGGATGGCGGTAATGGCCGAAAGCCAGGACTGGTTGTCGTGTTGCGAGCGGTAGTAGCAAAGAATCGGATAGGAGATGTGCGACTCAAGCATCTCGGCCGACCAACGTTCCCACTCGGCGAGCAGATCGGCGAGCGCCTCGTGGCCGCCCTTGAAGCCGTGGCGCAGGAGCAATTCGCCGGCCGTGGGAGGCGATCCCGCGCGGGCGTCCAGCAGGGCGACGGCGACTTCGCGGCGAGAGAACGTCCCGTAGAGCAGCGGCACGTAGCCGATCACCAGCGCGACGAAGCCGAGGCCGACGCCCGCCTCCACAACCATCAGCGTGCGGGCTTTTTGCGACACGGGAATCACGTCGCCCAGGCCCAGCGTAAACAGCGTCGTTCCACTGACGTAGAAGCAGTCGCGCATCTGCCCCAGCTTCGACGGGACCTGCATGGGGTCGCGAAAAGGCGTGCCCAGCCCATAGAACAGCAGGCCAAAGGCGACCACCAGTAGACAGGCCCAGACGACGATCAGCAGCAGCAGAGACAGTGGGCCGTAGATGCTGTAGGCCTGCTCGCGCCAGCGGTTGGAGGGCAGCAGACGGGCGGCGGCGCGCCACGGCGCCCAGGTCGCGAGGAAGAACAGGCGCGTAATGCGAAAACGGCCCGCCGGTCGGCGCGGCAGAATGATGGTCTGGAACGCGTCCAGTAGGACGACGCCGAGGAAAATCAGACCGGTAAACAAAGCGCCCGCTTGTGCCATATAGACGACTTTAGCGGGTTTAGCCGACGGGATATCGGCTACCGCTGAAATTTACGAGTCTGTGATGATTTTGCTAACCGATGGGTTGCAAATGGGTCTATCCTTACGTTCAATTGCCGTCTTCAGCGACAGCGTATCCCGGCCCTGAGCCTTGCCCGGGAAGGCGAGTTTAGAGACGTGTCGCGAGGTCGGGCCGAGGTGTCCAATGAAGCAAAGGGTGCTGGTGGTCGATGACGATAAACTTGTGGCCGATACACTGAGTCTGATCTTTCGCGCCAACGGCTTCGACGCGGAAGCCTGCTACTCCGCCGCCGAAGGCCTGGAGCGCGCTCGCACCTACGACCCCGAACTGCTGTTGTGCGACGTGACCATGCCCGACACCACGGGACTGGAACTGGCGGCGAACATCGACCGCGAAATGCCGGAGTGCAAGATCCTGATGCTGACAGCGTATGCGACCAATGCGGCCAAAGTGGACGAGCAATCGGTGCGCATGGGACGGACTATGAATGTGTTGAGCAAACCCTGCCGCCCCGAAGACCTGCTGCGCGAGGTCGGGACGCTGCTGAAGACTGCGTAGACTAAACTCACCATGGCGCGAACCAACGATGTCCCCTCTGCCGCGGACATCTTTCTAAAACGAAAATCTTTAAGCAGACGAAAGCCGAGAACGACGCAGACTGCGGCCGGGTTGTTCGACGCTGTGGAAGCACCGCTTGCAGCGGCAAAAGGTGACACTGAAGCGATCGTCGAAACGCGGGGCATTGACACCCCAAACGTCCTCGACTCCGCGAAAGTCTGGACGGTGGCGGGGCTGGTTCGCGAAGTGCGCGGCCTGATCGAGAGCCGCTATGCGCGCGTTACGGTCGAGGGCGAAATTTCCAACTGGCGACCGGCGGCGAGCGGCCATTGCTACTTCACGCTGAAGGACGGCGCGGCGCAGTTGTCGGTCGTCATGTTCCGACGCGAGGCACGGCTGACGCGCTTTAAGCCCAAGGACGGCGACGCGGTGCGGCTGCGCGGGCAGGTCAGCGTCTACGAAAGTCGCGGGCAGATGCAGTTGATCGCCGAGACGATGGAGTTGGCCGGCATCGGCGCGCAACTGGCCGCAGTGCAGGAACTCAAAAGCCGGCTGAAGCGCGAAGGAGTGTTTGACAACAAGCGTCCATTGCCCGCGTTTCCGCGCTGCATCGGCGTCGTGACGAGCTTGCAGGGCGCGGCGCTGCGCGACATTGTGAAGGTGTGCAAACGACGTCACGCGGCGGTAAATCTGCTGGTGTACCCGGCGGCGGTGCAGGGGCCGCGCTGCGCGGTTGAAATCGCGGCCGGCGTGCGTTGGTTCAGCGGGCGTTCCGGTCGAGGCGAGGCCGCACGCGTGGATGTGGTCATTGTCGCGCGCGGCGGCGGAAGCTGGGAAGACCTGCATGGCTTCGACGACGAGCGCGTGGCGCGGGCGATTGCGGCGTGTACTGTGCCGGTGGTGGCGGGAATTGGACACGCCACGGACACGACGATTGCCGACGCGGCCGCGGACGTGTGTGCGCCGACGCCCTCGGCCGCTGCCGAACTCGTAACCGCAGCGCAGCATCGCGTGGAGGACCGCATTTCGCGGCTGCACGGGCGGGTGCTGCGGGCGGGGCGTTACGAGATGCTACGCGCGCGGCAGAGACTTTCGCGGCTGAGCGCGGAGGCGGTGCTGCGGCGGCTGCGGGACGGCCTCGGCCGACGAGCGCAGCGCGTGGATGAACTCGAGTTTCGCGTTCACGCGGCGCAGGAGCGGTTGACGAGGATGAGGGCCGAGAGGCTGGCGCGGATGGCCGCGCGATTGCAGCGGCAGGATGTGGCGCTGCGGCTCGCCGAGAGCCAGCGCAGGCTGGAGTCGTTTCATGGACGCCTTGCGCGCGCGGGGGTGACGATTGCGGGTTTGCGCCGCGAACGCGTGGAGAGAGTGTGGTCACGCGCGGAGGCGATGAGTCCGTTGCGCGTGCTGGAACGCGGCTATGCGCTGGTGTTTGGGCCGGATGGGAAGCTGCTGCTGTCCTCTGAGCGCGTTGCGCAGGGCGAAGCCATTACGGCGCGACTGGCGCGGGGAAGTTTGCGCGCGACGGTGACGGCGAAAGAGTGAGGGGGCACGCGGCTGACAACTGGGTGGAGAATCCCTTGACGTGGATGTCAGAATGTGCGTACTGTCGTTACATCGTCGTACGACGAATCGAAATTAGGGTTCCAGCCGGCAAGAGGCATCGGGTCTGACTTTCGACACCAAAGCCCGGTTGGCGAGTACATCAACACCATTCGCGCCAGTCGTTCAAGCAGATTCAATGGAAACGGAGGATTTTGATATGCGTTTGAGAAGTTTTGCGCTTTCGACCGCTTTGTTCCTAATGACGTTGCCGATGATGGCCAACACAATCTATACCTACACGGGAAACCCCTTTACAACTGTTTCCGGGCCCTACACGACGAGCGACTTCGTTACCGTTTCGTTCACGGTCGCTTCGCCACTCGGGAAAAATATGACGTTTGCAGTGATCCCCAACCCGATCTCGTTCAGCTTCTCGGATGGCGTTCAGACGCTAAACAACGGGAATGCAACCGACTTCAGCTTCTTTTTTGCGACTGACGCGAACGGTAATATCGTGCAATGGGATACAGGTGCTGCCATAAGTGCTGACAGTATCTTCCGCCCCGTATTGCAGCTCGTTACAACAGGTTTTGACCCAAATATCCAAAACTCCACCGGCGGCGATGAAGGCTTTATCCGCACCCCCGCAGCGTTGGCCTTCAATTTGGCTCCGGGAAGTTGGACGTCGGCGAATGCCTCTCCGGTTCCTGAGCCTTCGACGCTGGTGCTGCTCGGAACGGGCGTCCTGGGAATGGTTGGAGCGGTGCGGCGGCGGTTTGCCAGGCCGCAGATGGAGAGGGCATAGGCGCATACACTGAATCTTCGTTAGCATCGGGGTAGAGCTTTTCGAGGGTCAAGATGCGAAAGATGTTTGGGACAGATGGGATACGTGCGCTCGCGGGCGAGGCGCCGCTGGACAAGCGCACGGTGTACGCCGTGGGCAAGGCGCTGGCGAAGTCGTTGGGGCAGAACCCGCGCGTGGTGATGGGCATGGACACGCGCGAGAGCGGGCCGTGGATTGCTGCTGCGCTCGCTGCGGGGCTACGGGCGGGAGGGGCGACGGTCGAGAGTGCGGGAGTGATTACAACGCCGGCGGTTGCGTTTCTCGCCCGCAAGCATGGGTTTGATGCGGGCGTGGTGATTTCGGCGTCGCACAATCCGTGGCGCGATAACGGTATCAAGATATTTGGCGGCGACGGCT
>JBBRCA010000099.1:0-10686 GCA_038205325.1 Terriglobales bacterium | reverse complement strand
CACACCATGACGATATTGTTGCCAATGCCAAGAAAGCCTTGCAGCACGGTGTTGCCGAGGCTTTTTCCGTAACTCAACAAAAGCACGACTGTGACCAGTCCCCACATGATGCCAAGCATGGTGAGCCCGGAGCGCACGCGGTTGCGACTGAGCGAGTCTATGGATTGCAGGAAGGCTTCTCTAAGGTTCATCGGCTAGTCCGCCCGCAGACATTCAATCGGTGTGAGTTTGGCCGCGCGCAAGGCTGGGTACGTGCCTGCGGAGACGGTGATGGCCGCGAGCGTGACGAGCGAAGCAATGATAGCGACCGGTGAGATAGCGGGACCGGGAATGAAGTCGGGCCGCGGCAGGGCGGTGAGAACGAGACAGATGCCCACACCGCAAATGAGGCCGATAGCGCCGCTGACGAGCGTGATGATAGCCGACTCCGCGAGGAACTGCCGGCGAATGTCTTTGGCGGTGGCGCCGAGGGCCTTGCGAACTCCGATTTCGCGGGTGCGCTCGGAAACCGCGACCAGCATGATGTTCATCACTCCAATGCCGCCCAGCGCGAGGGTGAGCAGCGCGACCACGGCAAAGAAAATAGTCATTGCGCGGAAAATATTCTGCGTAAACTTCGCGCCTTCGAGCGTATCCCATACCCACAGCGCGTCCAGATCAAGCGGGTCGAAGTGATGCCGGTCTCCGAGAATCTGCCGCACCTGGCGCACGGCATCTTCATGGCGATCGGCGGAGACCGGCTGCACGACGATATTGTTGACCCAGCCGGGCTGCGTTCCAGGGCGTACAGGTGGGAAGTCGCGCGCCATCGCCGAGTACGGCACGAAAAGCTGAGTATTGTCGGGGCCGGAGCCGTAACTGCCATTCTGCTTCTTGTTCTCGAGCACGCCAATGACGACGTAGGGATATCCCGCGACCATGAGAGTTGCGCCGATGACGGTCTGGCCGGGATAGAGTTGCCGGTTGGCTTCCGAACCGAGCACGATGACGCGCGCGCCGTTGGCTTCGTCGTCGGGCGTGAAGAGACGTCCTTGCTCGGCGGTGAGCGAGCGGAAGCGTTGATACTCCGGCCAAACGCCGCGGACGGCGCGGCTGGCGGCGTTCCACTGGCTGACTTCGGAGACGGTGCTGCGGAGTTCGGGAGAGACGGTCTTTATCAGCGGCGCGAGTTGCTGGATGGCGATAGCATCGTCGACCGTGAGCGCGACGTTGCGGCCCGCGGCGTAACCTCCGGCGGGCAGGCCGGTCTTGCCGCCGAAGCAGATGGCGATGTCGGTGCCGATGCTCTGGAGATGCTTATGCTGGTCGATGCCAAAGCCAATCCCAAGACCCACCAGAAGGATGACCGACGTGATGCCCCAGATAATGCCGAACATGGTGAGGAAACTGCGCAGCTTGGCGTCCCACAGGGCCGACAACGTCTGTTTGAGGATCTCGCGAAGGGGCATGGTGGATGGGCCGCGTGCTGGGCACACAGTGATACGGCTGGGATGGCCGAAAGGTTCCTTAGAACCTGTTCACAGGAGCGCGATGAGGCGGGTACGGTACGATAGTGGCGCGGCCCGCGTTTCGAGGGCTTAATGCCCGGATGGTGAAATCGGCAGACACAGCGGACTTAAAATCCGCAGACCACAAAACGGTCGTGGGGGTTCAAGTCCCCCTCCGGGCACCATCGAATCGGACGAAGTTGAGCAAGATCACCCGAATGACCTCTGCGCTTCGGCCATCGGCAATGCGTCCGTCCGCATCAAAGTCACAAGCATTGCTACAAGTCAGGATTCCCACACGCATGACGTTACAGAGCTGCCGAAACAACCTCCACCGCCTCGCCAGACGTGTGCTTATGCTTGCGGCAGGCGGTATGCTGACCCTTCCAGCTACGGCGCAAGACATTCTTCCCGCCAACTCAGAGACCGCCGCCAGCGTCGCAATTGTGCTTCCGGACGCGCCGTCCGCCCTAAGTCTCCGCCCCATTGCGACAACCAACGACGTGCCGCTGGAGCAACAACCTCATCCTGAAGTGGGTCTCTCAACGCTTCCCATCCATGTTGTGCGCGACCTAGGCCATATTTTTATTTCTCCGATCTATCTTCGTCCCCGCGACCTCAAGTGGCTGGTGCCATTGGCGGGCGCGAGTGCGGCGGCCTTTGCGACGGACCAAAGAGCGGTGACCGAAGTGGTCAGTACCAATCCGAATTTCAATCAGACCGCCGTAAATGTTTCGGACGGTCTGGTCGGCGGATTCATTGCCGCGCCGATCATTTTGTTTGGAGTGGGTCATCTGCGCGGTGACGACCATGCGAAAGAGGCGGGGATACTGGGCGGCGAGGCGATGGTCGACGCCATCGTGGTGGACGAGGTGGTCAAGCTCGTTACTTTCCGGCAACGGCCACTGGCGAATCGCGGCCAGGGCGAGTTCTTCACCGGGGGCGCTGGACTCGATTCCTCGTTTGTGTCCGGCCACAGCATGGTGGCATGGTCGTCGGCCGCGGCGATTGCAGACCAATACCACTCGAAATGGGTGCGGCTCGGGGTCTATGCGGCCGCCACGGGTGTAAGCGTTTCCCGCGTGTTAGGTCAACAGCATTTTCCTTCGGACGTTCTGGTGGGTTCCGCGGGCGGCTGGCTGATCGGGCACTACGTCTTCCGCGCGCATCATCATTGGGCGCAAGGATTTTCAAAGTAATCCTTGACGAACGGATTTGTCGGGAACGAAGCCAGACGCGATGAGGTGAGGAGCCCATGGGTCGGCAAACATGCAGGGTGCCACATGTCCGGATTATTGGATATATGTTTAGGGCTGCGCGATTCTTTGCCAGGATGGAAACAGACTCACTACAGACCTCTACTTCCCCGCATAGATCGCCCTGTACATCTCCCGGTTCCGCACAATCGCCTGCACATACTCCCTCGTCTCGGTGTACGGAATCGACTCCACCCACTCCGGCATGTCCTTGTAATCGTTCATCGCGATCCACTGCCGCACCGGAGTATCACCGGCGTTATATGAAGCCAGCGCATACTCGACGATCCCGCCGTAACGGTCCAGCGTCTGCCGCAAATCGCGCGTTCCCAACTCCAGATTGATGGTCGGATCGAGCAGCGAGTTCGTAGTGAATTTCTTAATCCCCACATGCTTCGCTTCGCTCTTGCCGACCGACGGCAACAACTGCATCAATCCATACGCATTCGCCCGGCTTACCGCGCCGGGATTGAACTCCGATTCCTGCCGAATTAGCGAAGCGACCAGATAACTGTCCAGCCCATTCGCCTGCGCATCGGCCACGAGATGGTCCCAGTACGGCCGCGGAAAAAGTAGTTGCCAATACACCTGCGGCACATCCGAGACCGGCAGCGAAAAGAACGGCAGCCCGCTGTGTTTCATCGCCTGCACGGCGCGGG
The DNA here is from genome assembly GCA_038205325.1 of Terriglobales bacterium. GTDB lineage: Bacteria > Acidobacteriota > Terriglobia > Terriglobales > Acidobacteriaceae > Granulicella. The sequence goes on along the minus strand of JBBRCA010000099.1, from coordinate 7,284 downwards.
TATTCTCTCCGTAGCTCTGATAAATCTCCGCCTGCGCCAGCGCGCCCCACTGCGCCGAAGTCGCGCTCGCCTGGATCTCCGGCCCGATGTACTCGTTCAACGCCGCGTTCGCCAGCAGCCGTGCCTTGATCAAATGCGGATCGTTCTCCGGCAACTCATCCGTCAGCGGCGGCGTCTCGACATGCTTCACGAATGCCAGCGCCGGTGCCGCAACCGGCTGCGCTCGCTTGCCGAGCGCGGACGTCCGATGCCGCGCGAGAATCGCGTAGTAGCTGTTCACGTAAGCCGAATTCAGACCAGCGTAGTAGTTCAACGCCTGCCCAAAATCATGCTCCACGTCCTCAAACAACCGCCCACGCCAATACAGCGCCGCTGGAATTTCCGTACCCGCCGGATAACTCGAAATCTGCTCATCCATCAACCGCGCCGCATCGGGATATCGCCGCAGCCGGTAACTCAACCACGCCGTCCTCCAGTGCGCGCTCGGAGCATAGGTGCTCGCCGGAAACTGCTTCACCAACAGGCCGTAATCGTTGATCGCGCGCACCGCATCGCGCTTGACGGTGTACATATTTCCGCCCGAGTACAACGCCTCCTCCAGCCACCGGCTTTGTGGATACCGCTCCAGCATCTGCGCCACCAGCGCATCGTGACCCTCGAAATCCTTCGCCTCCCGGCGCAGCTCTGACTCCAGATACAGCTTCAACGCCGCGCTATCGTCGCCGGTCACGGGCAAGCGCTCCACATCGCCACGCGCCAGCTTTTTCAGCCGCAGATCGCACACCGCCGCATATATTTCCAACGCGTCCTTATCCGCCTGCGTGAGCGCCGCGCCATCTTTTTGCAGCGCGCGGTACTCCAGTTGCGCCTCCGCATAATGCTTCGCGTTGAACATTGCGTCCGCATGGCGTTTGCGGTCGCCCGCCGACAGCGGAACATTCATCGCCTGCAACTGCGCCCTCGCGCCAGCCGCGTCGTTGCTCAGAGGATTGTTCAGATAAATCCCGCGATACAACTCCGTCGCCTGCGTGGCATTGCCCGTCGTCTGATACGCCCTGGCAGTCGCGAATCGAACATCCGTCTTGGCCGCAGCTGCGGTCCCCGCCAGTGGCATCAGCACCGCCAGCGCACCCTGCCCGTCATTCTGCTGAAGATGTGCATTCGCCAGAAGCACTGGCACGTTCGCGCTCAGAATGCTGCCCGGATGCCGCTCGTCAAAACGATCCAGCAGCGCGTACGCCTCGCCGCCGCGATTGGCCTGCAACGCCGCCTGCGCGCCCAGGTAGTCCGCGTAGTCCGCCAGCGCATCGCCGCGCGTCGCCAGCCGAAACGCAGCCTGGGCCTCAGGATAACGCCGGTCAAGCGCATACGCATGGCCCAGCGCGAGCTGCGCCGCCGCCGCAGCCTCTCCCGGATGCGCGACCGCATACGCCGCGACACCGGTGTACGCCGCAGGTGTCCGCGCCGCCACCAACTGTTGCGCCATCGGACGCAACTGCGCCGAAGCTGTAAACGCGCGCGCCAACCGCCGGCTCTCCGCGGTCGGCGCTTCCTTCACCGCTCGGCCTATAACCTTGCCCTTCGCCTTCGCTTTCTTTCCCTCAACGCGGTGCGACTTGCTCGCCGACCTCTTCGCAGCCACATGCTTCTTCGCCGTCCTCTGCGCAGCAACATGCTTCTTCGACGTCTGCGCACCAACCACTGACGCCAGCATCGTCAGCACGCACACCCGCCCTACAAAATTTCTCAGCTTGTTCAATCGCACCACCTTCTTCTTAAACTCTAAGGCCCCGCCCGCTTCTGGAATACGTCTCTTCACCCTTTCACGAACCCCCTCGAATAACCGCCTCAGATCACAACTTAAACTCATCCCTCAACACAAATAAGACGCCAACCGCAATCGCGCCCGCCACGAGTCTCGCGAGGCCGTCCTGTACACTAACCCAACGCGAACATGGCGCCCTCCTCCACCATCGCCGAACCCCTCCCCCCGGCCATCGAAGTCCACCCCGACGTCGATCTCATCGCGCGCACCCGCGCCGGCGACAATGCCGCCTACGAGCAGTTGGTCAAGCAGTACCAGCGCCAGATCTTCCGCACCGCCAATCACATTACCCAGAACCGCGAAGACGCCGAAGACATTACCCAAGACGTCTTCTTCAAGGCCTTTCAGAAGCTCGACCAATTTAAGGGCAATTCGAAATTTTCCACTTGGCTGGTCCGCATCGCGGTCAACGAGAGTTTGATGCGCCTGCGCAAGCGCAAGACCTCCAAGACCGTCTCCATGGACCAGGACATCCAGACCGAAGAAGGCTCCATCCCCCGCGACTTCGCCGAGTGGCGGCCTAATCCCGAACAGATCTACTCCCAATCCGAGCTCGGCGACATCCTACGCAAAACAATCGCCGGCCTCCCCCCAGGTTTTAGAACCGTTTTCACACTCCGTGACATCGAAAACTTGTCGACCGAAGAAACAGCGGACGCACTCGGCTTGAGTGTTCCAGCGGTTAAGTCGCGGCTGCTGCGCGCGCGTTTACAATTGCGCGAGCGTCTCAGCCGGTATTTCAGGCAGAAGAGTGAGGCCCCCAAGTGAACTGCACGGATTTCCTTGCAAAACTCACCGATTTTTTCGATGGCAAGATCGAACCCGAGCTGCTCGCCGAAGTCAAACAACACCTTGGCGCTTGCCACCACTGCGAAGTCGTCGTCGACACCACGCGCAAAACCATCGAAGTGTACCGTGGCAACGAAGTGTACGAGTTCCCAGACGACCTAAGCACCCGCCTCCGCGGCGCCATCATGGCCCGCTGCGAAAAAACCAAATGCGGCTCCGACTCCCCCACAACAAAATCCGCGCCCCCTCACACTCACACCTCATAGCTCATTGAAAACCGGGCGGCGGCGACTTCCTACTACAGCTTTTAAACGACAAAAGTGGCCCGCTGGCCGCTTCGTCATTTCACCGGCCTTCCGGTCACTTCACAACGGATTGAAACAGCGGAGAACTCAGCAAGCTCGCAAACTGGCTGTCCGAAGACGAGTACGAAATCGTCAGCGTCGCCGCACTCGAATCGATCGCGGTCTCATCCAGCGCCGACTTCTCCAGCGGAGATCCCGATGTCTTCCTCAAGATCATCACGCCTTTCATCAACGTCGCCGCGGTGGCTGCGGTGATGGTGTCGCCCATTACAACCGCCATCTCAAAACGCACGCCGTTCGCAAAATCCATCGTGTAGCGCGCGCTCCTCATGCGGTTTTTGACGGTCTCATAGTCAGCAAGCTGCGAAGCTTCGCCGAGCACGCTCTTCATCATCGTTTGGGTGCCCTTCTGGTCCAGCAAGCTCCACACCGCGCGCTGGTCGACAGCGGCCATCTCGTTCATCATGTCGCCGTTGCCGAGGAAGTTCGGAGCGAGGCCGTCGCGCGCATCGATGGCCGAGCGCACCGCCTCGCGGTCACCGAATACCATCGTCGTCTGGTTCAGGAAAGCGACGCTCATGCCCGCCGTCCCCATCGGATACAGGCTCGTATTGCGTACCATCACCGGCTTGGTCTTCTGCTTGGCGAAATAGGCCAGAATCGCCCGAGAGTGAAACTGCCCTTGCGCGATGCCGATAATTCGCGACCCATCGCTACCGGGCGCGCGGAACGCCGCAAATGCTAGCGTATCGGCGTCCTGGTCCACCTTCAGCCCGGAGTTCTTCAACGCCGACTCCAACCGCTTCAACTCAGGCGGAAGCACGCGGTCCTTCAACTGCATCGCCGCCGGAGAGTTCTGCATCGCCCTGTAGTCGACGACAATAAGTTGCTGCACGTCGCGCGGAATCGAGGCCTTAGCGTCGCCGCTCAGTTGCGCCGCGTTCGACCCTAACGGTGCCATCCCCAACGCCATCGCCGCGACTGCTATTCCATACCGCCAAAACTTCATCATTCAAGCTCCTCAACATGCCTTCCGGCACACATGTTATTCGATGTCTATTCTTTCTTTCTATATTGTTTCCTGAATCATCCGCTCTCGCAAGCTTTACGGCCAATCCAGCGGATGGTGCAGTCTGCGTTCGAGTACTTTTTGCTCCGGATCGAACCCCAATGTTTGACGTACCCACTCCGCATTCGGCTCGTAAGCCTGCTCGGGAATCAGACCGACAAGCTCGGCCTCGGCGATTCCAACCCCGTGCTTGCGCGCGACTTCGCACACGGCGGCGAATACCTTGCTCATCGGCGTTTGCTGAAAATCCGTTATATTCATGCTCACCTGGGCGCGCCCATTGGCCCGCACCCCCATTGCTTTCACGCCCAGCAAGCCCCCATTCGACGCCCGAATGTCTTTGGCGATCGCCCGCGCCAGTGCCACATCCGACTCCCGCCCATTCAGCGCCAGATAAACGTTGTACGCAATCAGGAACTTACGCGCCCCCACCGCGCTCGCCCCGGCCGTGCGATGCAGCTCCGGGCCGCCGATATCGGGCTGCCGCCTGGCATCTTTCACGGAATCTTTCAGCAACCCCTCAAACTGCCCACGCCGTACATCTTCCAGATTCACACGATCCGGCCTCGCCGCCGCCGCTTCATAGAAATACACCGGCACCCCAAATCTCTGCCAGATCGCCATCCCCGCCTGCCGCGCCAGCACCGCGCACTGAACCAGCGAAATTCCGCTGCACGGCACAAACGGAATCACATCGGCTGAACCAATCCGCGGATGCACGCCGCTCTGCTGGGTCAGGTCGATCAACTCCGCGGCCTTGCCCGCCCCTCGCACCGCCGCCTCGACGACGGCCTCGGGCGTGCCTGCGATTGTCACAACGGAACGATTGTGATCGGCGTCCAGCGAGAAGTCGAGTAGATGCACTCCCTCCACGCGCATGGCCCGCACAATCTCGCGAATCTTTTCAGCGTCCGCGCCCTCGGAGAAATTCGGAACGCACTCAACAATCGGCCCTGTCATCCCTGCTTCCTTCTCTTCTGCGTTTCCCACACATCGCAAACCACTCTATATACCCGTCCGACGTTTGTATCGATCAACAGTTGCTACTGGAATGTGCCTTCTGCCGAACTTCAACGACCCTCTCTCCCGCGCCCATGTGAGCATAAGCTATGCTCTAGCCATGAAGCTGATTGTCAATATCCTGGTAGTTGGGTTGTCGCTCTCGTCGGTCGGCCTTCGCGCACAGAAGACTGCCACAACTTTGCCGATCGATCCGACGGCAACCTCCCTCACCTGGACCGGCCACGCCGAAGTCGGAACCTATGCCCCTTCCGGCACTCTCGCCGTTACTGGCGGCCAGGTCACCTTCCTGAACGGCCGTTTCACCGGCGCCCTCATGACCATCGACATGAAGAGCCTCAACCAGTCCAACGCAGACCTCACGCATCATCTCAAGGGCTCCGACTTCTTTGACGTAGACCGCTTTCCCATAGCGACCCTCAAGCTAGAACAGTTCGACAAAATCAAGGGCATGGTCACCGGGACGCTCACCCTTAAGGACAAAACATCCGCTTTCCGGTCGCCCGTGACCCTTTCCGGCAACGGCGGCCAATTTATCGTCACGGGTAAAGTAACCCTCGACCGAACAATCTACGGCATTGTGTACAACTCCACAAATTTCTTTTCCGGTCTCGGCGACAAAGCAATTCGCAATACGTTCGATGTCGAGTTCAAGGTAGTCGGTACCGGTACTCTTCCTCCGCTCTAGCCTCGGCGTACCGCGCTACTTCCACCAGCTATACCCCACCGAGAATTGCACACTCGTATTGACGCCCGGGTTTTTGTCCCCTAAACTCGCGCTCGAAACATGAATCGCATTGGCGCTAACGTCTATCGACCGTCTCGACCTCACAAAATAGTGCGCCCCCACCCCAAACTGCGGGGTGAAGTTCCACACGCTGGTGTCGGAACCCGGCCCAGTCTGCGTCGGATCGAGAAAGTTCGTGTTCCCGACCGCCGGATATTTATGGTTTGTCCAGACGACACCGCCCGCGCCCTGTATCCACGGCATCAGGCGTTCACCATGCGTGAAATTCCAGCGCAGAATAATGGGCGTCACGCTCGCCCCTGTAAAGGTGCCACCCACGGTGTAGGGCGCACTACACTGAGCCGCGCTGGTGGTTCCCGGCGGACAGAGAATGCGCTGAAACTTCGGCGTGTACGACTGCCACAATGGAAACACTTCGACGGCATACTCAAAGTTGCCTTTCAGTAGCCCACTGCCAAGCTCCCGCGTCAGCACCTTTCCGGCATGGCCACCGACCATCAGGAAGCCAAAGTCGCTGCGGTCCTGGAGCCCAACGCCGCCCTCGACCAGCGTGCCAAATTCCCACGGCGTCGAACTCGAAAGCGCAGCCACAGGCGTCACATCCACCCCGCGCTGGGCGGCACAAATCCCACAAACTCCCGTCGCGGCACATGCCAGCAGCGCCGCAAACCGCTTCAACGTCTTCATCCAGCCTCACAATCGAAAGCCGCCATTCCATTCAAGGAGGGCGGCTCTCGCATCTCGAAATGCATCGCTCTACGCCGAAACCGTTTCCTCGTCCATATCGAAGTTCGAGTAGACATTCTGCGTATCGTCGAGGTCTTCAATCACATCCAGCAGCCGCAACATCGCCGCGGCGGGCGCGCCTTCGAGCTTGGTGTACGTAGAAGCAATCATCGTCACCTCACCGTGCTCCGGCGCGATCTTCGCGGCCTTCAGCGCATTGGTCACCGCCTCGAAGTCCTTCGGCGCCGTAATAATCTCCCAGTTCTCGCCCTCATCGCTCAGGTCTTCCGCGCCCGCATCGAGCACGATCTCGGTCAGCTTGTCCTCGTCCGCCGCGCCCTTTGCGACCACGATAACGCCCTTCTTGGTGAACATATAGCCCACCGACCCGGTCTCCCCCAAATTGCCACCATTCTTCGCAAACGCATGACGAATTTCGCTCGCCGCGCGGTTGCGGTTGTCGGTCAGCACCTCAACGATAATCGCTACGCCCCCCGGCCCATAGCCTTCATACGTCATCTCTTCATACGCCGCGCCCTCAAGCTCGCCCGTGCCCTTTTGGATCGCGCGCTTGATGTTGTCGGCGGGCATATTCTCCGCCTTGGCCGCCACAATGGCGCCGCGCAACCGCGGATTGCCATCCGGATCGCCGCCGCCGCCCTTGGCCGCGATGGTAATTTCCTTGATCAGGCGCGTAAAAATCTTGCCGCGCTTAGCGTCCAGCGCGCCCTTCTTATGCTTGATTGTCGCCCATTTTGAGTGCCCGGACATCCGTTAACCCCTATGCTCTTACCGCCGCTTG